>DATAUX010000226.1:0-26946 GCA_036268015.1 Solirubrobacteraceae bacterium | reverse complement strand
TCCATGGCCTCGTCCTCGGTGATCTCGGCGGCCGCGGCGACCGACGCGTAGGGCCTGGGGTCGAGTGGGAAGCTGCCCTGCATCAGGTTCATCAGGCGCTTGTCGAGCGCGTCCAGGGGAACGGCGGAACCGTCCTTGCGGCTGCGGATCTTCGGCGCGACTACTTGAGCCATTTGGCGGCATCCTTGGCGTGGTAGGTGATGATGATGTCGGCACCCGCTCGGCGGATCCCGGTCAACGTCTCGAGCACGACCGAGCGCTCGTCGATCGCCCGGGCGGCGGCGGCGGCCTTGACCATCGCGTACTCGCCGCTCACGTTGTAGGCGGCGATCGGCAGGCGGCTGGCGGTCCGGATCGCGGCGATCACGTCGAGGTAGGGCAGGGCCGGCTTGACCATCAGGACGTCGGCTCCCTCCTCCTCGTCGAGCAGGGCCTCGCGGACGGCTTCGCGGGCGTTGCCGGGATCCATCTGGTAGGCGCGGCGGTCGCCGAACGACGGGGCGCAGCCGGCGGCCTCGCGGAAGGGTCCGTAGAAGGCCGAGGCGAACTTCGCCGAGTAGGCCATCAGGGCGACGTCCTCGAAGCCCTCGCCGTCGAGCTCCCTGCGCAGGACGCCGACCCGTCCGTCCATCATGTCGCTCGGGGCGACGATGTCGGCGCCGGCCCGGGCGTGGCTGAGCGCGGCGCGGGCGAGCAGCTCGACGGTCCCGTCGTTCTGGACGGATCCGTCGGCCCCGAGCAGGCCGCAGTGGCCGTGGCTGGTGTACTCGCAGAGGCAGACGTCGGTGATCACGAGGAGGTCGGGGTGGGCCTTCTTGAGCGCGCGGACGGCCAGCTGGACGACACCCTCGTCGTCCCAGGCGCCCGACCCCTCGTCGTCCTTGTCGGCGGGGATCCCGAAGAGGACGACGCCGGGCACGCCGAGCGAGTGGAGCTCGCCGGCCTCTTCGACCGCCTGCGAGAGGGACAGCCGCTCGACGCCGGGCATCGAGTCGACCGGAGCCCGGCCGTCGAGCCCGGCCTCGACGAACAGTGGGGCGACCAGCCGGGAGGCCGAGAGCTCCGTCTCGCGCACGAGGTCGCGCAGCACGTCGGTGCGGCGCAGGCGGCGTAGACGGGTCTGGGGAAAGGCCATCGAAGCATCCATCGTACCGCCGCGTCCAACCCGGTCGGCCGGGAAGCCGGCGCGAGTCAGTGTGCGAAGCGCCGCAGGCCGAGCCGGGCGGCGACGGCGAAGACGACGATCAGGGCGGCGAGGTGCGGCAGCGAGCTGCCGAGCCCGGGCTGGGACCCGTTGATCGCGGCGTCGATCGCCTGGAGGCCGGCCTTGAACGGGAAGACGGCGGAGACGACGGAGATCACGTCGTAGAGCCCGCCGGAGATCGACCCGCTGGGGACGAGGGCCATGAAGGCCAGGGGCAGGGCGAGCAGGAAGGCGAGCAGGGAGGCGGCGCGGACCTCGCGGGCGAGGCTGCCGATCGCGACGCCGAGCGCGGCGAAGGCGAGCGCGCTCGAGGCGAGCGCGACGATCCAGAGGGGCATCCGGCTCCAGTCGAGGTGGACGAAGCCGCCGATTCCGCAGAGCATGGCGAACGTCGCGACGAAGGCGCAGCCGGCGGCGAGCAGCCCCTTCTCGACGAGCACGCCGGCACCGGAGACGAGGCCGCGGGTCAGCCGGGCGAAGGTGTTCGCCTCGCGCTCGAGCGAGAGCATGCCGGCGGCGAGCAGGACGCAGACGAACATCAGGGAGACGGACACGGCGAGCGGGACGGCGAACGCGTCGAGCGTGGTCCGGCGGCCGGCGAGCAGGGAGGTGTGGACCTGGATCGGGTTGGCGATCGTCTCGAGCAGGAGCTTGGCGAAGCCGAGGTCGGCGTTGCCGAGGGCGGTGAAGTGGGCGACGGGGAGCAGTGACGCGCGGACGGGGGACGTCTCGGGCAGGCCGGCGATCGCCGAGTCGATCGCGGCGTTGCTCTTGTTGAGCCCGAGGATCTTGACGCTCGTGCCGAACGCGTTGAGCTGGCCGCCGGTCCGCAGGAGGTCGACATAGCCGCCGGCGACATGGGCCAGCCGGGTCGCGAGAGCCGTGTTGGCCTGGGAGAGCTTGGCGGAGATCGTCGACTGGGCGAAGGACTGCTCGACGGCGTCGCCGTTGTAGATCACGTCGACATCGGCCGACTGGAGGCCGCTCGAGAGGCGGGAGGTGAAGTCGGCGGGGATCACGATCGTCCCGAGCGCGGCGCCCGAGCGGACGTCGGCGATCCCCTGGGCGCGGGACTTGACGTAGATCGGCGTGACGGCGTCGAAGAGCTCGTCGAAGTAGCTCGAGATGTCGACCTGCTGGCCACCGACGTCGATCGAGAGCTTGCCGGCGGGGATCTCGTTGAGGACGGCGACCCGGGGCTTCTCGGGCGCGCGGGAGAGGGCGAAGCCGATCAGCAGGGCGATCACGATCGGGTAGACGATCAGCAGGCCGACGAGCAGGGGCGACCGGCGGAGGATCTGGAGGTCCTTGATCAGCAGCCAGCGCATCTAATGGCCCTGTCGCTGGAGGAACGCGACGAACGCCTGCTCGAGGTCGCTCTCCGCCGGCCGACCCCCGGCCTCGACCTCTCCCCCGGCCCCCGCCCCGGCCTCGCCATCGCCGGCTCCGGCGACCGCGGCCTTCAGCATAGCCGGCGTCCCGGTGAAGAGGAGCTCGCCGTCGGCGAGCACGAGGACGCGTTCGGCGTGGCGCTCGGCCTCGGCGATGTCGTGGGTGGCGAAGACGACGCCGGTGCCGTGGTCGGCGAGGGCGGAGATGAACTTCCAGAGGCGCTGGCGCTGGCGGGGATCGAGCGAGGCGGACGGCTCGTCGAGCAGGAGGACGACGGGGTCGCCGAGCAGGCCGACGGCGATGTTGACACGCTGGCGATTGCCGCCGGAGAGGCGGCCGAGCTCGTCGTCGGCGCGGTCGACGAGGTCGGTCTGCTCGAGCATCCGGTCGACGGCGGCCTGGGGGTCGGGGAGGCGTTCGAGGCGGGCGAACAGGCGGAGGTTCTCGGCGACCGACAGCTTCTCGTAGACGGCGGTCTGCTGGGGGACCCAGCCGATCCGGCCGTCCTGGCGGCCGGCGCGGGTCACGGTGCCGGCGGTCGGCTGGCGGATCCCGGCGAGGATCGAGAGGAGCGTGGTCTTGCCGGCGCCGTTGGGGCCGATGATCGCGAGCAGTTCGCCGGGGGCGACGGCGAAGCTGACGTCGCGGAGGGCGTCGCGGTCGCCGAAGCGCATGCCGACGCCGCGGATCTCGAGCGGCGGGCCGTCGGCGTTCGAGAGTTCGGCGTCGGCGGTCATCGCCCGCGAGGCTACCCGGGCGGGCGGCTGCGTGGGACGTTCCACGGCTCGAGCAGGACGTGGCGGCGGAGATAGAGGATCGTCTCGCGGAGAACGGCTGCGAGGGGAAGGGCGATCAGAGCGCCGACGAGGCCGTAGACGGCGTCGCCGAAGAGGAGGGCGAAGATCACGAGGAGGGGATTGATGCGCAGGGCGTGGCTGAAGATCTGGGGGGCGACGACGTGGCCCTCGAGTTGCTGGAGGCCGAGGAAGAGCAGGCCGACCCAGACGGCGGTCAGGGGATCGGTGAAGAGGGCGACGAGGATCGGGGGGACGGCGCCGAGCAGGGGGCCGATGAACGGGATCAGCTCCATCACGCCGAAGAAGGCGCCGAAGGCGAAGGCGTAGGTCCGGCCGTCGGGGAAGATCCCGATCAGGCCGAACAGGTAGAGGGCGAGACCGGCGGTGGTGCCCATCACGGCGCTGAACAGGAGCTGGCCGCGGACGTAGTCGGAGACGGCCCGCTGGACGCGGAGCGGGTAGTCGTCGGCGGGCGAGCCGTCGCCGGGCATGATGCTGCGGACGAGCAGGCCGATCTCGCCGCCGTAGACGAGCATGTAGACGCTGAGGACGAGGATCAGGACGAGGTCGAGCGAGACGCTGGCGGCCTTGGTGAGGAGGGCTCCGCTGAAGGCGACGAGCGAGCTCGAGCCCTTGACGAGCTGGGTCTGGAGCGTCTGGAGGGCGGTGCCGCCCTGCTTGACGAGCTGGACGTGGATCCCCTTCTTGTCGAAGAAGCGCTGGATCGACGCGAGGCTCTTGTTGGCCTGGTCTGTGAGGTGGGGAAGGTTGTGGCGGAACGAGTCGACCTGGTCTGAGATCGGCGAGGAGAGCAGGTAGGCGATCCCGAAGATGCCGGCGAAGAAGGAGACGTAGACGAGCAGGACGGCGAGGCCGCGGGGGACGCGGAGCCGGTGGAGGAGGCCGACGATCGGGTTGAGGATCAGGGCGATCAGGCTGGCGACCACGAACAGGAGGACGACGTTGCGGGCGGCGCGGACGGCGGCCCAGGCGCCGAGCACGCCGATCAGGAGGAGGACGAGCTGGACGTTGCGGGCGAGGACGAGCGGCTCGGGAGGCGGGGGCGTGAGCGGCGGCGGGAGGACGACGCCGGGCGGGAGCTCGACCGTTCGGTCAGCCGTCGAGTCCGGGTCGGTCGGGTCGATCGTCAGCCCCATTCGAGAGAGTATGCCCCCCGCCGTCGAGCGGTTCCGAGACGATTTTCGGCCGGCGAACGCGCAGCCGACGCCGCAGGCGGCTAGGCTCGGCTGCGTTGACTGGTCCAGCTCAACCGGCAGAGGCGACGATCCTCTTTCTGGGCGATGTCGTCGGCAGCGTGGGACGGCGGGCGCTGCTGCGCACGCTGCCGGTCCTGCGCGAGCGGTATCAGCCGACGTTCGTGGTCGTCAACGGCGAGAACGTGGCGGGCGGCCTGGGGATCACGCCGAAGCTGGCGGACGAGATGCTGGGGGCGGGAGTCGACGCGATCACGCTCGGCAACCACGCCTACCACCACCGGGACATCTACCCGTATCTCGACCGCGAGCCGCGGATCGTGCGGCCGGCGAACTACCTGCGGGGCCAGCCGGGTCGGGGCCACACGGTCGTCGAGCGGGGCGGGATCCGGCTGGGCGTGATCAACCTGTCGGGCAACCTGTACCTGAAGGCCGGGCGGTCGGCGTTCTCCGAGGTGGATGCGATCCTGTCGGACATGCGGGGCAAGGTCGACCACGTGCTGGTCGACATGCACGCGGAGGCGACGAGCGAGAAGATCGGCATGGGCTGGCACCTCGACGGCCGGGTCAGCATGGTCGTCGGGACGCACACGCATGTGCCGACCGCGGACGCGCGGGTCCTGCCGAAGGGGACGGCGTACATCACCGACGTCGGCATGACGGGCCCGAGGGGCGGGGTGATCGGCGTGAAGCGGGAGCAGGCGCTGGAGTCGCTGATCACGCAGATGCCGGTCCGCTTCTCGACATCGGAGGAGGACCCGTGGGTGATGGGCGTGTTCGTCCGGTGCGGGACGCCGCTGCACGCCGAATCGATCGAGCAGATCCTGACGGCTTCGGCCTGACCCTGACAAGCGCGAGGAGACCGCGATGGCGTACACCCCACCCCAGGAGATCCTCGAGCGGTACGCGAAGGTGTTCGTCGACTTCGCGCTCGGCGGCGGGACCGGGATCAGGCCGGGCGACGTCGTCCGGGTGGCGGGCCACGAGTCGGCGAAGCCGCTGTACGCGGAGGTCCACAAGGCGATCTGGCGGTCGGGCGGCCACGTGATCGGCCAGTACCTGCCGGACGAGGCGGGGGAGGCGAACCTCCGGCGGGCGTTCTTCGAGATCGCCGGGCCGGATCAGCTCGACTTCTTCCCGGAGCGGCTGATGCACGGGATGATCGACGATCTCGACCACCAGATCTCGATCATCTCGACGAGCGACCCGAAGGCGCTGCAGGGGGTCGAACCGAAGAAGATCATGCGGTCGGGCAGGGCGATGAAGCCGTTGATGGACTGGCGGATGGAGAAGGAGAGCGCGGGCGACTTCACGTGGACGCTCGGCCTGTACGGGACGCCGGCGATGGCGGCGGAGGCGGGCCTCACAGAGGAGGAGTACTGGCAGCAGATCATCGACGCGTGCTTCCTCGACGAGGAGGACCCGATCGGCCGGTGGAAGGCGGTCAGCGCGCAGATCGGCGAGTACGTCGGCCGGCTGGACGCGCTCGAGATCGAGCGGGTGCACATCGAGGGCGAGGATGTCGACCTCCACGTCTCGCTGGGTGAGCGGCGGTGCTGGATCGGCGGGAGCGGCCGGAACATCCCGAGCTTCGAGATCTTCACGAGCCCGGACTGGCGGGGCACGAGCGGGTGGATCCGCTTCAACCAGCCGCTCTACCGGTACGGCAACCTGATCTCGGGAATCCGCCTGGAGTTCAAGGACGGGCTCGTGATCGGGGCGACCGCCGACGAGAACGAGGACGTCCTGCGGGAGATGGTGGCGACGGAGAACGCGAACAAGGTCGGCGAGTTCTCGATGACCGACAGCCGGTTCTCACGGATCACGAAGTTCATGGCGGAGACGCTGTACGACGAGAACGTGGGCGGGCCGTTCGGGAACACGCACATCGCGCTGGGGTCGTCGTACCACGACTGCTACGACGGGGATCCGAAGGGCGTCGACAGGGAGGAGTGGGCCCGGCTGGGCTTCAACGACTCGAGCGTCCACACGGACATCGTGTCGACGACGGACCGGACGGTGACGGCGACGGTTCGCGGGGGCGGGGAGCAGGTCATCTACCGGGACGGGCAGTTCCAGCTCTAGGTTCTGGCCGGCCCCGCCGGGCCTGGGCGGACGGCGGGGGAGCGAGAGCGTGGGGTTCGGGCGGGCGTCAGCCGGCGGGCGCGGCGAGCAGCTCGAGCGACAGGTCACGGGCGGCGGGCTGGCTGCGAGCGTCGGCGCCCGGCCGGGGGTCGTCGCCGTGGCGACCGAGCAGGGCGATCATCACGGGGGCGAAGAACCAGGGGATGTAGAGGTAGAACCAGTAGGTGACGCCGAGCTCGATCGCGATCAGGATCGCGGCGCAGAGCGCGGCGAGGCCGATCAGGTCGGCGCGCCGGGGGACGACGGCGAGGCCGAGGGCGAGGATCACACCGGCGACCTGGACGGCGCTCTGCTCCCAGCCGAGGCCGCCGTAGAGACCCCAGACGGAGAACGGGGCCGGCCGGGTGGCCTGGTAGGAGATCGTCCGCTGGTAGATCAGCGAGAGGGAGTCGTGGTCGAGCGCGGGAATCGAGACGAGCGCGGCGGTCAGGAGGAAGGCGAGGCCGAACAGGGCCAGGCCGCGGGCGCGGCGGCGACGGCTGGGCTCGTCCTGGAGTCCGTGGGTCGCGAGCAGGGGGGCGAGGGCGAGCGGGGCGAACTTGGTCAGGCCGGTCAGGGCGCCGAGCAGGCCGCGACCGGGCGGCGAGCCGGCGAACAGGAGGGTGGCGAGCAGGAGCGCGGCGACGAGGGCGTCGTTGGTGTTGCTCTCGGCTGCGAACAGGGTGAACGGGAAGGCGGCCCAGGCGTAGGCGAGGGCGACGCCGAGGGTCGGGCCGCGGATCATCCGGCCGATCAGGAAGAGCAGGCCGATGCAGCAGAGGTCGAAGACGATCGAGGCGGCGTGGGCGGCCGGCAGGTCGTCCCATCGGCCGGAGAAGCCGAACGACTCGACGAAGGGGACGTAGGCGAGGTAGGAGACCGGACCGTAGGTGTCGCCGCGGGGGTTGTCGGTCGGGAAGGCTCCGTAGAGGGGCTGGCCGTCGATGATCTTCTGGGCGCCGATCACGCCGGCGTAGCCGACGTCGATCACGTTCGAGTCGGTCACGTTGAGGGCGATCCGGAAGCCGATCAGGAAGACGAGGCCGACGGTCAGCCAGGGGACGGGCACGGCGAGCCGGAGCGGGCCGGGTGATCGGGCCCGGCGGCGGAGCCCGATCCAGAGCATGCGGCCGAGCAGGTAGACCATCGGCGGATAGGAGGTCGGGACCGACTGGTAGATGTCGGCGTGGTTGAAGTAGGCGAGCGAGATCGAGAAGGACCAGAGGACGAGCAGGTCGAGATGGAGCAGGCGCCAGGGCCGGCGGCGGTCGAAGAACGGGGCGAGGAAGAGCAGGCTGAGGGGAATCCAGACGTAGAGGGCGTTGACGCGGCGGCCGAACGCGCCGGAGTAGCCGCGGGCCATCGTCCAGGCGACCCAGAAGCTGGTCCAGGCCTCGCGGACGCGAGCGGTCTGATCGTCGATCAGGACCTGGGCGACCTCCTTGCCGGCGGGCGAGAAGTAGCTGACCTGCCACTGGGCGGGGCCCTTCTCGTAGGCGACCGGGTAGGCGCCGCGGTTGGCGCGGATCGCGGCGGCGATCGACGGGATCCGGGCGGCGATCGCGATCACCTGGTTCGGCGTTCGCAGATGGTAGGGCGGCGGCCGGTTGAGGGCGGTCGGGCGAAACAGGACGCCGGGGGCGACGACGGCCGGGCCGGACGACAGGGTCGAGACGATCGACTCGCCGGGCGAGGTCGACGTCGTGGCCGCGGGGCGGCCCGGGCCGGTCGGTGTCGGCGCGGCGTGGGCCGGGCCGGTCGGCGTGGTGGCCGGCGCGTGGTTTGACCCGCCCGGCGTCGTGGCGCTCGCGGTCGGGTGGGCCGTGGCGGCGGCGGTCGCGGTCTCGTGGGCGGTGGCCGGCGTCGTGGCGGCGGCGGTCGGGGCGTCGCGAACGATGCGACCGGTGGCGAGCGCCGAGCTCGACGCCGGGATGATGAGCGCGGCGACGAGGGCGGCGAGGACGGCCGGCTTCAAGCCGGCGCCCCCGGGCTCGCGGCGGCGGAGAAGGCCTCGGGGACGGGCGGGGCGGGTCCGGGCCGAAGGCCGAAATGGCCGAGCACGAGGGGGGCGACGTCCTTGATCGACCACTGCTCGCGCTCGAGCGGGGGGCCGTCGAGGCCGGTGCAGATCAGCGGGGCGAGCGAGTCGCTGGCGTGGAGCGAGCCGTGGCTGCCGCCGCCGACGTGGTGGCCGCCGCCCCAGTCGCAGAACTCGTAGGCCGGGGCCGCCGAGAGCAGGATCTCGCCGGACGTCGGGCAGGCGAGGGCGTCCCAGGCGCGACCGAGCACGTCGGGGTAGTGGTCGCTGCGCAGGACGCCGTGCTCGAGCCGGGCGTCGACCGTCCCGAGCTGGCCGTCCAGCCGCCAGCGGCGGCCGCGCGGGTCCGAGACGCCGTCGCCGGGAGCGAAGCGGAGCTCGCCGCGCTGGCCGGCCAGCACCGCGACGACGCCGTCGGCGGACGACTCCCGCCACATCACGAGGTCGACTCCGGGGATCGATCTGGCCTTGGCGAGGATCTCCCCGAGCCGTAGGTGGGCGTCGCCGAGCAGGTAGATCATCGCCGAGCGCTGGGCCGGGCAGACGGCGATCTCGGCGTCGTCGGGACGGGCGCCGTTGGGCTGGAGGATCGCGAAGTCGGAGAGCTCGTCGACGAGCGAGACCGACCGCTCGATCGCGCCGTGGGCGTGGTCGGCGACGACGATCACGGCGTGGTCGGCGAGAAACGCGTCGGGCCCGCCGGCGGCCTCGACGAGCCTGGCGAGCTGGAGGTCGGCGAGGGCGATCGAGTCGACCTGGGCGTGGGGTCCGTGCTTGTGGGAGTAGGCGTCGTTGTCGGGCAGGGAGAAGAGCATGAAGTCGAACAGGTCTTGTTCGACGAGGTATTTGCCGACGCAGCCGGTGTGCTGGTCGCGGATCCCGGGCATCCCGACGAGGCCGCGGCAGCCGGTCTCGCGGCTGGCGAAGATGTCGGCGTAGAAGAGCTCCTTCGGCCCCATCACGGGGTGGCGGATCAGCGTCCGCGAGGCGAAGCGGGTGAGCGGCGTCTCGAGCGACGGCTCGTGACGGAATCGACCGCGGTACATCAGGTAGGTCGTGCCGGCCGTGCGAACCCCGGCGTCGTCGAGCGACTCGAAGATCGTCAGCTCGTCGGACGCGAGGTGGGCGCGGTTCATGTTGTAGATCGTGTCGGTCAGCTGGCGGGCCAGGCCGAACCGGCGGGACGCGCGGAAGCTCGACCCGTATTCGACGTAGCGGCCCTCGCCGCGGTGATACCAGTTCATCGACGGGATCAGGTGGCGGTCCTGGCCGACGCCGGTGATGATCGACGCGGCGCAGACGGGCGTGACCGACGGGAAGACGGCGACGGCGTCGCGGACGTAGGTCCCGCGTTCGATCAGCAGCTCGAGGATCGGGGCCCGGCCCTCGGCGACGGTGCGGTCGAGCATCGCGGGCTTGGCGCCGTCGATCACGGCGAGGATCAGCTTCCTGGTCACCGCAGGATGCGCAGGCCCGCGTATTTCTCGCCCTCGCGGCGGCGGGCGCCGTAGAGCAGCCGGGCGAAGAAGACGAGCGCGAGATAGGAGACCGGCGGCGCGAAGACGGCGAGTGCGGCGAGCACGAGGGAGACGGCGTCGACGTAGACGGCGAGGGCATCCCGGGCGGGCCCCTCGGCGAGGCGGGCGCGGGTCCGGGCGAGCAGGCCGCGCGAGGCGGCCTGGGCGAGGCCGGCGCACAGCAGGCCGGCGACGAGGCCGACCCAGGCGGTGTCGTGATGCTCGGCGAGCACGGCCGCGAAGAGGAGCGCGCCGATTCCGAGGCTCGCGCCGGCCACGGCCGACCCGAGCGGACCGGCCTCGAAGCGCTCGGCGCCGAGCCGGCGAACGGCGACGAAGGCGGCGACGAGCAGGACGACGACGACGAGGAGGAAGACCGTCGACTGGAGAAACGAGTAGTCGGTGCCGGCGAAATCGAGCGCCAGACCGTGGGTCAGGCCGAGATCGTCGGCCGCGACGGCGCCGGCCAGCACGGCGGGGAAGAACGGCCGGAGACCGGCCGCGACGGCGAGCCCGGCTCCCTGGCCTATGTACAGGATCGTGTTCATCGGGTCGGCTTTAGCGTCCGCTACGGTTCAGGGGCATGACGATAGACGACGGCCCCGACCGCGGCGCGGATCAGCGCGCGGCCCCCGACGCCCACCACTCCGGCATGGCGGCCGGACCGCTCCGGCCGCAGCGGCCGGCTTCGCACGAGCTCGAGCGCTACACGAGCCTGTTCGCGTCGCGGACGCGGGTGATGCGCTCGTCGGTGATGCGCGACCTGATGGCGATCACCGAGCATCCGGAGGTGATCTCGCTGGCCGGCGGGCTGCCGGACACGTCGACGTTCTCGCCGGACCTCTTCGACGACGTGATGAGCCGGGTCGGCGAGTCGACGGCCCGGGCGCTCCAGTACGGGCCGACCGAGGGCCTGGCCTCGGCGAAGGACTGCGTGATCGAGGTGATGGCGGCCGAGGGGATGGGCGTCTCGCGCGACGAGATCCTGATCACGACGGGCGGCCAGCAGGTGATCGACCTCGTCTGCAAGGCGTTGATCGACCCGGGCGACGTGATCGTCGCGGAGGCGCCCACGTATCCGGGCGCGGTACCGACGTTCTGCTCGTACGAGGCCGAGGTCATCCAGATCGAGATGGACGCGGACGGGATGCGGATCGACCGGCTCGAGGAGACGCTGGAGGCGCTGTCCGACGAAGGCCGAAGGCCGAAGTTCATCTACACGATCCCGACCTTCCAGAACCCGGGCGGCGTGACGATGTCGTTGGCCCGCCGGCGCCGGCTGGTCGAGGTCGCGCGCGAGCGGGAGCTGCTCGTGCTCGAGGACAATCCGTACGGGCTGCTGCGCTACGAGGGCGAGCCGCTGCCGACGCTGCGGTCGATCGACGGCGGCGATCTGGTGATCTACCTGGGGACGTTCTCGAAGATCCTCTCCCCCGGGCTCCGGCTCGGCTGGGCCGTCGCGCCGCGGCCCGTGCTGGCGAAGCTGAACCTCGGCAAGCAGGGGGCCGATCTGTGCTCGTCGACGACGACCCAGATGTTCGTCAGCGCGTACTTCCAGACGGGTGGGTGGCGCGAGTACATCGCCGGCCTGCGCGAGCTCTACCGGCGCAGGCGCGACGTCATGCTCGACGCCCTCTCCGAGCACTTCCCGGCCGAGGCCCACTGGACCCACCCCAACGGCGGTCTGTTCATCTGGGCGACGCTGCCGGCCTACATCGACACGACCGACCTGCTGGCGCGGGCGCTCGACGAGAAGGTCGCGTTCGTGCCGGGGGCGGCCGCCTACACCGACGGGCGGGGCGGATCGTCGATGCGACTCAACTTCTCCGGCGTCGGTGAGGACCAGATCCGCGAGGGGATCCGCCGGATCGGCAAGACGATCGCCGCCCAGGTCGCGCTCTACGGAGCCGTCTCGGGAACTCCGTCGACAGTCGGCGGCCGCCAGCCGCGCGCGATCGCCCCGCCGGCCGAGCCGGCGCCGCGCGAGCCGGATGCCGAGCTGGCCGACGTCTTCGAGCTGCCCCGCCGAGCTCGGGGCGACCGGGAGACGCGGCCCCAGGCGGGCCACAAGCGGCGCTGCTAATGGCCCGGGTCGCGCTGCTTCGAGGCGGCCGATCGCTCGAGCGGCAGGTCTCGCTCAAGTCGGGCGCCCGCGTCCAGGACGCCCTCGTCCGGCTCGGCCACGAGGCGATCGACATCGATGTCGGCGGGGATCTGATCGAGCGGATCGAGGATGCCGAGCCGGAGATCGCGTTCATCGCGCTGCACGGGCGCGACGGCGAGGACGGGACCGTCCAGGAGCTGCTCGAGATCCTCGGCATCCCGTACACGGCATCGGGCGTCTCGGCGTGCATCCACTGCTCGGACAAGGTCCTCGCGAAGCACGCGATGGTCGATGCCGGGCTGCCGACGCCGGATTTCTACGCGTTCAACGAGACCGCCTTCAAGGAGCTCGGCGCCGCCCGCGCCCTGCCGGCGATCGAGCAGCGGCTGGGCTTCCCGCTGGTCGTCAAGCCGGCCGGCCAGGGGTCGGCGCTCGGCGTCAAGTTCGCGGGATCGGCGGCCGACGTCCCGGCCGCCCTGGTCGCCGCGTTCTCCTACGACCGCAAGGTCCTGATCGAGCGGTTCGTCGACGGGCGGGAGCTGGCCGTGTCGATCCTCCAGAGCGCGGACGGCGCGAGCGCCCAGGCGCTGCCGGTGCTCGAGGCGGTCCCTCGGGAGAAGGGCTTCCACGACTTCTTCGCCGCCCGGTACGAGATCGGCCGGACGAGCTTCGTCTGCCCGGCGGTCCTCCCGGACGAGGTCTCGGCGCGGGCTCAGGAGCTGGCGCTCGCCGTCTACGAGGAGATCGGGTGCTACGGGTTCGCTCGGGTCGACCTGATGCTCGAGGCCGAGAGCGGGAGCCTCGAGGTGCTCGAGGTCAACGCGATCCCCGGCCTGACGGAGACCAGCCTCCTGCCCCAGGCGGCGGACGCCGCGGGGATCTCGTTCGACGCGCTGATCGCTCGGATCCTCGACTCGGGCCTCGCGCGAGCGGCGCGCTGAGGCCGGCCCGGGTCGGGCGCCCGACCCGCGGACGCGGGTGGCGCCGCCCGGCCAGCGCGGGTCGCGGTCAGCGGCGGGCGCGGGCCCGCGTCACGAGCGTCAACGGCGGGCGCGGGCCCGCATCACGAGCGGCGTCGGCTCGAAGCAGCCGGTCGCCACGCCGGGACAGGCGGTACCGCGCGCGAGCAGGGACCCGGCGGCCGGTCGCTGGTGGGTGACGACATAGTTGTCGAGCATCGACGGGCGGGACGACGGACGCAGGGCCGGGAGCCGGTCGAGCTCCCAGTAGAGCTGGTTCTGCTTGGCCCAGCGGACGGCCGAGCTCGCGGTGCGGCCGCTGAAGTCGGGGACGACCGCAGCCTGCTCGTAGTCGCCGGCCGGGCTGCCGAGGAAGCAGGTCAGCTGGCGGACGACGACCGTCGAATGCCCCGCCGTCCGGGTACCGGCGGCCGGCGACTGGGCGCGGGCGGTCGGGAGGCAGAGCGAGCGCAGGGAGAACGGCTGGGGGATCGCCATTCGCAGGCCGGCCCGGCGAAGCCGGGAGTAGGCGGTGACGAGGTCGTAGGTGCCGGTCACCTTGGGCACCGCGACGGACCGGCCGGCCTGCCGGCCGGCAGGCCGGCCGGCGGCCGGGGCGCCGCCGGCGAGGGCACAGAGGATCGCGGCCAGCGGGACGGCGAACCTGATCGGGAGCCTCGGGCGCACGCCACCAATCTACGCAGTCGTCCCCCGGCCCAAACGTCGATCTGCCGGGGACCGGCGGTCGGCGGATCGGGGTGGCCGGACCGGCGAGGCGGCGTCGGGCGGGCGGCGTGGAGCTCAGCCGAGCGGACGGCGCGAGGCGACGGCCGGCTTCACGTGACCGGGCCGGCCGTGGCCGACGGCAGCGGCCGGGGTCCGCCGGTCTCGTCGACGAAGTGGAGCCGGGGGACGAGCATCCGCGGGACGTGGAGGTGCGGGTCGATCACCGTCGTCCCCTGCTCGGCGCGCGTCGCGATCCAGCTTCCGGCGGTCCGCCCGGCGACGTCCTCGGCGTGGATCGCGAGCCCCTCGACGGTCGAGTCGGGGCCGGGGGCGAGGCCGGTCCCGAGGCCGATGAAGATGTCGCCGAAGTGGTGGGTCAGCCGGCGCAGGTCGCGGACCCTGAGCGCGACCGAGTAGGCCATGCCGCCGACGGCGGGGTCGACGGCGATGCGCGTGACGCTGGCGCGGATCACCGACCGGCGCGGCAGGCCGCGGACCAGGGTGCGGATGTTCTCGTCGAGCTGCCTGCGCTCGGCGGCCGGGCCGACCTTGTCGAGCATCGGCAGGACTGGGAGCTTCTGGCCCGGCGTGAGCCGGACCGTTCCGTCGAGGTAGAACGAGGCCCCGGGCGCCTGGCCGCCGGACTTGTCGGTCGTCACGAACTGGGTCAGCGCGGGCACGTCGACGGCGGCGATCGACGCGATCATCGTGCCCCGCCAGCCGGCTCCGGCGTAGACGGCGGCGGTCGTCGCGTCGGTCGCGAGCGGACCGGCTGCCGGCCGTGGGTGGATCAGCGGGGCGGGCAGCATGACCTGGAGCCGGCGGGCGCCGGCGGGCGCGGCGCGCGGGACGATCAGGGCGGCCGAGGCGCCGGGGGCGACATTGCCGGCGATGCCGGTGAGGTTCACCTTGACCCCGCCCGAGGGGTGGCCGGACCCGCCGGTCAGGAGGACGACGGCGAGCACGCCGCCGCCGAGGACGACGACCGCCGCCGCGGCGGCGAGCAGGCGCGGCCGCCGGCGCACCTATGGCTCCCGGTGGGTGATCGTGACCGCGGCCGGCGGGCGGGTGATCTTCCAGAAGTGGTCCTCCATCGGATATGCGGAGAGCGAGTCGCGGCGGGTGACCCGGTGGACGTGCTGGCGGCCGGCCGTCGTGTAGACCGTCCACTGGGCGTCGCCGGCCGGCTCGTAGTGGGTCGAGGTCTGGGTCTGGTAGCCGGTGCCGATGCTCTGGATCTCCGTCCCGATCGCCGGGTCGCCACGGCTGAAGCCGAGCCGGTAGATCGCGCTGGTCTGGACGCCGTTGATGCGCATGCCCCAGGTCCCGGCCGTCTTGAAGCGGAAGATGTCGAGTGTGAGGATCGATCCGGGGGCGAGATCGGTGTAGAGCTGGCATCTGTAGGCCGGCGAGTTGGCCGCCTTGACCTCGGTGAAGATGACGTAGGCCGTGTGGGCGCCGCAGTTGTCGAGGCCGATCCCGCTGCCCGAGCGGTAGATGCCGGCCTGGATCAGCCCGGGATCGCTGTTCTGGCTCTGGACGGCGTCGCGCTGGACGACGAACTCGTCCTGCGGCTGGTTGAGGCTCGTGGACGGCGTGCGGATCGAGACGACCGACCCGAATCGCGACGCGTTGAGGCCGAGCGTGCCGAAGTCGGGGTCCGAGCGGGCGGCGGTCGTGCTCAGCAGGGCGAGACAGACGGCGCCGGCGGGCGCGATGCGGACGACCCGGCGGCGGGGCGCGACTCCAGCCCCGCGTCGGGCTGCCGCACGGCCGGGCGGAGCGTCGGACACGGCGCCATCCTACGCCGGGTGGGCGCGGGTTGAAAGGGCTCGGGCGAGGCGGGCGGGACTACGACTCGCCGGCGAAGTCCTCGGGTGAGACCTGGTCGAGGAACTCCTTGAACTTCTCGACGACATCGTCGGTGTCCTCGACCTCGTGCTCGAACTCGATCGCCGACTCGGCGATCACCTCGTCGGCCGCGAAGATCGGCGCGCCGGCGCGGACGGCGAGGGCGATCGCGTCGCTCGGCCGGGAGTCGATCTCGAGCTCGCGTCCGTTGACGTTGAGCGTGATCGACGCGTAGAAGGTGTTCTCCCGGAGCTCGGTCACGGCGATCTGGGTGCAGCGAACCTCGAGCTCGCCGAGCATCGAGCAGAGCAGGTCGTGGGTCATCGGACGGGGTGTCGTCGCTCCCTGGAGCTTCATCAGGATCGACGCGGCCTCGGGGTGTCCGATCCAGATCGGCAGGAACCGGTTGCCCTCCACGGTCTTCAGCAGCACGATCGGCTGCTTGCCGACCATGTCGAAGCTGACGCCGTAGATCACCATCTCCTGCACTAGGCCCCACTTCCGTCGGGTGCAAGCCCAGTATAGGTCGGTACCGACGCCGGCCGGCGGGGTCGCCGGGCGCCGACCCGGAGCGTGACGACGCCGCCGAGAATGAGCGGTATGAAGTTGGCCACGTGCAGCACCAGAGCATATGGCAGGGCCCGGGTCTGGGAGACGCCATACGCCTTCAGGGCGAGCAGTGCGGCCGCCTCGAAGACGCCGACGGCGGCCGGCGGCGACGGAATGATCATCGAGAGGCCGATCGCGACGATCACGAGGACACCGGCCGGGAAACCCAGCTTCGGCTCGAACGCGAGCAGGATCAGCCAGGCCCACAGCGCGCTCAGCAGCCAGATTCCGAGGCTCCAGGCGAACGCCTCGAGGGCAACGCGCCGGTCGCGGAGGCCGGACAGGCCGCTGGCGAGGCCGGCGCTGAACGCGTCGACCCGCTCGGGGCTGAGCCGGGGTAGGCGGGCGAGCGGCCGCAGGACGAACCGGAGCGGCCGATCGCCGTGGACGGCGAGGACCCAGATCGCCACGGCGAAGACGGCGGCGAGCGCGGCGGCGAAGACGGCGGCCGGGCCAAGCCAGCTGACATGCGGCAGCCAGGGAGCCGCGCAGAAGAAGATCACGAGGATCGAGAGAACGTCGTAGGCCCGCTCGACGACGACCGTCCCGACGATCTCGGCGACCGGCGTCCCGGCCCGCTGGTTGAGGGCGACGACGCGGGCGGCCTCGCCGGCCCGGGCGGGCATGATGTTGTTGAACAGGTAGCCGATCAGCGTGGCCGCGACGATCGGCCCGCGCGGGGGACGCCGACCCTGGGCAAACAGCGATCGCCAGCGGAGCGCCCGCATCAGGGTCGCGCCGGCGAACGCGGCCGAGGCCGGGATCAGCCACCAGAAGTCGCTGGACCCGAGCGCGCGCCAGGCGTCCGAGAAGCGGACGTTGCGGACGGCGAGGTAACCGAAGCCGACGGCGAGCAGGACGGTCGCCGCCTGGAAGACCAGACGCCGACGCGGCCACCGCCGGGTCGGCGCGCGCGGACCGGAGCGCCCGGGCAGGCCGTCCTCGTGTGGGTCGAGGGCCACCGCACGAGCCTACCAAGGGCCCGCGGGAAACCGGCGTGTTAGGGTCGGGACGGTGAGCCTTCTGGCGACCAACTACACGCCGATCTCGATCATCTCGCTCGTCTCGCTGATCGGCGGCTACGGCGGGCTGTGGCTGCTCTGGCATTTCGTCTTCAGCCCGAAGCAGGACCACGACGACACGGCCGACGGGATCAACCGGGCGGCCGCGCTGAAGGCGGCCGCGGCCGGCGAGGACCCCCCGGACGGCGAGTAGACAGCCGCACGGCGACAGCCGCACGGCGAGTAGACAGCCGCACGGCGAGTAGACAGCCGCCGCGGCCGACGACGATCAGAGGGGCCGGCGGATCGTCGAGCCCGTTGGAAGGATCGTACGAATCGCGACAGACTGTCGCGTTTCGTACCGAAACCCGAAAATACCCTGACCTCGCAGGGTACGTCCCACGGTCTGGCGTGACCGAGCGATTCGGCCGCCGGCTGCCGTCGGCGAGGGCGCAACCGGCGCGCGCGCCGCGGCTCAGGACATCCGTGCGCCCAGGCCGACCGCGGCGGCGGCGGCCGCGCCGAGCAGGAGCAGGCCGGCGACGGCGAACGAGACGGTGATGTCGTCGCGGCGGGGCCGCGAGCCGAGCTGGCTGCCGAGCTTCTTGTAGATCCCGTTCAGGGATCCGGCGTCGGTGGCGGAGTACGACTGGGCGTGGGAGGCGGCGGCGATCGCGGCCATCAGCGCGGGATCCGGGGGGACGGCGTCGACGCCGGTGAACGACTCGGGGTCGGGGATCGTCGCGCCGGCGGTGCCCAGGCCGACGGTGTAGATCGGGATCCTCAGGCCGCCGGCCTGGGTCGCCACCGGGAGCGGATTCTGGCCGGTGTTGTAGGCGCCGTCGGAGAGCAGGACGATCGCCGACGGGTCGGGCTTGCCCTTGGCGGCGTGGGGCAGCAGGGTCAGGGCGAGCGAGAGTGCGTCGCCGGTCGCGGTCGCCCCGTCGGCGACCTGGGCGCCGATCAGCTGCTTGACGGGCGTGCGGTTGGTCGTCGGCGCCTGGACTCCGTCGGGCGCGCTGGAGAACGTCACGACGCCGACCTTCACGGCGGACGGCAGCTTGCTCATGAAGGTGTTGGCCGCCTGCTCGGCGGCGGCCAGCCGGTTCGGGGCGACGTCGGTTGCCTCCATCGAGCCGGAGTGGTCGAAGACGAGCATGATCGAGGCGCCGGCATTGGCGATCCGGACGGTCCGGTCGGGCCGGGCGAGCGTCATCAGGAGGGCGGCGACCGCGAGGAGGAGCAGGCCGACGGGGATGTGCCGGCGCCAGGACAGGCCGCCGGCGGCGGCGATCCGGAGGCTGGCCATCGCGGGGAAGCGGACCGCGTAGCGCTTGGCCCGGCGGCCGGCGAGGATGTGCAGGCCGAGCAGGACGGGGACGGCGAGCAGGCCGAGCAGCCAATAGGGGTCGGCGAAGCTCATCGGAGGCGACGCCCGAGCTCGAGCAGCCAGTCGCCCTCGGTCGAGAGCGAGACGTGGTCGACGCGGGCGCGCCGGAGCACCGCGATCAGCTCTGCCCGGCGGGCGGCTTCGAGCTCGGCGAAGCGGTCGCGAACCCGGCGGGACGTGTCGACCTCGAGCGTGTCGCCGGTCTCGGGGTCGACGACGACGAGCCGGCCGACCGCGGGCAGCTGGCTCTCGCGGGGGTCGCCGACCTCGACCGCGAGGACCGCATGGCGGTGCCGCAGGGCCGCGAGCGCGCGAATCCAGCCGTCCTGCTCGCGGAAGTCCGAGATCACGGCGATCAGGCCGGGAGCCTTCGAGCTGGTCGCGATCTGCTTGAGCGCATGGGCCAGGCCGTGGGGATCGCGGTGGCCGTCCGGGACGACGCCTTCGGCAAGGGTGCGGCGGAGGCCGAGCATCGCGGCCTTCGACGAACGCGGCGGGACGATCTGGACGGGTCCGCCGCCGAACGTCACGAGGCCGAGGCTGCCGGCGCGACGGACGGCCAGCCGAGCGAGCACGAGCGCGGCGCCCTCGGCGACGTCGGCCTTGAGCCGGGCGGTCGTGCCGAAGGCCATCGACGGCGAGACGTCGAGCACGAGCCAGGTGACGTGGGTCCGCTCGGGGACGTGGACGCGGACGTGAGCCTCGCCGGTCCGGGCGGTCGCCGCGGCGTCGATGTTGCGGACGTCGTCGCCCGTCTCGTAGATCCGCAGCAACGCGAGCTCGCTGCCGCCGCCGACGCTGGCCGCGCGCAGATCGCCCGGTAGACCGCCGGCCGCTCGGCGGACCATCCCGAGCCCCAGAGCATCGATCAGGGCCTGGGACATCGGTCCCGGACCCTGCCGGGCGGCGGGGACCTCGAGTGGCGCGTGGGTCACGCGGCCTGCTCCGAGGCCCGGCTCATGTGGTCCTCGCTGGGCAGCGCGACGCCGGCGAGGATCTGCTCGATCAGCGCGTCGGCGGTGATCCCGTCGCTGAGCGCGTCGTAGGAGAGGACGAGCCGGTGGCGCAGGACGTCGGGGGCGAGGTCGCGGAGGTCCTGGGCGGTGATGTGACGCCGGCCGCGGAACATCGCGAGGACGCGGGCGGCGCGGACGAGACCGAGCGAGCCGCGCGGGCTGGCGCCGTACTCGATGTACCCGGCGATCTCCTTGAGCCCGTAGGCGGCGGGGTCGCGGGTCGCGGTGGTCAGGGCGACGGCGTAGCTGATCATCTCGCGGTCGACGAGCACCGACCGGGCGGCCGTCGCGATCCGCTCGAGGTCGTCGAGGCTGAGCCGCTGGTTGACGCTGGCCGGCGCGCCGAGGCTCCGGCCGACGACGGCGGCCTCCTCGCCGAACGACGGGTAGCCGACGACGATCTTCATCAGGAAGCGGTCGACCTGTGCCTCCGGTAGCGCGTAGGTGCCCTCCGACTCGATCGGGTTCTGGGTGGCCATCACGAGGAACGGCCGCGGCACGGGGTAGGTCGTGCCGCCGATCGTGACCTGCTGCTCCTGCATGACCTCGAGCAGGGCGGACTGGACCTTCGCGGGAGCCCGGTTGATCTCGTCGGCGAGCACGAAGTTGGCGAAGACCGGGCCGAGGTCGATGTCGAACTTGCCGGTATCCGGCCGGTAGATCCGTGTGCCGACGAGGTCCGCGGGAACCAGGTCGGGGGTGAACTGGACGCGGTTGAACGACCCGCCGACGACCTGGGCCATCGTCTTCACGGTGAGCGTCTTCGCGAGGCCGGGGACGCCCTCGAGGAGGACGTGGCCGCCGGCGAGCAGGCTGACGAGCAGCCGCTCGAGCATCGCGTCCTGACCGACGATCACGCGCCGGATCTCCGAGAGGGCCTCCTGGAGCACGGTGCGCGGGTCGTCCCAGAGGGCTGCGGGATCTCCTGATCGGTCGTCGAGCTCGGTCATCGGGGTCGTCTCCTTGGGGTCTGACGCGGCGCGTCTTGTGATTCGGGGAAAGGGGTCGGGCATCAGTCGCGGGTCGGTCTCAGATCAATCTGCCGAACAGGGCCAGGGAGAGCGTGCTCCCCAACAGTAGGAGGACGAGTCCGCCGCCGACGAAGTCCGTCGTCACCTGGCGGGGGACCTCGTGGCGGGCAAGCCGCTTGCTGAGGTCCCGGTAGATCACGCTGAGGCCGCTGGCGTTGGTCGCCGTGAAGGACTGCCCGCCGGACGCCTTGGCGATCGCTTGGAGCGTGGTCGGGTCGACCGGCGCGGCGACAACGTGCGACGTCCCGTTCTTGCCGCGCACGTTGATCGTGCCCGACGGGGTACCGAGGGCGACGGTGTAGACGGGGATGTCGTCGCGCTTGGCGAGCTTGGCGGCGGTCACCGGGTCGACGCCGCTGGTGCTCTTGCCGTCGGACAGGACGATCATCGCGGCCGGCGCCTGCTTGCCGGCGGCGCCGATCCGATTGCGCCCGAGGATCGAGACGCCCTCCTCGACGGCGTCGCCGGTCGCGGTCCCACCGGAGATCTTGAGCTGCCCGAGGGCGGCGAACGTCCGCAGGCGGTTGGTGCTCGGCAGGGAGAGGACGGTCGGCGTCTGGTCGAACTCCATCACGCCGATCGAGGCCGATTTGGGGGCCGCGAGGACGAACGAGTTGGCGGCATGCTGGGCGGCGGTGATCCGGTTGGGGGCGATGTCGGTCGCCTGCATCGACCCGCTGACGTCGGTCGCCAGGAGAATCGAGAGTCCGCCGATCGGCTCGGAGACGCTGATCGTCGGGCGGGCGGCGGCGGCGACCAGGAGGGCGAGCGCGAGGGCGAGGGCGGCGAGCGGGATGTGGCGTCGCCAGCCGGGCCTGCGGGGCGCGACCGACGGGACCATCAGTGCGGTGGCGAACGTCGGCGCGACGCGGCCGCTGCGGCGCTGCCGGTCGACGTAGTAGGCGACGAGCAGGATGACGGCGAGCAGTCCGAGCAGGACCAGGGGCGCGCCGAATCTCACCGGTGACCCGCCGCGTCGTCGCCGGCGTCGAGCCGCAGATCTGGAGATTTCATGAGCGCCATTTCAGCAATCCTTCCTGAGCGCCGGCTTCACCCTGGGTTAGCGGCCGCTAAGTCCGTCGGCGGGGGGCCGGTGACGGAAGGTCGGCCGGACGGACCGCGTCGGGAGAGTCCAACCTTTCCGGAAATCCGTACAGAACGCGACGAAACGTCGAACTTCGTGCGAATTCTGGCAGAGCGGAGCGCAGCACCCGGCCCGCCCGGCGACCAGGCCCGCCCGTGCCCTCCCGACGTCAGCTGAAAGCGCCGGCGAGGGCGGCAACCAGGCCAACGAGGCCGTCGGGCCCGCCGGCTCCGGACATCTGGCGGGCGCGTCCGGGCCGGTCGCTGAGCTGGCGGATGGTCTCGAGCTCGGCGGCGCAGCCGAGATCGTCGGCGTGGGGACGGCAGGCGGCGAGCGTCTGGCCGAGCAGCTCGCGGGCGGGGACGCGGCGACCGGCGGTCGGGTCGATCAGCTCGGCGTCGATGCCGTCGCGAGCGGCGAGGAAGCGATTCTCGGAGAGCACCTCCGGGGCGTCGACGAGGGCGTCGGGGGCGTACCCCTCTTCGACCTCGAGGCGGACGAGGGTCTGGACGAGGGCGATCAGTCCGGCGGAGTCGGCGATCGTCGTCTGGGCGTCCATGATCCGGACCTCGATCGTGCCGAACCGCGGCTGGAGGCGGACGTCCCACCAGAGGAAGGTCGGCTCGGGGAAGGCGTCGCAGCGGAGCAGGAGGTCGATCGCCTCGACGTACTCGCCGTAGTCGGCGAAGGCGCGGGGAATGCCGACTCGGGGAAAGGCCTGGAAGAGCGGGGTCCTGGCGGATGCGAGGCCGGTGTCGCGGCCCTGCCAGTAGGGCGAGTTGGCCGAGAGGGCGAGCAGGAGCGGTAGGTGGGCGCGGATCCGGTTGAGGGCGCCGAGGGCGTCCTCGGGATCGATCACGGCGACGTGGACGTGGAGGGCGAAGGTGGGCTCGCGGCGGGCGAGCTCGCGCATCGAGCCGTGCAGCAGGCGGTAGCGTGCGCCGGCGGAGATCTGGGTGTCCTGCCAGACGGCGAACGGGTGCATGCCGGCGACGGCGGCGCGCAGTCCGAACGGGGAGAGCTCGGCGGCGAGCCTGTCGCGGAGTCCGCGCAACTCGGACATGCCGGCGGCGACGTTGGCGTGAGCGCCGGTGCGGAGCTCGAGCGCAGAGCCGTGGGTCTCGGCTCCGACGTGGGGGGCGAGCTCGTCGCTGAGGGCTGGGAGGACGGCGTCGATCGCGGGCGTCAGAGACCAGCCATGGGGGTCGAGCAGCATGACCTCCTCTTCGACGCCGATCGTCCAGGCGACGGCCCCCCCGCCGGGGTTCCAGTCGGCCCAGGCGGGCCGGTTCGGTGTGGGCGCCGGACCCGGGGGCGGTGGCCGGTCGGCGGCGGTCGGGTCGCTCGCGGGACTCCTAGACGGGGGCGGCAGTGGGAGCCCCTCGGACGTAGGCGTCGGCGGCGAGGACGAGCCCCCTGAAGAGGTCGCGCTCGCGACGTTGGGCGACGAGCGTCTCGGCGTGCCATTGGACGCCGAGCACGAAGGCCCTGGCGGGAGCCTCGACGGCTTCGATCGTGCCGTCGGGAGCCCAGGCGACGGCCCGCAGGCCGCGGCCGAGGCGGTCGACGGCCTGGTGGTGGAACGAGTTGACGCCGAGCCGTCCGGCGCCGATCACGCTCGCGAGCAGGCTGTCGGGTGCGATCGTGACGTCGTGGGAGGTGCATTCGCCGGAGACGCTCTGGCGGTGGTGGACCGTGCCGTCGGTGACGTCGGGCAGATGCTGGTGGAGGGTGCCGCCGCGGGAGATGTTGATCGCCTGGGCGCCGCGGCAGATCCCGAGGATCGGGATGCCCTGCCGGTCGGCGCGGCGGGCGAGGGCGACCTCGAAGGCGTCCAGGGCGGGTTCGGTCGGGCCGAGCAGGGCGTGACCGCGGGCGCCGTAGGCGGCCGGGTCGAGGTCGGGGCCGCCGGAGAGGAGGAGGCCGCTGAGCTTGGCGAGGAGGGCGCCGATCGCGGATGGGCGCAGCGGCGGCAGGACTACGGGGATCCCGCCGGCCTGCTCGACGGCCGCGAGGTAGCGCAGGCCGAGCGCCATCTCGGTCTGCTCGGGCTCGCCGTGGGGCGTCGCGTCGATCTGGTGGCGGTGGCGGAGCTCGGAGGTCGTCACGCCGATCAGCGGGCGACTCACCGAAGCACCCAGGTGTCCTTGGCGCCACCGTTCTGTGATGAGTTGACGACGAGCGCGTCGCGGTCGAAGGCGACCCGGGTGAGCCCGCCGGGGATCACGTCGACGTGATCGCCGCGGGCCATCACGAATGGCCGCAGGTCGACGTGACGGGGTTCGAGCCGTCCGTCGCAGACGGTCGGCTGGCGGGAGAGCATGATCATCTCCTGGGCAACATAGAGCTCGGGACGCGCCCGCACCTCGGCGGCGATCCGGGCGACCGCGTCGGGCCGGGCGTGGGGGCAGACGACGATGCCGGCTCCACCCTGGCCGCCGCGCGGCTTGATCACCAGCTCGTCGATCCGGTCGAGCACGAGCGCGAGCTGGTCGGGCCGGCTCAGGTCATAGGTCGGGACCGAACGAAGGATGGGTTCCTCGTCGAGATAGAAGCGGACGATGTCCTCGACGTAGGCGTGGAGCAGCTTGTCGTCGGCGAGGCCGGTCCCGTAGGCGTTGACGATCGAGACTCGGCCGGCGAGCCATGGTTCGCGAACCAGCTCACCGAGCGGGGTCGCCGCTCCGGCGGGGTCGAACAGGCGGTCCTCGTCGGTGCGCCGGTAGACGACGTCGACGGGGTGCGGGCGTCCGTCGATTCGCGCGTGCAGTCGGCCGGCGACCGTCCGCAGGTCGACCGGCTCGACGAGCGGGACGCCGAGCTTGGCGGCGATCGTCTGGTGCTCGTAGTTGGCCGCGTTGTGCGGCCCGTCGGAGAGCACGATGACCGTCGGGTCGTCGACGCCGTCGGGGGCGGCGGCGAAGATCGTCTGCCTGAGGGTCTCGAATGCCTCGTCGAGCGAGTGGACCCTGAGCCCGTCGGGGACCGGGAGGTTGCGCGTGAGGGCATCCCTCGCGGCGATCGCGTAGGCCAGGCCGGACGGGGTGCGGAGGTTGTCCTCGAGCACCTTGAACTCGCCGTCGGTGTCGCGGACGACGTCGAGTCCGGCGAGCGGGATCCAGTTCTTCGGGGGGTGGGGCATGCCGACGAGGGCGGGCTCGAAGTACTCGGCGGTCGTGATCGCGTCGAGCGGGATCACACCGGCCTCGACGATCCGCTGGCGGCCGTAGGCGTCGGCCACGAACCGCTCGAGCCCGCGGACGCGCTGGGCGAGGCCGGCGGCCAGCGGGGCCCACTCGGCCGCGGTGATCATCCGGGGGACGGGATCGACGCGGAAGTCGTCGTCGCCGTCGGGCGTGCGAAAGGTCACACCGCTGCCGCGGAGGTCGCTGGCGACGTCCTCGACAAGGCGGGTCAGGTCGATTCCGGAGAGCGTCGTGTCGATCGGTCCTCGAGGGTCCTCGTGCGGTGGCTGGACGCCGCTCCCGGGACATGCGGTGCGTCGTTCGCTTGCCGGAGCGTTCCCGGTCTCGACGATCGCCATTCAACATTATCGGCGTCGGCTGCGGGGCGGGGCGATGGCCGAGCGTCCAAAAGTCGCCGCATGTTTATGGACCGGCGGTCACGGCGCGGCGTCGACCGGCCGGCTCGACACGGACGCGAGGCCGCGCCTCAGACGAGCGTCGGGTCCGGCCGGCCGGGTCGGTCGGGCGACGGGGTCAGGTCGTCGGCCCTCGGCGCAGGCGCGACGACGGGGGCCGGGATCGTCTGGCGGCGGGTGGGCCCGATCGCGGCGAGGACGGCGGCGGCGGCGGCGCTCGCGACGACCATCAGCTGCCACGCCGGGTGGAAGTCGCCGGCCAGGGTCGGCGCCCCGAGCAGGGCGACGAGGATCGCGATGCCGAGCGCCGAGCCGATCTGGCGGGCGGTCGTCTGGACGGCGATCCCGGTCGCGAGACGGGTCGGCGGCAGCGCGGCGGCGGCGGCGCCGGTCAGCGACGGGAGGACGAGACCGACGCCGAACCCGCCTATCAGCATGCCGGGGAGGTAGTCGGCGGCGAAGGCGGGGACGTTCCCGAGGCTGACGAGCCACCAGAGCGCGGCGGCCGCGAAGAGGAGCCCGCCGGCGGCGCCGACCGGACCCGGACCTAAGCGGGCGCCGAGTCGGGCGCCGGGCACGGCGAAGGCGGCGGCCGTGGCCGGGCCGGGAGCGATCATCAGACCGGCGGTGAGGATCGGCTCGTGCCACGGTCCGGTCAGGAAGAGGACGCCGCCGAGAAGCATCGCGGCGAAGCCGACGTAGAACAGGATCGAGCCGATCGCGGCAAGGCGAAACGCGCGGACGGCGACGATCGCGGGTTCGACGATCGGGGCGGGATGGTGTGCGCTGCGGCGGGCGACGCCGGCAAGCGTGACCAGGGCCAGGACGACGAGGATCAGGACGCGAAGGCTCGCCCAGCCCCAGGTCGGTCCTTCGACGATCGCGACGACGAGCGCGCCGACCCCGGCCGTCAGCAGGACGGCGCCGGCGATGTCCGGCCGGGTGACGTCGGGGTGCCGGATCTCGCGGAGCTCGCGCCAGCCGACGCCGAGGACGGCGAGCCCGATCGGGACGTTGACGAGGAAGACCCAACGCCAGCTGGCCTGGACGAGCGCCCCGCCGAGCGGGGGTCCGGCGGCGGCCGCGACGCCGCCGATCGCAGCCCACGCGCCGATCGCGACATGCCGCTGCTCGGGCGGGAACTCGGGGAGCAGGAGGCCGAGCGTGGTGGGCATGAGGAGCGCGGCGCCGGCCGCCTGGACGACCCGGGCGGCGATCAATACGTCGATCGACGGGGCTGCTGCGCAGGCTGCGGAGGCGGCGACGAAGATCGCGAGGCCGAGCAGGA
>DATAUX010000225.1:0-17112 GCA_036268015.1 Solirubrobacteraceae bacterium | reverse complement strand
CGACCCAGCGCATCTCGAGACGTCCAGCGCCTGCGTGTCCCCTGATGTCGCGGGCGAGAGCGCCGCTATCTCCGGGCTTGCTTCTGTGGACGTGTTGGCTCTCGCCACCGCGGTGCCGAATGGCGACGCCGCTGGCTGGCGCTTCACAGCGCCGTCTGGCGATGCGATAAGTGCGATCTCGATGGATCGAGATCTCTACTTTGGATCGGGAGCGGGGTGGGCTCCCGAAGTCGTCGACGGGAGCGGCACGCCGCTGGCCGGAGAGCTGTGCGTGTTCTCCATGGCTAGCAGCAGTTGTGAGATTGACGGTAGCGTGGTACATGGAGGATTAAACACTCCGGCGTTGGCCATCCAGCTTGCCTGCGACTCAGCGCCGTTTGGTCAGGGTGCGTGCACTACCGGCCTTGCGATCCACCACGCGCGAGCGGAGCTCAATTCGGCGACCGTCACGGTGACAGACAACCAGCCGCCACTCATCTCGGCCACGTCCGGAAACCTGTTCGGCATGACCGGCTACCAGCACGGCATCCTCACCGGGACGATCGCCGGGTCCGACAACAGCGGGGTCGCGAGCGTCCGCGTCTACGTCGACGGCAACCCGGTCGTCCAATCGGCGTTCGCGTGCGACTACACCTACGCCCAGCCGTGCGCCGCGGCGGCCACCAGCTCCACGTTGAGCCTCGACACGACCCGACTGGCCGACGGTACCCATCAGCTCCAGGCCGCAGTCGTCGACGCGGCCGGGAACGAGACCCGCGGTCCGGTTCAACAGCTGCTGGTCGCCAACCACCCGCCGGCGGCTCCGGTCACTCCGGTAGTCACAAACGCCCCGACAGGCTGGATCAATCATGCCGCCGTGATCGCCTGGAAGAACCCGGCCCAGGGATCCGGTCTCCCGATTGCCGGCGTTGACTGGGTTGCGTGCCGCGGCGTCGACGCGAGCGTTCCGGCGTCGGGCTGCGGCGCGATCCATTCCCAGACGACGCCGATCACTTCGCTCACCGAGGATCTGAGCACGGAAGCCGCGTTTGGCGGGCTTCCGGCGAGCTATACCGTATTCATGTGGCTGGTCGACGCCGCCGGCGACGTCAACCCCGCCAGCGCCGGGCGGGCCAGCTTCGGCTTCGACAACACGACCCCAGGTCGGCCGACGTCGCTCAAGGCGACGCCCAGCTCGACCGGCAAGTCGTTCGAGATCAGAGCTGCCGCCCCGGCTCATGTGGCGCCGGTCGCCAGCGTGAACTGGATCGCGTGCAAGTCGGGCGGCAGATGCACGAGCGTCCAGAACGCGACCGGGGAGGCCTTCCGGTTCGACCCGGCGGCAAACGCCACGTTCAGAACAGCCCCCCGTGGCCGGTACGTCGTCCGCGTCTGGCTCGAGGACGCTGCCGGAAACACGAGCCCGAGCTCCGATGCCACGACCACCGCGACCTACCCGGCAGCCAACTCGGCCAAGTCCACCAGTCGCGCCGCGAGCCCGCTGCTGCGCATCACGGCGGTGACCGTGCACGGCAGAGATCTGCGGGTTGCCGGCACTGCCAACCGGGCGCTGAACTCACACGTCCGCATCGTCGACCACTACGACCTCGCCAAGGCACACCACACCCTCCGCCACACGGCGAAGGCCACCGCCGGCCACTTCTCGACCGAGTTCGTCCAACCAAGCGGGGCGCGGACGCAGCGGGTCGGCGTGAGCTTCGCCGGCGGCAAGCACCTCCGCGCCGAGACGGTGACCCGCGCGGTTGCCCATTCGTGACGCGAGCCGCCTTCGGCTCGCCGGGGGCCCCGGCCCACGCCTGAGCCTCGGCGTACCGCCGGCCGTTGCCCTGATCGCCTGCGCCCTCGCCGGCTGCGGTGGATCCACACGACCACAAGTCGCGTCGAGTCGACTCCCGAGCAGCTACATCCCGCTGAGCGTCGGCATCGGACCCAGGTACCGGCCGCCGCTTCCGGCCGGGTCGGGCGGTCCGTCGACCGAATCGCACGCCGGGCAGCGTCTCGCCTGCGAACCGGACATCGGTCCGAGATTCGGCGTCCACGTCGAGCTCTTCGCCCACCGGCACGTCGTCCTGATCCCCGCCGGCATCGGCATATCCGCGCCGGTCCGGCCCGGCGCCTTCGTCCGCGGCGGCCGCTGCTACCGGCCGCTCGTGACGCTCGACCCGACCGGGGTCATCGACGTCCGACCTTCCGCACGCCCATTCACCCTACGAACACTGTTCGGTCTCTGGGGCCAGGGCCTCGGCGCGACTCGACTCGCCGGCTTCACCGGGCACGCCGTTCACGCGTTCGTCGACGGCCGGCCGGTCCCCGGCGACCCGGCGGAGATCCGCCTGCGCCGCCACGACGAGATCGTCCTCGAGACGTCCGGCCACGTCGTGCCCCACGACACCTACCGCTTCGCCCGGCCTCCGGCCGCGGGTTAGGGTGGCACTCTCGTGACGGCGACGCGCTCACCTCGCCTTGCGGTCCTCCTCGCCGGACTCGTCCTGCTCCTCACGCCTACCGGCGCGGCCGCCGACGGCGATCCGGCGAGCGACGTCCTGCTGATCGCGAACGTCTTCTACCCCTACCAGCAGAAGGTCTCCAACAACCTGATCGTCGCGCTCAACCTGGCGACTGCCCGGGCCCACACGGCCAAGTTCCCGATCAAGGTCGCGATCATCGCCACGCCCGCCGATCTCGGCGCCGTCCCCGACCTCTTCGCCAAGCCCCAGCAGTACGCGAACTTCCTCGACAAGGAGATCTCCTTCAACGGGACCGTTGCCCTCCTCGTCGTCATGCAGGCCGGCTTCGGCCTCGTCGCCAGCGGACCGCAGAGTGCACTCGCCGGACTCAAGATCCCCGACGAACGCGGTTCCAACGGCCTCGCCGCCGCCGCGATCAGAGCCGTCGGCCTGCTCGCCGCCAGCGCCGGGCATCCGATCGCGCTGCCGCCGATCCCGGCCGGCGGGTCCACGAGCACCGGCAACTCGGCGCTCATCACCTTCGTCGCCCCGGCGGCCCTCGTCCTCGTCGTGGTCGCCGTCGTCGCCTTCACCCGCCCATCGACCCCCTCGCCCAAAGTCGAGGAGGACGAACCACAGCCGGCGGGCGACGACGGATGATCTCCCGGCTCGCCCTGATCCTCACGGCCGGTGTCCTCGGGCTCGTCGGCTGCCGCGGACAGACCGTCTCGACCAGCGAGTTCCTCGCCAGGGGCAACGCCGTCTGCGCCGAAGCCGCCAAGCGCATTCGCGACCTCGCCGACCCGCGTGCGAGGCAGGACACCACGCCCGCGCAGTACGCCGGCTACGTCGACGACTACGTGGCAGAGCTCCGCCTCGAGCTGACCAACCTCCGCGCGGTCGGCTACCCCGCCGGCCGCCGCGCCGGCCTCGAGCGCGACTACCAGGCTCTCGACGCCCGGCTCACCGCCGCCGAAGGCCACCCGCTCGAGTTCGACCCCCGGACGCTCGCGCCGGCCGAGCTGGCCCTCCACCGCGCCGGCCTGTCCGCCTGCCGACCGTAGCCGCCGGCCCTACGCCGTCGGCAGCCGCAGCCGCGCCAGCGTCCCGCCGCCGTCCGGCCGCTCGAGCGCGACACGCCCGCCGTGTAGGTCGACGACCTGGCGCACGATCGCCAGTCCCAGCCCGCTGCCGGGCAGAGCGCGGGCCTTCTCGCCTCGGTAGAAGCGGTCGAAGACGTGCTCCAGCTCGTTCGCGTCGATCCCCGGCCCGTGGTCGCGGACCGTCAGCTCCCCGCCGGCCAGGCGGACCTCGATCGGTTGGTCGGTCCCGGCGAACTTGACCGCGTTGTCGAGCACGTTGTTGATCGCCCGGTCCAGCCGTGACGGCACCCCGCTGACGACCGTCTCCTCGAGCTCGATGTCGAACCGGGCCGCCGGCGCGTGGAGCACCGCCCGGGCGATCGCCTCGCTGACCAGCGTGTCGAGGCGGATCTCCTCCGGCGTCTCGTGCCGCGTCTCGTCCCGGGCCAGCTCGATCAGGTCGCCGACGAGGGCGCTCAACTCCTCCAACTGCTCGACGACATCGGCGATCAACCGCCGCCGGTCGCCCTCCTCGAGCTGATCGGCCTGCTCGAGAATTTCGATGTTCGTACGCAAACTCGTAACAGGAGTGCGCAACTCGTGTGACGCGTCGGCCACCAGCTGGCGCTGCGCCCGGGCCGACTCGTCGAGCGCGGCCATCGTCCCCGCCAGGACGTCGAGCATCGAGTTGAACGACGTCGCCAACCGGCCCAGCTCGTCCCGTCCCGCGTCCTCGATCCGCTTGCTCAGATCCTGGGTCGCCGCGACATGCTCGGCCGCGTCCGTCAGCCTCCGGACCGGCACGATCGCCGTCCCGGCGACGAACCGTCCGAGCACGGCCGCCAGCGCGATCCCGCCGGCCGTCAGCAGGACCAGGATCAGCCGGATGTTCCCGAGCACCGAGTCCACCTCACCCAGCGGCCGGGCCACCTCGACCGCGTGACCCGGCTCGAAGCCGACCGTCAGGATCCGCATGTGCTGGCCGTCGACCGTCGCATCGACGATCGACGACCCCGTGCCCGCCCCGGCGAGCGCCCGCGACTGTGCGCCGACCGGCAGCCTGACCGAGCTGGCCGGCAGCCTGACGGCTGAGCCCGAGCTCGTGATGACCTGGCTGTAGCCGGTCCCCTCACCCGGGTTGACCGGGATCCGGAAGAGCAGCCCGGTGCTCCCCGTAGCGCCGGTCGCGCCCGTCCCGAACCGGCTGCCGAGCCCACTCCCACTCCCACTCCCGCCGCCGGCGCTCCCACGGCCGCCGGCGCTCCCGCCGCCCCCGGCGCCCCCGGCCCCCGCCCCGCCCCCGGCGAACAGGCTGGTGCGCCCGCCGCCGCTCAGCGTCGCCAGGGCGGCCGCGCGCGCCGGGGTCAGACGCGGCGGCGGGTTCGTCACATGGTCGATGTAGACGCCGGCCCGCTCGCGCAGCGACGCGTCGACCTGGCCGCGCAGGCTGTTGCGGACGAGCACGTATGTCAACAGCGACGCGATCGCCACCGCGATCGCCACGGCGCTCGCCGACGCGATCGTGATCCGGCGACGAAAGCTCACGGTGTCCGGAGTATGTATCCCACTCCGCGAACCGTGTGCAGAAGTCTCGCCGCCCCACCGTCCTCGGTCTTCCGCCGCAGGTAGCCCATGTACACGCCGAGCGTGTTCGACGCCGCGCCGAAGTCGTAGCCCCAGACGTGCTCGAAGATCGTCGACCGGGTCAGCACCTGCCGGGGATGGCGCATGAAGACCTCGAGCAGGGAGAACTCCGTTCGCGTCAGCTCGAGCCGCCGCTCGCCCCGCTTGACCTCGTGGGCGAGCAGGTCGAGTGACAGATCCTCGAACCCGAGCACGCTGATCTCCTCGTCCTCGGCCCGCCGGCGCAGCAGCGCCCGCACCCGGGCCATCAGCTCCCGCAGGGCGAACGGCTTGACGAGGTAGTCGTCTGCCCCGCTGTCGAGGCCGGATACCCGGTCGTCGATCGAGTCGCGGGCCGTCAGCATCAGCACCGGCGTGCGGTCGCCGGCCGCCCGCAGCCGCCGGCACACCTCGATCCCCGACAGCTGGGGCATCGACACGTCGAGCACGATCACGTCGAAGCGCTCGCTCGCCAGCATCTCCAGCGCGACGAGCCCGTCAGTTGCCAGGGCGACGCCGTAGTGCTCGAGCGACAGCGCACGCGACAGTGCCTGGCGCACGGCCGGCTCGTCGTCTACGACGAGGATCTGTGGACGGTCTGCCATCGGTCGATCATCCCGCCCGCGGGCGCGCCGCGACGTCTATGGGGCCGTCGTGCCGGACGCGCCGGGTGCCGCCCCGCCGCCGCCGGCCCCGCCGCCGAACCCGCCGGGTGTCGTGCGGAGCTTCGCGATCTGGGTCGCGCACGCGTGGACCGCTGCTCGGCCGGCAGGCGTGTTGGCCGCGGCCTGGAGTCCGCCGGCAGCGCCGCCTCCGGCCCCGCCGAACCCGCCGCCTCCGAAGCCGCGCCCGCCGCCCGGTCCGGCTCCACCGGTCGTGCCGGCGCCCGGCCGACCCTGACCGCCGCCCCGCGCGCCGGCGCCGCCGCTGCCGCCGAGGAAGAGGAAGAGCAGGCTGTTGGCGCCGGCGCCGCCGCGCGCCCCAGCGGCGAACCCGCCCGCACCCGTGACGCCCGTCGCACCAGTCGCGCCGGTCCGGCGGGTCGGCGTCGGGAGCTTGTAGCCGTGGGCCGCCAGGCACGTCGTGACCGCCGTCAGCGCCGCCCGCTGGGCCGTGCGCTGAGCCGGCGTGATCGTCGGCCGCGTGCCCCGCCCGGGCTGGGCGATCACGCTGAGCTGCGACTTGCACGCCGTCTGCGCGGCCGTGATCGTCGCCGCCGGGATCTTTGCGAGTGCCGCCGAGACCGCGGCGAACCCGGTCGTGCCGGCCGGCACGGAGACGCCGTGCTGGCCGACGCAGGCGATCGCCGCCGTCCGGGCGGCCGTCGTCGCCGGCGACCCGCCGGGGGTCGTGCTGGCCGAGTTGGTCGACGAAGCGGTCGTCGACGGGCTCGACGACGACCCGCACGCGCCGAGCAGCAGGCAGGACCCTACGACCGTGGTGAGCCTGCGCCAGTGAGAACTCGACATTGCCGCCACTCTCTCAACAGATCCGAAGAGCCGCGTAAGAAGGACGGGTCGCCGATCACGGCTCGGCGAGCCGGGGATCGCCGCGCAGATAGGCGACCACGCAGCCGAGCCCGAAGCAGCCGATCACCAGCAGGACCGGGCCGGAGTCGTTGGCCACCGACCCGAGGATCGACCCGGTGAAGCCGGCGACCAGGCAGGCCCGCCAGGCGGGCGCCGTGCCCGCCGGCGCGAGCACCCGATCGCGCTTGCGGATCACGTAGGCGCCGGCCGCCAGGCAGACGAGGGTCAGGATCGGCATCACGCCCTTGACGAGCTGGCGGACCGCTGAGGAGAGCTTCCGGTTGAGCGTGTCGAGCACATCGTCGATCGAACCGGCGTGGAGGATCGTGTTCGTGTAGTGGCCGCCCGCCCGCGTCAGGAGATCGAGCCCGGCGAGGCAGGCCAGCCCGATGAACGGCGTCGCGCACGTCAGCAGCAGGGCGCCGCGCGACCGGTTGCGGCGCAGGACGAGCGTCCCGGCGGCCGTGCCGCCGCCGATCGTGAACAGGGCGCCGACGTCCGCGCCGAGCCGGCCCCACGCGATGATCGCCGTGAACAGCAGCCCGACGACCCCGAAGATCGTCGCCTCCCGCCGGTGCGCCGCCCGCTGGGGGAGCCCGGCGGCCAGGCCGGCGAAGAGGACGATCGGCAGGGCCGCCTCCATCTCGTTGCCGATTCCGTAGAACCGGGCGCCGGCGATCGGGTTGGAGCCGAGCAGCGACCGGGCGATCAGCGGCGAGCCGAGCGACAGGTCGATCGCATAGGCGAGGACCATCCCCACCGCCGGGAGGGCCGGACCCCGCGGCCAGGGCGCCAGCCGATCGGTCGGCACGGCGAGCGCGAAGGCGCCGCCGACGATGATCGCGACCTCGACCGCCCGGGACGGGGCGAGGGCCGCGGTGACGAGCATCGTGCACGGCGTCCACAGGGCGGCCAGCCCACCGAGTCGCAGCGCCGCCCGCAGTCCGCGCCGCCGGCCGACCAGCGCCGCGCCGAGGACGAGCGCGAGCCAGGCGGCGACGAACGCCTCGATCGTGGGCATCCGCCGGCCGGCGATCACGCCGAGCCGGGCGTCGAGTCCCTCCAGGCGGCCGACGTTGCGTCGCCCGCTGGTCGTGATCGGCCGGCCCGAGAACCCGGCCGGCGCCGGCAGGCCGAGCCAGCTGACGGCCGTCGGGGCGACGTCGAGCCCGGTGACGAGCCCCGGACGCCGGGTCGTCGGCGTCGTCAGCTGGGCGCCGGTCCCCGGCAGGCCGCTCGCGCCGATCGCCAGCAGCTCCGGCCGCGTCTGCTCGGTCGCCGTCGTTCGCGGCGGCTGCTCGATCACCAGCACGAGCTCGCCCGGGCCGCGGGCGTCGAGCAGAGCACCGACGCGCGTGAGGTCCGGGGCCTGGGCGACGACGACCCGGTGGGATCGCAGGAGCGCCCGCGTCCGGCCGGCCAGGGTCCTCGCCGAGCCGAGCGAGACCGCGGCGACCCGACCGTCGCGATCGGCGGCGAGGATCGCATCGACGCCCGGCTGGCCGGAGTCGCCGGCGTAGGCGACGCCGCCGGGCACGGTCGTCGCGAACAGGCCGGGTTCGATGTCGCCGACGGCGAGCCTGGCCCGGCGGACGGTCGCCGGCCAGTGGGAGGCGACCCCGCCGCGGGAGACGCGGATCGCCGGCGGCAGGCTCGGCGTGTACGCGGCGCTCGAGATCCGCGCGCTCTGCGTCATGTCGAGCAGCGCCTGTTCCTCGTTGTAGTCGCCGTCGGACGGGTCGAGCAACCCGAGCGCGTCGATGTGCGGGTCGGCGCCCAGCCGGGAGAGCAGGGCCGTCGGCGAGTCGGTCGACGCGACGAAGGCGATCACGACCCGCCGGCCGGCCGGCGACCCGTCGGCTTGCGCGGAGGCGACCGCCGGCCGGCTCAGCCCGCCGAACCCGCACACGGCGAACCCGCACACGGCGAACCCGCACATGGCGAACCCGATCGCCCGGGCGGACTTGGCCCGTCGCAGTGGCACCTCGCCCGGGTCAGCTCGTCTTCGACCGCTTGGCCGGGCTGAGCTGGGCGGCGATCGCCAGGAGGTGGGGGTCGACGTCCTTGCGGAACTTCGGTTGGACGAGCCGGTCGGCGGCCGGCGTGTCGGGCCTGTTCATCGGGACGACGGCCCGGGCGGCGGCGAGCGCGCGGGCGGCGCCGTCGGCGTAGATGTCGATCGCGAGCCGGCCGGTGTAGAGCTGGATCGACCGGCCGGAGTCGAAGACGACGGCCGGCACGCCGCGGATCACCTCGTTCGTCCGGGTTCCGAGACCCTCGTTGCCGCGGGAGTTGATCGCCCGGTAGTTGACCGTCGCGATCTCCAGGGGGAGCTGGCAGCCGGTCGTCGAGAGGATCGACTTCGGCTTGTCGCAGTTGCCGTAGTAGACCCGCTCGCCGACCGTCGCGTCGTAGTCCTGACGGGTGTCCGCCGCGGTCAGCGGAACCCCGTCGAAGGACCGGCCGACCCAGTAGACGGTGAACGGCCGGAAGCTCTGGGCGGCGGCCAGGTCCTGGGTCGTGATCGGCCCGGCCGGGTGGGTCGCACACGCGCAGAGCAGGGACATGGCGAGCGCGAGGACCGGCCCGCTGGCAAGACGCCGGAGCGTGGTCGTCGTCATCGACGGCAAAGTATTCCGGCAAGCGGCCGGCGGGGCGCAACCGCGGCCGGCTCGGGCCGGCCGGGAGGGGTCCGCCCTGCGAGAATGGACTGCCGTGACGAGCCCAGACGATGTCGACGGCGGCGGCGACCCGCCGGCCTCCAGGTTTCGTCCGGCCGACGCCCGCTACCGGTACCTCCGGCGACGCCTGACGGCCGGGGCGACGCTGCTTCTGTTAGTGGTCTGGATCGTCAGCCTGGCGTCGCCGGGCGGCGGTCACAAGGCTCCGCCGGCGGCGGTTGCCCAGACCGGTCCGACGGCCGGCGCCGGCCGGTCGGTCGCGGCGAGGACGGCGGCCAACGCCGAGCAGGCGCGGGAGGCCGACGCGATCCAGTCGGCGCTCGCGTACACGGCGTACGTGACGTCGGGGAGCGCGGCCAAGCGTGAGATCGCGCTGACCTTCGACGACGGGCCGGGGCCGTACACGCCGAAGATCGTGAGCGTCCTCAAGCGCCACGACACGCCGGCGACGTTCTTCGTCGTCGGGCGGTCGGTCGCCGACTTCGGCTCGTACGTGCCGAGCGAGTTGGCCGCCGGGTTCGTGCTCGGCGATCACACGCAGGACCACGAGGAGATGGCGGCCCTCTCACGCAAGGACCAGACCGCCCAGCTGCTCGACCAGGCGCGGGACATCGAGCACTACGGGGCGCCGTTCCCGCACCTCTTCCGCCCGCCGTACGGGTCGTTCAACAAGACGACCCTGTCGATCACCAAGAAGCTCAAGATGCTGACGATCCTCTGGACGATCGACACGAACGACTTCGCCCAGCCGGGGGTCAAGAAGATCGTCAGCAACGTGCTCGACAACGCCAGGCCCGGGGCGATCGTCCTCCTGCACGACGCCGGCGGCACCCGGACGCAGACGATCCAGGCGCTGCCGACGATCATCAAGGCCCTGCGCAAGCGCGGCTACACGCTGGTCACGGTCCCCCGCCTGCTGGCCGACGACCCGCCGATCACGGCCGATCAGGTCCCGCCGACCGGCCTGTCCGGAGGCTGACCCCGCCCGGCGACCGGCCTGTCCGGAGGCTGACCTCGGGACTACTGGCGGGGCGCCTGGACATAGCGGACCCGCCGGCGGGATCGGACCGAGCCGGCGAGGGCCAGGCCGAGGGCGATCATCACGGCGAGCAGGGCCCAGCCGACGGCGCCGGCCCCGCGGCCGGGCCCGCCGCCGGTCGCGACGCCGGCCGGGGTGATCGGCGGCGACCGGTAGAACGGGGTTGCGGCGAACAGGCGGGCGGTGACGGCGAAGGCCGGTTTGGGCACGCCGGCGTAGGAGATCAGGCCCTTGTGGTGGATCGACGTGTGCGGGTCGATCTTGCGGGGCGGGCCGCCGTCCCAGTGGGGCTTGACGGCGAACTCGCGGACCGTCCAGTAGAGGGCGCCGCTGAGGAACGGCAGGTTGGCGACGATCCCGAGCGTCTTCTCGATGAAGGCGGACTGGAACGCGTAGCTGCCCTTCGCGCTGGCCGGCCCGGGGGCCGAGGCCTCGGCGCCGAACTCGCTCATCACGATCGCCTGCTTGGGATACCGGGCGCGGGCCTTCTTCATGAACGGGGCGAGGCCGGAGATGCTGGCGGTCGAGTGCTGCTGCTGTCCGGTGTACCAGCCGTAGTAGTTGCTGATGCCGAGCATGTCGAACTGCTGGTAGGTCCTCTGGGCCGGGTAGCCGGGGTAGGAGAGGACGTCGTCGGCGACCGGGACGTCGGGGTCGAGCTGGCGGACGAGGGGGACGGCGGCGTCGAGGTAGGCCTTCGTCCCGGGGACGACGTCCGGCGTCGGGGTCAGCTCGTTGGCGACCGACTCGGTCAGGACGCTCGGGTGGCTGCGGGTCGAGAGGACGGCGTCGCGGAGCGTGTCCAGGGCGACGGCCCGCTGGGCCGGCGTGTGGAGGAGGTCGTCGCGGTTGTAGACCGGCGCTTCGGTCCAGATCATGATCCCGGCCTTGTCGAGCATGTCGAGCAGGGGCTGGCTGAGCGGGTACTGGGAGCGGGTCACGTTCGCGTGGAGGGCCTGCAGCTCGGTCACGATCTGCTGCTGCTCGGCCGTCGTCAGGGCGGCGCCGCGGCCGGGGAAGTCCTCTTCGATCGAGGCTCCCCGGAGATCGATCTGGCGTCCGTTGAGGTAGAGCAGGCCGCCGCGGACGTCGGCCCTGCGCATACCGACGGCGAGCTGGTTGCGCTGGGTGACGAGGGCGCCGACCGACGTGTCGAGCTCGGTCTGGTAGAGACTCGGATGACCCGGCTCCCAGAGGTCGAGCTGGCCGTGGAGGGGTACCGCGAAGCGGACGCTGGCGGTCTGGCCGGGGCGCAGCGTGCCCGGCGCGAGGGCGTCGACCTGGGAGGGGGCGGACGACCCGGACGGGGGCGTGAGCGTGAGCATCATCGTCGGCGTGAGGGTCGTCGGGCTGCGGTTGGCGATCACCGCGTCGACGAGCAGATGCCCGCTGCACTGGTCGGGTTGGGGGCAGGTCAGCTGGGGCATCACGCCGAGATCGGAGACGGTGACCGCGCCGACGGGAACCAGCGAGACGGGCTGGACGAGGCCGCCCCAGTTCCACCAGCCCTCGCGCGGCTGGACCTTCTTGCGGTTGTCGACGCGGACGACGAGCGTGTTCTCGGCGCCGGCCTTGAGCCCGCCGAGGTCGAACTGGAACGACGTGTACGGGTCGGAGTTCGAGCCGATCTCGTGGCCGTTGATCCAGACCTCGGTGACCCGCCGGGACTCGGCGAAGTGGGCGGCCCAGGCGAAGCCGGGGGCGTCAGGCGTGCGGAAGTGGACGCGGTACCAGCCGATCGTCCCGGAATAGAGCGCGGGGAGCAGGCGGGCGTCGAAGACGTCGGGAACGCTTACGCTGGTCCAGCCGGTCCCGCCCACGCCGGTCTGGAGATGCTCGGTCAGACCCCGATCGTGGGGGTCCATCAGCCGCTGCCAGCCTGTCGTGAGGGGGATCGCCTGGGGCGGGTCGACGGTCTGGGCGTCGGCGCGGACGGGCGGCGGCAGGCATGCGGGCAGGCCGAGCGCGAGCACGGCAAGGAGGACCGTCTGCATCGAGCGGCGCGTCATCGGCGGCAATGATCGCCGATTCCCCGGCGGCGGGGACCCGCAGGCGGCGGGGAGGCGCGGGGAGGGGGGCGAGCTTGGGCCGCCTCGCGCGTGCGGGATCCTGTTTCGGAGCGCGGCACGGCGGCCGAGCGGACGGTGGCGGGGGTCGCCGGCAGGCCGGCGGTCGGCCGGCGGACTCGCCGGGAAGCGTCGAGCGGACGGCCGCCGGCGTCCGCGGGATCGGCCGGCGGGTCGGTGGTCGCCGGAGAGCGCCGGAAAGCCGAGCATCCGGCGGGATACATAGGCTTGCACGGATCGGTCCAAAGCCCTAACATGCCGCCTCAATGTCAGGTAAGCGCGAGGAACGGAAAGCCATGGATCGGTTTAAAACGAGATTGTCGGTTGTCGCAACGATGTTGGTTGGACTGACGGTGTGGCTGGCACCAGGGACGGCAAGTGCAGCCTCACCCGCACCTACTGCTTTCAATTGTGATGCGACAGCGCTCTCGCTGACGCTTCTGACCCTCAACCCGATCACGCTGGGCAGCGCGAACGCGGGTTCGACCAAATGCCAGAACGAGGACGGGACGCTGCTCACGATTCCGGCGAGCGCCGGCCTGCCGTTGACGGCGGGCGTGCTCGTCGCGAAGACGGGCGTCAGCACGGACGGCCAGACGGCGACCGCCGTCGGCGGCGTGACGGGCCTCGGCGTCGGGCTGGGCGGGAGCGTCCTGGCCCAGATCACCGGGCCGATCTCGCAGGACCTGACGGGCAGCGCGACGCCGATCACGCTGACCAACGGGACGATCCAGACGCTGCTGACCGGCCTCGGCCTCGGCGGGTCGATCCCGACGGTGACCCAGGGCGACCTGGGAACGGCGCTCAGCCAGATCCTCGACAGCGCGCTCAGCCAGGTGCTCGACGGGAGCATCGCCGGAATCGGCGTGGCAGACTCGATCGCGACGACGAAGTGCGTGTCCGGCAAGGCGGTCCTGTCGGGCCAGTCGCAGCTCGCCGGCCTGCAGGTCCTCGGCCAGAACATCCCGCTCGACCCGGTCGTCAACCAGGCGCTGAACCTGCTCAACACGGGGCAGCTCGACCAGCTCAACCTGGCGACGACGATCAACAGCCTGCTGACGAACCTCGAGACGTCGCTCGGTCTCCAGGCGCTGGCGAACGGTCCGCTCGGGCCGACCGTCACGTCGCTTGAGAACGCGCTCGACAATCTGCTGAACACGACGGTCCAGCCGCTCCTGACGAACCTGCTGACGGCGGCCCAGCCGCTGATCAACTCGATCATCGACATCACGGTCCAGCCGGACATCCAGACGAAGACGGCGACCCAGTTGACGCAGACGGCGCTGCACCTGAACGTGACGCTGCTCGGCCAGAGCATCGCGGACCTGACGGTCGGGCAGGCGCGGGTCAGCCAGGACAGCGTCCAGTGCACGTCGCCGGTCGCGGTCGCGTCGCTCCAGTGCACGAACCGCAAGCTCACGCTGATCGACGTGCTCCAGCACGGGAACCACACGTACGTGACGGGAGCCGCGCAGTCGAACCTGATCGGCAAGAAGGTCGGGATCTTCTTCACGCACACGGGCAAGCGGGTGGGTACGGCGACGGTCCGGAAGTCCGGCCTGTTCTCGACGAACGTGCCACTGCCGCCGGCCAACCTGAGGATGTCGAACTCGGCGAGGTACTACGCGAAGTACGGTGAGCAGACGACGCTGAAGCTGAAGTTCTCGCGGCGGATGCACATCACGCACCTGACGAGCAGCGGCGGGAAGGTGAGGATCTCGGGGACGGTGACGCAGCCGCTGCTGAGCCCGGTCCGGAAGATCGTCATCCGGCGGCGGATCTCATGCACGAAGTCGGTCACCGTGAAGACGCTGGTCGGTAACAGCGCCGGGACGTTCTCGACGACCCTGGCCGCCCCGCCGAGCAAGCAGGCGGGCGTCTACCGGGCGACGACATTCGTCCGGCAGAACACGCACAGCACGAAGCCGTTCCCGACGTTCACGCTGCCGGGTTACGTGCAGATCGGCTGACACTCGGGCAGTCTGGCTGGTTCGGTCACGGGGAGCACGCGGTCACCGCGGGCTCCCCGAGTCGTTCCGGGCCGGGTGCGGCCGGGCGACCGGGCCGGCTCGGGGGCTGCCTGACGTGTTCCCTCTGACCAGATGCGGGCCCTCTCCCGGCGGTCCGACGTCGAAGCCAGCGTCAGCCGCGTCTCCGGCCGGCCCGACGTACGAGCCAGCGTCAGCCGCGTCTTCGGGCGGTCGGACGTCCAAGCCAGCGCCAAAGGCGTCTCCGGCCGGCCCGACGTACGAGCCAGCGTCAGCCGCGTCTTCGGGAGGTCGGACGTCCAGGCGAGCCTGGTCGCCGGGATTGGGTCGCTGATCTGGCTGATCGCGGGCGTCCGGACGCCGGATCTGGCGGCCCAGTCGTACAGGGTCGGCCTGTTCGAGCGGGAGGGATTCGCGATCTGGGACAACAACTGGTACGCCGGGCATCACGTGCCGGCCTACAGCCTGCTGTACCCGCCGCTGGGCGCGCTGGTCGGGATGCGGGTGGTGGGGGTGCTGGCGGCCGTGGTCGCGGCGTTCTGCTTCGCGCGTCTGGCCGAGGCCCACTTCGGCCGGGGGGCGAGGGTCGGGATCCTGTGGTTCGGGCTGGCGACGGTCGCCGATCTGGCGATCGGCCGGCTGACGTACGCGCTGGCGGCGGCGATCGGCCTGGCCGCGGTGTACGCGGCATCGCGACGGCGGCTTGTCGTGACGGTCGTGCTGGCCGTCGTGTGCGGGGTGGCTTCGCCGCTGGCCGGCGTGTTCGTGGGCATGGCGGCGGCGGCGATCGTGGTCGGCGGGTGGCCGGAGCGGGACCTGGGTCTGCGGCGGGCGGCGTTCTGCCTGGGCGTGCCGGCGGTCGGGGCGGGCCTGGCGTTGACGATCGCGTTCGGCGAGGGCGGGCGCGAGCCGTTCGGGTCGCGGTCGCTGATCGCGGCGGTGGTGGCGACGGTCGGGTTCGTCGTGTTCGTCCCCCGGCGGGAGCGGATCCTCCGGGCGGGCGGGTGGCTGTACCTGGTGGGGACGGTCGGGTCGTTCGTCCTGGTGACACCGATCGGCGACAACACGACACGTGTGGGCGCCGACTTCGCCGGGCCGGTGCTCGCGTGTGCGGTGCTCAACCGGCGGGGTTGGCCGTCCCGTTTGGGTGCTCTGACCGGGGCCGTGCTGGTCGGACTGTTCGCGTGGCAATGGAACGCGCCGGTGGACGAGCTCGCGAAGGGAGTCGGCGACCGGGTGTCGCGGCCGTCGACTTACACGGGGCTGCTCGCGTACCTCGGGGCTCACGACAGGGGTCCGGGGCGGCTGGAGGTGACGTTCACGCGCTCGCACTGGGAGGCGGCGATCCTGGCGCCGCGGTATCCGCTGGCCCGGGGGTGGGAGAAGCAGCTGGACACGGCCGACGACGGTCTGTTCTACGGGCATTCGCTGTCCTCAGCTGCCTACCACGCGTGGATCGACCGGCTGGGCGTGAGGTACGTCGTCGTGTCGACGGGTCCGCTGGACGCGGCCAGCAAGCTCGAGGCCAAGCTCGTGCTGGGGGGTCTGCCGTACCTGCGGCCGGTCTACTCGAATCGGGACTGGCGGGTCTTCGCGGTGGTCGACCCGACGCGGATGGCCAGCCGGCCGGGGACGATGACCGGGCTTGGCGGCCAGTCGTTCACGGTCCGGTTCAGCCGGCCGGGGACGAGCGTCGTCAGGGTTCGGTTCAGCCCGTACTGGCAGGCCGGGTCGGCGTGTGTCGGGTCGGGGCCGGATGGGTTCACCAGCGTGACGTCGAAGCGGGCGGGGGTCGTCCGGGTGAGGATCGGCTTCTCGGTCGGCCGGATCTTCGACCACGGCGTCCGCTGCGGCTGACGTCAGCGCCCTTTCTCGGGTGGCCCGGACCCGCCGTTCTCGGGTGGCCCGGACCCGCCCTTCCCGGGTGGCCCAGACAGCCGTTCGCCAGGGTCTGTCTACGCGGCCTTCTTCTTGGGGTGGCGGTGGCCGGTCGGGACGAGACCGTAGAGGCCGGTGATCCCGCTCATGTAGATCCGGGTGCCGTCGCTGATCACGGGGTCGAAGGACCCGGAGTGGCGGCGGTAGAGGATGGCGCCGGACTTCAGGCCGAGGGCGAACGTCTCGGTCAGGCCGAGGTCGGCGAAGTAGACGATCGGGCCGAGGATCGTCGGCGAGCCGGAGATCCGTCCGCCGATGTGGTCGGACCAGCGGACGGAACCGGAGAAGGCGCTGAGGGCGTACATCGTGCCGTCGTAGGACCCGATGAAGACGGTGTCGCCGAGGCCGGGGACGTCGGTGACGGCGGGCGACGAGTAGACGTAGGAGCCGGTCTGGTGGGCCCAGGCGAGCTTGCCGGTCGCGGCGTCGAAGGCGTAGACGCGGCCGTCGGTGTTGCCGAGGAAGACCCGGCCGAAGACGACGGCGGCGGTCGAGTAGAAGGTGCCGTCGTCGCCGAGGATGCTGTCGCCGCCGTTGATCCAGACGAGCTTGCCGGTGGTCTCGGAGATCGCCTGGACGTGGCCGGAGTAGTCGCCGAAGTAGAGCACGCCGCCGGACAGCGTCGGGCTGGCCTTAACGGCGCCGCCGGCGTGGTAGGTCCAGATCACACTGCCGTTGGCCGCGTTGAGCGCGTAGACGGTGCCGTTCTGCGAGCCGAA
>DATAUX010000224.1:0-43114 GCA_036268015.1 Solirubrobacteraceae bacterium | reverse complement strand
GACGAGCACTTCGATGATCCGGAAGGAGACGGCGAAATATCCGGTCTGCGCCTTTGTCGAGAGGAGCGACGTGAGGATGATCGCGACGCGGAAGTAGACGACGTTCACGGCGATCGCCGCGGCGTAGGGCACGCTGTCGCGCAGCAGCGGCCACCAATCGCGCGGGTGGAAGGCCGGGCGCAGCGGGGTCAGCCGGCGGACGAGCACGGCGGTCAGCGCGAGCGAGATCACCGACGCTGGGATCGCGACCGCCAGCAGGGCGACGAGGCCGGCGCCGGTGAGCGCGAGCAGAATGATCAGCGACACGCTGACCACCTGACGAACGAAGTCGACCAGCGAGGCCCGGCCGAGCGAGAGCTGGCTCTGGAGCGGGACGGAGAGGATGCTCTGCATCAGCTGGACGATCAGGCCGGCGCCGGCCGCCGTGACGCCGAGCACCAGCGTCGAGCCGTAGCCGGCCAGGGCTGTGAAGCCGATCGCACCGAGGACTCCGACGGTCGAAAGGACGAGGCGGACGCCGAGCGCGTTGCGCATCAACTGGTCGCGCTGGGCGCCGCGGAGCGTGGCGTACTCGCGGAGCGCGATCGCGTTGAGTCCGCCCTCGGTGAGGCCGAGCACGACGGCGACGATCGAGACGGCCGTGACGTACTGGCCGAAGCCGATCGTCCCGAGATGGCGGATCAGGATCGGGGCCGAGGCCAGCGAGAGGAGTATCCCGCCGGCATATCCGGCGCTCCGCAGGACGCCCCCACGCAGCGCCCGGCCACCTGCCTCGGCGGTATCGAGGTGGTCGGTCGCGGCGGTCGCCGAAGCCGGGCTCAAGCGCGCTTCACGCGTCGAAGTCCGGATAGCCGAGATCGCGCTCGGAGACGATTCGCTCGCCGGTCGGGGCGGGCCAGTCGATTGCAAAGGCCGGGTCGTCGAAGCGGACTCCGCGGGCTGCGTCGGGGACGTACTCGTGGCCCATCAGATACAGCAGCTCGGAGTCGTCGGTCAGTGTCTGGAAGCCGTGGGCGAAACCGACCGGGATATAGAGCATCCTGCGGTTGGCCGCGGTCAGCTCGACGCCGTGCCAGCGGGCGAAGGTCGGCGAGTCGGGACGCAGGTCGACGGCGACGTCGAAGACGGCACCGCTGACGCAGCGGACGAGCTTCGTCTCGCCGTGGGGGTCGGCCTGGTAGTGCATGCCGCGAAGCGTGTCGCGGCGGGCGTTGAACGAGGCGTTGCACTGGACGACGGTCGCCGGCAGGCCGTGGGCGGCGAACTCGGCGGCATCGAAGGTCCGGGCGAACCAGCCGCGGTCGTCGGTGACCGGGTCGACGTCGATCACCCAGAGCCCGGGGAGCGGCGTCGCCTCGAATCTCATGCCTGGAGGCTGAGCTCCGGCGAGCGGGCGGCGAACCGGCCGCCCCATTCGCGGACGTAGGCGAGCTGGTCGATGATCTCGTCCTTGAGGTTCCACGGGAGGATCAGCACGACGTCGGGCCGGGTCTCGCGGATCGCGTCGGGCGAGCGGATCGGGATGTGACTGCCGGGCAGGAAGTGACCCTGCTTGTGGGGGTTCAGGTCACACGTGTAGTCGATGAACTCGGGACCGATCCCGCAGTAGTTGAGCAGCGTGTTGCCCTTCGCCGGCGCGCCATAGCCGACGACGGTCTTCCCGGCCCGCTTGCAGTCGATCAGGAACGCGAGGATCTGCATCTTGTCGAGCGCGACCCGCCGACCGTAGTCGACGTAGGTCGCGAGCTCCTCGAACCCGGCGGCCCGCTCGAGCTCGAGCAGGTCGACCGTCCGGTCGGTGTCCGGCTTGCCCGCGTCTTCGGCATGCGCCCCGTAGATCCGCAGCGACCCGCCGTGCGTCGGCAGCCGGTCGACGTCGAACAGGCGCAGCCCGTGAGCGGCGAACACGGCGCGGACGGTGCGGAAGCTGAAGTAGGAGAAGTGCTCGTGATAGATCGTGTCCCACTGGTTCTGCTCGACGAGGCTCAGCAGATGGGGAAACTCCATCGTGATCACGCCACCCGGCTTGAGCAGGATCTTCATCCCGGCGACGAAGTCGTTGAGATCGGGAACGTGCGCGAGGACGTTGTTGCCGAGCAGGAGATCGGCCCGCGAGTCGGGCACGAGCGACCGGGCGGTCTCGACGCCGAAGAACTCGACGAGCGTCGGAATCCCCTTCTGCAGGGCGAGCTTGGCGACGTTCGCGGCCGGCTCGATCCCGAGCACGGGGATGTGCCGGGCATGGAAGTACTGGAGCAGATACCCGTCGTTGGACGCGAGCTCGACGACATGACTCGACTCGCCGAGCCGGAACCGCTCAACCATCCGCTCGACATAGTCGCGAGAATGGTCGAGCCAGGTCGTCGAATACGACGAGAAGTACGCGTAATCGCTGAAGATCCGATCGGGCGTCTCGAACTCCTCGAGCTGGACGAGCAGACACCCCGAGCAGACGTAGGCCAGCAGCGGATAGAACGGCTCCATCGCGGCAAGCTGACCGCCGGCGAGATAACTGTTGGCGAGCGGCGACATCCCCAGATCGGCGAAGACATGCTCGAGCGGCTGGGCACAGAATCGGCAGAGAGGACCGGGCATCCGGGCTGACCCTAAACGATCATGCGCACACCATCCGGCATCGTGTCGGCTGTCTTTTCGGAGCCCGACCGCCGCAAGCGAGGTGGTCGGCGATCTCGCCAGCCGGTCGTGGGTCGGCCGGGTCGGCCCTGCCGGCGGGGTCGACGGGGCCTGACGATCAGGCCGAGCAGGACGATCAGCCAGCCGGCGAGGCTGGCGAGCCCACCGGCGAGGACCGAGGTCGGGCGGTAGCGGAAGTCGACCTGGTGAGCTCCGGGCGGGACGCGGACACCGCGGAAGGCCTCGTTGGCCGCCTGGATCGAGACACGACGGCCGTCGATGGTCGCCTGCCAGCCGGGGTAGTAGGAGTCGAGCAGGACGAGGTAGCCGCCGGTGGGAGACCCGACGCTCAGCTTGACCTCGTCGGCGGCGTCGGTCGTGAACGCGACGGTCGAGCTTCCGCGCCGCCTCGGGCGGCTGGCCGGAGGGGCGCTCGCGGTCTCGATCACAGGGGTCCGGCGCAGCTCGACGGGGGTGCTCCGGAGCGTCGCGGCGAGCGCCGCCGTCCGGTTGGGAACGGGCGTCCAGCTGCTGGCCAGGTAGGCCCGCGGGAGGGCGGTCGTGTTGCGATAGACGCGACCGTCGGCGGTGGCCGAGACGAGGCGCAGCTGGGCGAGCTTCGGGCTCAGGGTGGGGCCGGTGAGGAAGGCGCTGACGCCGAGGTCGTCGAGCAGCCGGCCGGTCTTCCGATTGGTGTAGAGCAGGGTGCCGGGAGCGACGGTGCCGCCGAGGCCGGCGAAGAGGTCGATGAAGCGCCGGTTCACGGGCAGCTCGTGGCCGCGTACGTCGCGCAGGCCATAGCGCTCGGCGACGTTGGAGATCAGGTACTGGCCGAGGCCGGCGACCCGCCCGTGACCCTCGGCGGCCCGGGCCGCGACGATCGACGGGGTCGCCGGCGGGTCGGCGAGCGCCTGCGAGATCGCCGGCTGGTAGCCGTGGTCGAGGGCCAGCAGGTCGATCGCACACCAGCCGAGCGTCACGGCGATCAGGACCCGCCGGCGCCGGGAGCGGCCGAGCAGGTACAGCAGGACGAGGCCGAGCCCGGCGGCCAGGACCCAGCGCGTCATGGCGCCGGCCTCGGCCTGCGCCTGGTTGACCGTCCGACCCCAGAGGCTGGGGGCGAGATCGGCGAAACGCGGCAGACGACCGACGCCGCGGCCGCCGATCAGCTCCGCGACGACCGGGACGAGGCCGACGAGCGATCCGACCAGGAGCATGCGCCGCCGGTGGGGCGCGTCACCGTCGAGGAAGCTCTCGAGACCGTAGGCGGCGAGCATCGCGAGCGAGAACGACGCGATCACGAGGGCGCGGGCGAGGGCGACCTCCTTGAGGACCGGGAGCCGGGGGAGGCCGCCGAGGCCGGGCAGGTGGACCGCGAGAACGAGGGCGCCGAGCAGTGTGAGGAGGAAGAAGCGCTGCTCCCGGCGCATCCTGCGGTGGAGGCCGGCGAGGGCGAGCAGGAGGGGGAGCGCGCCGATGTAGAGCGTCCGCTCGGCGTAGTTGATCGGGCCGTTCCCCGAGAACCCGGTGTCGGGTCTGCCCCAGAAGTCGGGCATGAACAGGCTGAGCAGGGCTCGTTGGGGAAGGTTGGCGCCGCCGCGCGCGGCGTTCACGGACTGGCCGATCTGCTCGATGAAGGGGACGACGACGACGAGGCCGCAGAGCGCTCCGAGCACGGCGCCGGCGACCAGCCGGGCGAGCACGCCTCGTCGTGAGCCGGCGAGCCAGGCGGACGCACCCGGGCCGGCCACCTCGTTCGCGGCGAAGGCGACGACGAGGAGCCCGACAAGGAAGACGCTCTCGGGATGCCCTCCGAGCAGGGCGAGTCCGACGGCGGCGCCGAGCAGCGCGACCCCGCGCAGGTCGCGGCGGCGAGCGACGCGGCGGACGGCGAGCAGGAGCCAGGGGACGAGCAGCCAGACGTTGGTCTGGGGGTGGTCGAGCCAGACGACGAAGTAGGTGCCGAGTCCGTAGGTCACCGCGGCGAGCCAGGCCGCGGCGGGCCGGAGGCCGAGCGTTCGGCAGACCCACCAGGTCCCGAGTCCGGCGAGGAGCACCTTGAGGACGGCGATGATCCCCAGCGCCGACCAGAACGGGAGGACGTAGGCGAGCAGGCTGAGCGGGAACAGCATCGCCGTCTGCTGGGTCGCGAGCAGCGGCTCGCCGGTGAGGATGTCGGGATCCCAGAGCGGGAGGTGTCCGGAGCGCAGCACGCCGCGGACCCAGGCCAGATCGGGGTGGAAGACGACGACCGAGTCGGAGAGCAGGTAGTTGGCCGGCCGGATCAACGAGTCCGGCCGGAGCGACTCGAGCGGAGGGCTGAAGAGGAGGATGTCCTCGGGCGCGAGGACCCGACCGCCGAGGACGGCCGGGTAGACGAGCAGCAGGCCGAGCGCGAGCAGGCCGACGACGACGACGCCATCACGCCCGCGGACGCGGCCGATCACGGCGGCGGACCAGCGGACCGGCCGGCCCGGCGGTCGGCGGGGGCCGGACGCGCCGGGCGGATCCGCGGGCGGCGGCTTCAAGTTGGGCGGGTCAATCCCAGCTCCGCCATGGTGGGTCGCCGGATTCCCAGAGCCGCTCGAGCGCGCTGCGGTCGCGAACCGTGTCCATCGGCTGCCAGAAGCCGCGATGGCGGTATGACGAGAGTTGGCCGTCGCGGGCCAGATCGCGGACGGGCTCCTGCTCCCAGACGACGTCGGAGCCGCCGGCGATGTAGTCGACGACGGCCGGCTTGAGGACGAAGAAGCCGCCGTTGGTCCAACCGCCATCGCCGCGCGGTTTCTCCTTGAAGGCCTCGACCCGGTCGCCGTCGACGGCGAGCGCGCCGAACCGGCCGGGCGGCTGGACGGCGGTCACCGTGGCGATCGTCCCCTGTGCCCGGTGGAAGGCGACGAGACGCGTGATGTCGACGTCGGCGAGTCCGTCTCCGTAGGTGAAGCAGAAGTCCGACTCACCCTCGAGGTAGGGCATCACCCGGCGCAGACGGCTCCCGGTCTGCGTGCCGTCGCCCGTGTCGATCAGCGTAACCCGCCAGGCCTCGGTCTCCGAGCGGTGAACCTGCCTGGTGCCGAGCCCGAGATCGAACGAGACGTCCGAGGTGTGCAGCCCGTAGTTGGCGAAGTACTCCTTGATCACGTAGCCCTTGTAGCCGAGGCAGATCACGAAGTCGCAGATCCCGTGCGACGCGTAGATCTTCATCACGTGCCAGAGGATCGGCTTGCCGCCGATCTCGACCATCGGCTTGGGTCGCAGGGCGGTCTCCTCGGCCAGTCGCGAGCCGAGGCCGCCGGCGAGTATCACTGCCTTCACCGAGCGGAGCATAGTCCGAGCTCGGTGAGCCGGCCGCCGCCGGCGGTGTGGCCGGTCAGTAGGCCGGCTGGAGGCCCGGGAGCATGGGAAAGTGGCGGACGTTCGTCGTCAACAGGTCGGCGTCGAGGATCAGCGCGGTCGCCGCGATCAGATGGTCGACGTCCTCGATGCCGCCGAACGCGCAGCGATGCTCGCGGGCCAGCGCACCGGCCGCGCGCGTGACGGTCTCGTCGACGGCGACCCAGACGAGCGCCGCGCAGAACCGCTCGGGGAGCTCGATCTCGCGGGGGCGGACGCCGGCGACGAGCTCGAAGCGCACGAGCTCACTGGCGGCCAGCGATTCGCCCTGATCGATCAGGCGGCGCAGCAGGTCGACGGCCGGGATCGACGCCGCGGAGATGGTCGATCGCCACGCTGTGTCGAGGACCTTCACTCGGTGCCGGGTCGTGCCGGCGGAGCGGCGTCCGTCAGGGCGTCACGGTGTCGCGGCGGGTCGGCGTGGTGCCGCTGCGGAACTTGTCCTTGTAGCCCTGGAAGTCCCAGGTCTCGAGGAACTGGGCGGCGGCCGAGCGGCCGGAGTCGAAGAGCGCCTGGGTGCGCTCGGGCGAGACGTCGAACTCGGTCGTCTTGACGCCGAGCGTCGGGATCGGGATCGTCCGGGCGTAGTTGGCCTGCTCGACGTAGAAGCGGTCGTGAGCCTGGGTCACGGTCGCCTCCATCGCCTTGAGGAAGCCGAGATCCGACGTCACGTCGGCGAGTGCGTCGTCGGCGCCGGTCGCGACCAGCGGGGCCTTCTGGTTGGGTGCGACGAGCAGCATCCCGAAGGTCGGGAACTCCGGCTGGGTGTCGCCGGGCGCGTCGAAGAGCCAGATCGGATAGTTCGAGAGCAGGCCGCCGTCGACGATCACGTGGGTCTGCCCGTCGGCGTCGACGGGCGTGACCGGGTTGAAGAAGACCGGGATCGACATGCTCATCCGCACGGCCAGGGCGATCTCGAGATCGTCGGGCTCGAAGCCGATCTTCGCGGCGTCGCGCGGGAGGACGAGCATGCTGCGGGCACTGAGATCAGAGGCGATCACCTGGAGGCGGTACTCGCGGGCCGGGGACTTGGCGTCGGGGTCGCGCAGCTGGCCGAACTTGGTGATCCCCTTCTCGGCGAGCAGCTCCCGCATCCAGGTGAGGAAGTAGTCGCCGCTGTGCATGCCGCGCGTCTTGAAGAACTCGGCCGCCTCGCCGGGCTTGCCGAACCGGCCGAGGAAGTTCCGGTCCTCGAACTCGGGGAACTTCATCCGGTGGAGGGCGACGTCCTCGACCTCCGCCCCGTCGAACCCGCAGGCGACCAGCGCGGCGTTGATCGCCCCGGCCGACGTGCCGGCGACGCACTGTGCGTGGTAGCCGCGGTCGCTCAGCTCGCGGTAAGCGCCGGACAGGCCGATGCCCTTGACCCCACCGCCCTCGAACACGAAGTCCGCTCGGAGATCCTCGCCGCCGGTCTGCTGCGCCGTAGTGTTCACCCTTCCACTCCCTGGGTCGATGTGGATGTCGCGCACAGCCTAATGCCGCCGGGAAGGACCGCCGCAACGGTCGCCGGTCCCGTCCGGATCCGGCGAGGAGGCCCGGAAGGAGTTGCAAGCTTTGCGTCAAACGCGCGCGACCCCCGGCATTGCAGGCATCTTTCGTCGAGCACGCCAACAAAGGGTCGCGCCGGACGCCATCGGCGCCGGCCGATCGGTGCCACGACGACGAGTGGAGACGAGATCGGATGGACCGCAGGATGGTCAGCGAACACCACCCCATGCCCGGCCGGTCCTCCCACGCGGGCCGACGTGGATCGGGGCGGCGCCAGCCGGACGCGAGCGTAGCCTGGCGGCCCGACGTCGCACTGTGTGTGGCGGTCGTCGGCCTCGTGCTCGGCATCCTCGTGCTGATCCCCCTGCTGCGGGCGGTCACGCCGGCTCCCCCGAGCGTCTTCGCAACCCGGCCGCCCCGATCTCCGACACCAACGACCCGGCCGCATTCGACGATGTCGACCTTCCGCAGCGGGTCGGGCGTGGTCGCGCGCGGCGTCGCCTACTCGCCGCTGTCGGTCCAGCGGGCGACCAGCCTCGACCTGCCGGGCTCGGCGGCGGGCGTCCACGGCCACCTCGTGATCGTCAAGCTCGCCGTGCGCGGGGTGTCGGCCACGCCGAGCACCGCGTCGGTCGGGCTCGTCGACCTCGTCGCCGGCGCCACCGTCTACCGACCGTCGCTGCCGGTCGCCTCAGCCCTCTCGCACACGCTCTGGCAGACGCTCGTCCTCAAGCAGCTGGCGCCGGGCACGAGCAAGCGGGTCAAGCTGGTCTTCGAGTTGCGCAACGCCGTCCCGGCCCGCCTCAAGCTCGTGATCGGAAGCCACTCGCCGGGAGCCGCGCGGTTGGCGATCCCGGTCACAGCCGGCACCGCGGCCGGCTAGAGCGAGCGACTCCGGGACACGACGAGGCGGAAGGCATATCCGATCAGGAACACGACCAGGCCACAGACGATCGCGCCGCCGACCGAGAAGAGCGCGGAGCCGCCGGTCGCCAGCGAGATCACGAGCCAGATCAACGCCGAGATCCCTGCGGACACGAGGCTGGTCGAGGCCATGGCGTCACCCCTACCCGACCGGGGCACGCCGAAACGCGGATTTGGGTCCGCGGTGAGCTGACGCGAAGGAGGCGGCGAGCGGCGGTTCGGGCAGCCGAACGCCCTGGCCAACGTCACGTCGATGGAATACATTGCCGCCGTGGCGAATATCGAGGGGAAGGCGACCGCGATCACCGTGCTCACACCGGTCAATCGCCTGGGGCCGATACTGCTCCCGATCGTCTTCTGGGCGGGTCGGAACCTGTCTTTCACGCTGAAGAAGCTCGAGACCCTCTCGTTCATCCACTACGCCCGGTGGACGCTGATCAAGCGCTTCCCGGATGGGACCGACGGGGAGGGCCAGCGCCCGAGCCACCCGTACCTCTTCTTCGAGAGCAACTTCAACGGCACCTGGGACCAGTACATCGACGCCTTCTCGGAGGTCGTCGCCCTGCGCATGAAGGCGATCTGGGGAACGTCGCTCGGCTTCCCGGGACCGCTGCCGGTCGAGCCCTTCAAGCAGTACATCCGTCGCAACGAGTACGTCGCCAACCACTACTGGTCCGCCTACCCCGGACACACGACGACGGAGATCGTCTCCGCCGGGCGGGTCGAGGCGGCCCTCGCCGACTTCAGGAAGGCCTCGGCCGGCCTCGATCCCGATGCCTTCCAGGCGGCGTACGTCGCGTTTCTGACGAAGGTCCAGGGCGACCTGTGAACGGGCGTCACGACATCTCCGGGCAGGCTCACTCGCTGACCGTGTTGACGGCGATCCGCGAGGGCCACGAGAACTCCCTCGCGCGGCATCTCAACGCACTCGAGGGCGGCCCGGCGAGCCCGCTCGCCAAGGTCGCCAGGACACACTTCGCCCGCTGGGTGGTGCTCGGCGACGTGGTCTACGAGGGCAAGGGGCAGCGCGACCACCTCAAGCTCGGCCAGCTGCTCTTCACGAGCAACTTCGACGGCAGGGACCTCGACTCGTACCTCGAATCCCTGCGCACAGGCCTCGGCGCCGCGGCGGACGAGATCTGGAGCCACTGCTGCGGCTACCCGGGGAGCGGGGACGCGGCGGCGTTCGCGGCGTATATGCGCAAGCACCACGTCGAGAGCTCGCTGTTCTTCGGCGCGTACGGCGAGCGGACCGTCGAGGATGTCAAGAGCAGCCTGGCGGCCCGCCACAGCGTGATCGCCTTCGCGATGAACTCCCAGGGCATGGCGCCGGCCGCGCTCAAGGCGGCCTTCGAGCGGAGCTTCCCGGCGTGACCGACCTCGACCTCGCGCGGATCCAGGGCTTCGTCGTCCGCGGTTACACGCTTCCGATCGCGCGTTACCTGTTCCTGCGGATCGACGACGCCGCGGGTGCGGCGGCTTGGATCTCGACGATCACCGAGGAGGTCCAGACGGCGGCGACCTGGTCGGTCAAGCCGGAGTCCGGTGTGAATCTCGCCTTCAGCTACGCCGGGCTTGCGAAGCTCGAGCTGCCCGACGCGTGCATGGCCGGTTTCCCCGAGGAGTTTCGCCAGGGCATGGCCGCCCGGGCCGACCTGCTCGGCGACACCGGCGAGAGCGCTCCCGAGCACTGGGAGGGCGGTTTCGGAGGCGACGAGATCCACGTCTTCGTGATGATCAGCGCGAAGCACGAGGCCGCGCTCGAGGCCCACGACAAGCGGCTGCGCGCGGGGATCGCCGCGAGCGGCGGCCTGACCGTCGTCTACGAGGACGTCGGCGCCCTGCTGCCGACGATGCGCGAGCACTTCGGCTATGCCGACGGGTTCGCCCAGCCGGCGATCGAGGGCAGCGGCGTACCGATGCTGCCGGGGCAGGGCGCCGTCACCAAGGAGGGCGGCTGGCGGCCGATCCGGGCCGGCGAGTTCATCCTCGGCTACCCCGACGAGGAGGGCGTCCTGCCGGACGCGCCGCCGGCGGCCGAGCTGACGACGAACGCGTCGTACCTCGTCTACCGGAAGCTCTACCAGGACGTCGCGAAGTTCCGCGGTCGTCTGACCGAGTCGGCGAAGCTCTACCCCGGCGGCGAGGAGCTGCTGGCCGCCAAGGTCGTCGGCCGCTGGCGCGACGGCACGCCGCTCGAGCTCTCGCCCGAGCAGCCGGACCCGGCGATCGTGGCCGACGAGCAGCGCAACAACTCGTCCCGGTACGCGGACGACCCGAATGGGCTGAAGTGTCCGATCGGCGCCCACACCCGCCGCGTGAACCCCCGCGACAGCCTGCCGTTCGACGGCCAGCTCGTCAACCGCCACCGGCTGATCCGCCGCGGACTCCCCTACGGACCGCCGCTGGCGGCCGGCGCCGAGGACGACGGCAGGGACCGCGGCGTGATCTTCATCACGCTCCAGGCGAGCATCGCCCGCCAGTTCGAGTTCGTCCAGTCCCAGTGGCTCGGCGCGGGCAACACGTTCGGCCTCGGCGAGGATCAGGACGTCCTGCTCGGGCCGCAGGACCAGGAGGACCCGGCGACCGTCAAGAAGATGATCGTCCCCGGCGACCCGCCGTTCTTCGTCGGACCGCTCGAGCGGGTCGTCACCGTCAGGGGCGGCGAGTACTTCTTCGTGCCCGGAATCAATGGCCTGCAGTTCCTTGCTGCGGCAGCGGGGGGTGGTGCAGCGTGAGCATCGATGACGAGCTCGAGCATTTCGGCAGCCGGCTGGGGGCCGATGTCGACCGATTCGTGGCCGAGGGGAAGGCCAAGCTGACCGCGGAGGTCACGGCCCACCCCCAGCCGCTGTTCGACCTGCTCCGCACGCTGAAACCGGTCCTCCACATCCATGACATCGCGATCGTCACCCGCTACCCGGACGTCGTCGAGGTCCTGACCAACGACGAGTCGTTCGGCGTCGCCCCGTACAACGAGAAGATGCAGGCGCTCGTCGGCGACTTCATCCTCGGCCTCGACGACTCGCCGGAGTACGAGCACGACATCTCGATCCTCCGCCTCGCGGCCCCGCGCTCGGACATGCCGGACCTGGTCGGCTTCGTGACCCAGGCCGCCGACGAGCTCGTCGGCGAGGCGGCTGCCCGGGACGGTCGGGTCGAGATCCCCGACCTCGCCAAGCGGGTCCCGGCCCGCCTGATCGGGCACTGGTTCGGCACGCCCGGGCCGAGTGAGGACAAGCTGATCGAGTGGGCCTGCGCGATGTTCGAGGACATCTTCGTCAACGTCACGAACGACCCGAAGATCCACGCGGCCGCGCTCGCCGCGGTCGGCGAGTGGAAGCCGTACCTCGCGGGCGTGATCGCCGAGCGCAAGGCGGCGGGGACCGCCGCCGAGGACGTCCTCGGCCGTCTGCTGGCGATGCAGGCGAACCCGGACACCGCGTTCGCCGACGAGCAGATCGCCGCCAACCTGATCGGCCTGATGACCGGCTTCGTGCCGACGATCGCGACGGCGACGAGCTTCGCGCTCGACGTCATCCTCGACCATCCCGACGCGCTCGCGAGCGCCCACGACGCGGCCCTCGCCGGCGACGACGACACGGTCCGGGCGATCCTCTGGGAGGGGATGCGCCTGGCGCCCCAGGGGCCGGGACTGATCCGGCGGGCGCTGACCGACTTCGTCGTCGCCGAGGGCACGATGCACGAGTCGCTGATCAAGGCCGGGACCGTGACCTTCGCGGCGACGCAGTCGGCGATGCTCGATCCGGCCGTGATCGACGATCCCAACGGCTTCCGCCCGGGGCGGCCGGCCCACGACTACCTGCACTTCGGCGCGGGCATGCACGTCTGCTTCGGGCGCTTTGCCAATGCGCTGCAGATTCCGCTGATCGCGAAGGCCGTGCTCAAGCAGTCGAACGTCGCCCGGGCTGCCGGTGACGCCGGGAAGCTCGTCAAGACGGGGCCGTACCCGACGACGATGGCCGTCACCTTCGACGCCTGACGCGCTCAGCCGGGCGCGAGGCGGAGGATCTCGCCGTGCGGCCCGGCTCCCGTGCTCGGGGAGCTCCCGTAGTTCGAGATGTAGATCGATCCGTCCGGACCGACGGCGACGCCGGTCGGTGAGACGAGGCCGTGGGTCAGGAGGACCGCTCGCCGGCCCTCGGTGGTGACGCGGATCAGCTCGCCGGAGCCGCTCGTGTCGGTGAGGCCGAGCCGGTCGATCTCGAGCACGAGCAGGCGGCCGCGGTGATCGAAGGCGATCGCCGAGACGTCGGTGAAACCGGTCGCGTAGACGGTCGGCGGATGGCCGGGCACGACCCGCCAGATCCGCGCGGCGCCGACCTTGAACGGGGCGCCGGTCAACTCGCCGACGTAGAGCGCGCCGTCCGGGCCGACGGCGACCGACGTCGGCACCGACTGGGCGACCACCGTCCCGGACGAGGTCGTCTCGGTCTGGGTCGGGAGGACCGCGATCACACGCACGGCGCCGGACTTGTCGACCCCGAGCAGGTCGTTGGCGGCGGCGTCCGCGACGACGTAGCCGCCCCTGTAGGCGACCAGTCCGTAGGGATCGCTCTCGATCCGGCTGTCGGCCGCGGCCCCGCGGTCGGGGTCGTGCGTCGCCTCGTAGCGGGCGAGGTCGGCGCCCAGCCGGAATCCGCCGGTCCCGTTCGTCGCGGCCAGTGCGAGGTGGCCGAGCGGCTTGCCGAGCCGTCCGAACTGGTTGGCGCCGGACGCGAACAGGTCCGTGTCCTGGATCACGAACGCCAGCCTCCCGTCGACGGCGACGACGTCCGCCGGACCGCTCGCCTCCTGACCACCGGCCGAGGCGACCGACGGGAGCCCGGTGATCACGGGCACCGTCCGGCGATCGGCGATCCGGGCGATCGACCCGGTGTCGCCGATGCAGACGGCGGCGGCCTGGCCGGCCGGCTTCGCGCAGTCGCTGCGGCCGCCGTCGCCGGCCTCGGCCACGTAGATCGCCCCGTCCGCGGCGACGGTCAGCTGCCGCGGGTTGGCCAGATCGCTCGCGACGACGGTCGGCCGGGCGGTCGGGCGGCTCGGATTCGAGCTCGACCCGGCGCCCGCCGCGGATCCGCCGCCGCAGCCGGCGAGGACGATCGCGACCAGGCCGCGGGCGGCCGGACCGGAGACGACGCGCGGCAGGCGGAACGCCCGGCGCTCGGGCGGCAGCTGGGTGTCGGAGAGGATCAGGCGGAGCCGGAGTTCGAGCGGGATTCGGGGGTGCGAGCGTAACGCGCGGCTCCGGCCGCCGAGCGGCCGGGCCGGGCCGCCCGGGCGCCGACCCCGCCGAGGAGGAGGCGGAGCCGGCGCACTGCGGTCGATCGAGTCCTACATGTTCGGGCAGTCACCCTTCGCGGCGCCGGCCGGCGGCGTGCCCTTCGCACCGGCGGGCGGCGTGCCCTTGGCGCCGGCGGGCGGTCCGGCGTGGTCGGTCGTCGTCGCGGCCGTGGTTCCGGTCGCGGCGGTCGTGGTCGAAGCGGCGCTCGCGATCGCGGCGCCGCCTCCGACGAGTGCGCCGGTGGCGGCGAGGGTGGCGATTGCTAGTTTGATCTGTCTCATCCTGATCGATCTCCTTTGGTGGTCGGGCGGATCGCATCGAGTGGCCGCTGCGACTCGTGAAAGGATCGCCGGCGACCCCGAGAGCAGCCTGGGAATCGCGTCAGAGAACGGTCGGGCTTCGAGCTGACCCGGAGTGCCCCGGGCGCTGGCGGCCGGCGCCGGGGGCGGGCGGCTCGCCGATCTCAAGTCGCCCGTGCGCCGGGCCGATGGCCAGGGTGATGGGTCCTGCGGGCCGGATGCGGTCACCACTGGCTTCGCGCGCCGGCTCGGGCGCGGGACGCCGCCACGAGCACGTCGTCGAGTTCTACGAGACCGACGCCGACCTGGCCGCGACGGTCGGCTCCTTCATCGGGCCGGCGCTCCGCTCAGACGACGCGGCGATCGTCGTCGCGACGGCCGAGCACCGAGCCGCCTTCGCCGCCGTGCTCCGGGCCGCGGGGATCGATCTGGACGGGGCGACCGCCGACGGGCGGTATCTGGCGCTCGACGCGTCCGAGCTGCTCGACACGTTGATCGTCGACGGTTCGCCCGACCCCGTCCGCTTCCGCGAGCGGATCGGCGGCGTGATCGACAGGGCGGCCGCCGGCGGACGATCGGTGCGGATCTACGGCGAGATGGTCGCCCTGCTCTGGGACGACGGCGACGTCTCGGCGACGCTCGAGCTCGAAGACCTCTGGAACGAGCTCGGCCGCGATAGGTCCTTCTCGCTTCTGTGTGCGTACCCGGCGAGCGGCTTCGAGACCGGCTGCAGGCCCGCCTTCACGGCGGTCTGCGGCCGGCACGCAAGCGTCCTCCCGGGAGCCTCGGCCGAGCGGCCGGCCTGGATGGCCGGCGATTGCCCGCCAGAGCGCTCCAGCGGGCACCTGACCCGGGGCGACTCGAGCTTCGGCGTTGCGCTGATGGCAAAGGCCCTCGGCGGGCTGTACCTGGCCGGCGGCAGCCTCGCGCTGCTCACGCTGCTGCTTCCGCACGCGATCCGGCCGAACGCGCTCGGCCTGCTGATCATCGTCGCCAATGCGTACGTCGTCTCCGCCGTCCTCGTCCGGCGGGCGCGAAGCGTGCCGACCTGGCTGCTGCCGGTGGCCCTGACCTGGGGGACCACGCTGATCACGGGCGTCGCCTACTTCTCGGCCGAGCGGCCGAGCCCGCTGATCTTCTTCTATGTCTGGATCTTCCTCTACTCGTCGTACTTCCTCACCAAGCGACAGACGGCCGCCCAGATCGCCTACGTCGGCGTCGCCTATGGCGTCCTCTTGATCGTCGCGCCGCCGTCCGGTGCGGCGAGCTGGTGGGTCGTGACGATGGGCACGCTGCTCGTCACGGCCGCCCTGATCTGGACGATGCGCGCGCACGTCGAGCTGCTGATCGGCCGCCTCTACGACGCGGCGCGTACCGATCCGCTGACGAAGCTGCTCAACCGGCGGGGGTTCCGCGAGCTGCTCGACCTCGAACTCGAGCGGGCCCGGCGCAGCCGGCAGGAGATCACGCTCGTCGCGGCCGACATCGATCACTTCAAGACGGTCAACGACCGGTCGGGTCATCAGATCGGCGACATCGTGCTCCAGCGGATCACCGACGTCCTCGAATCGTCCCGGAGAAAGATCGACACCGTCGCCCGGGTCGGCGGCGAGGAGTTCGCCCTGATCCTTCCGGACACCGACCAGGCCGGCGGCCTCGTCGTGGCCGAGCGACTGCGGCGGGCCGTGCTCGACGAGTTCGCCGGCGATGCCGTGCCGATCACGATCAGCTTCGGCCTGGCGGCCTTCCCCGGCCACGGCGAGACCGCCGCGTCGCTCATCCACGCGGCCGACGACGCCCTCTACGCAGCCAAGCAGAGCGGTCGCAACCGGAGTGTCGCGTTCAGCCGGGATACGCCCGACCACGCGGACTTCGGCGGGCGCGGCCGTGACGTCGAGGGCGAGCGGTTCACAGCGGTCATGCTCGACCTGGCCGGAGCCGTCGACCTCCGCTTCAGCGGGAGCGCCCGGCATTCGGAGACGGTCGGCCGGTACGCGGAGATGATGGCCCGCGAGCTCGGTCTCTCCGAGCATCGGATCGGCCGGGTCAGGCTGGCCGGCCTGCTCCACGACATCGGCAAGGTCGGCGTGCCCGACGCGATCCTCAACAAGCCGGGAGCGCTTGGTCCTGACGAGCTCGCGACGATCCGGACGCATCCGGCGCTCGGCTCGCAGATCCTCGAGCACCCCTGCCTCGCAGACATCCGGCCATGGGTGGCCGCCCACCACGAGCGGCCCGACGGCCGGGGCTATCCCGGCGGACTCGCGGGGCGTGGGGTCGCACTCGAGGCCCGCATCCTCGCGGTAGCCGACGCCTACGAGGCGATGACGAGCGACCGGGCGTACCGGCCGTCGATCGGACCAGCGTCGGCTCGCGCCGAGCTGGTGCGCTGCGCGGGGAGTCAGTTCGACGCGCAGGCCGTCGAAGCGCTGGTCGCGGTGCTCGACCGCGAGTCCGACCGCGCCGCCACCCCAGTCCCGGCCTGATCCGGGGCCCGCTCCTCGAGAGATTCGCAGCCCCAGTGTCGAGCAGCCGAGACACGATGCCAATTCTCCGGATCGCGTCGGGTACTGGACGGTCCAGTACCGGGCCGGTACCGAGGAGTACTGGGCGAGTACTGATCAGTACTCAGCCAGTACTGGACGGTCCAGTACTCGGGTTCTCGCGCAGACCGCCTGCTCGCCCCCCGCTTGCGATCAGACCCAGGGCGAGACCGACCCTGGTCGGCCCCGGTCGTCCGGACCCGCGTCGGCCCTGGTCGTCCGGACCCGCGTCGGCCCTGGTCGACCGGACCCCGCGTCGGCCCTGGTCGACCGGACCCCGCGTCGGGCGGCCCGGATCTGGCTCCCTGACGCCACATCCTGTGACGCGACCCCCTGCTCAGTAGAGCGGGCGGTCGCGATCCGGGACGACGACGCGATCCGGGGCGACGACGACATCACGACGATCACGCCGCCACGTGGCGATCGAGACGATCGACAGGAGGAGCCCGAGCGCACCGACCAGCATCAGGATCACGCCGACCGTCTGCAGCGAGATTCCGGAGACGGTGGTCGTGACCGCGAACTTGAGGATCGCGCCGACTGCGATGAGGAGTATCGAGGTTCCGTATTCCATGTTCAGTGAGTTACCCGGCCAGCCGCGGGCGCAAACCCGCCCGGGCCGAGCCCGCGCCGGCGGGCGTGCAGCCGGGGAGGCCCCGCCGATATCCAGCCTCGCGGCATCGATGCCCGACCATTCCGTCGACCGCGCCGATACCCTCCCGTTGATGGGATTGGAGGAACCGATCGCGCCAGGCGTGCTGAGCAGCTTCGAGCGGCTCGAACGGGGCGTCGGCCTGGCCGACAAGGTCGCCAGCGCCGTCGCCGACTCGATCGTCTCGGGCCGCCTCGAGCCGGGGGACAAGCTGCCATCGGAGCGCGAGCTCGGCGAGCTCTTCGGCGTGTCGCGTCCGGTCGTCCGCGAAGCCGTGCGGTCGCTGACGGCCAAGGGACTCCTGGCCGACAATCCCCGCCGCGGGCACGTCGTCCAGGCGCTCGGACGCGAGACGGTGACCGAGTCGCTGACCCTGTACCTCCGGGGCCAGCGCCTCGACTACGGCAAGCTGATGGAGGTGCGCGCGCTCGTCGAGGTCGAGAATGCCGGCCTCGCGGCCGGACGCGCGTCGGCCGACCAGGTCGACGCCCTGCGCACGGCGGCCGCCCGGCTCCGGGTCGGGCTGCCGGCGCAGGACGCCGCGCTCGTCGACACGGAGTTTCACCGGGCGATCGCGACGGCCACCGACAACGCCTTCTTCGAGATCCTGATCGACTCGATCCGCGAGGTTCTGCTGACGGTCCAGCTGCCCACCCTCTCGGACGCGGCGATCGTCCGCGAGGTGCAGCAGGCGCACGAGCGGATCATCGACCGGATCGCCGCCGGCGATCCCGACGGAGCCCGGCAGGCGATGCGCGACCACCTCGCCGAGTCCGAGCGCGGGATGCGCTCGGTGCTGCGCTCCGATCCCGGCCGGGCGCGGCTCGCCTGACCACGGTCGCGGGGCGCTCGCGGCGGCGACGGACCTGACCGACCGGCCCGACCCGTCGCGGAGGCGGCGAGCGCCCTGTCGCGGGCCGGCGGGGCACGACGACACCAACAGACGAACCTTGTGACAGTGCCCGAGCGGGGTGACACATGCGATCGCGGCGCGGGGTGACACATGCCCGATCGCGTGAGCTCACTTGACGCGGGCCGCCCGGCCGCGTACCTTCTGCGGTGGGTGGTAATACCAACCGGCCGGAGCGATCCGAGCATGAGGATGTTTTGAACCGCGGATACGTGCCGTCGGTCGACCGACGGAAGATCGGCCACATCACCCCGTCGAGCAACACCGTCCTCGAGCCGCTGACGTCGCTGATCAGCAGGGAGCTCGACGATCGGGTCTCGCATCACTTCACGCGGGTCAAGGTCGAGGCGATCAGCCTCGAGGCGCGGCATACCGAGCAGTTCGGGCCGGCCGCGATGCTCCCGGCGGCCGCGCTGCTGAGCGACGCGGCGGTCGACGCGATCGTCTGGAACGGGACGTCCGGCGCGTGGAGCGGAGCCCGGGCCGACCAGGAGCTCTGCGAGCTGATCTCCGCGGAGACGGGCGTTCCGAGCTCGACTTCGACGCTCGCGCAGCTGGAGGTGATCGCCGAGCTGGGTCTCGAGCGGTGCGGGCTGGCCGTGCCCTACACGGCGGACGTGGCCGCCCGGATCGCCGACGTCTACGCCGGCGAGGGAGTGCAGGTCGTCGCGAGCGCCCACGGCGGCGTGATCGACAATCGGGAGATGGCGCTCGTCTCCGATGAGGCGGTCCGCGGTCTGGTGCGGGCTGCCGACGCGCCGGATGCCGAGTGCGTCCTGCTGATCTGCACGGGAGTCGCCGGAGCCCCGATCGTCGACGAGCTCGAGCGGGAGCTCGGCAAGCCGGTCTTCGACTCGATCGCCGTGACCCTGTGGAAGGCGCTGCGGATGGTCGCGATCGACCCCAGGATCGCCGGCTGGGGCAGCCTCCTCGCCGGCGATCCGATCGCCTTGTCGGCCACGCCGTGAGAGCGACCGGCGACGGATCGCTGCTCGGCGGCCGCGACGCGGTCGCCGTGGCCTGCGCCCTGCGAGGCGGCGAGCTGAGTTGCCTGGAGGTGGCCGAGGCCTTCCTGACGGCGTCCGACGGCGATGAGCTGGGCGCCTGGTCGGCGATCGACGCAGACGCCCTCCTGGACCGGGCCGGGCAGCTCGACCGGCTCGGCAGAGCCGCCCGCGCGCGGCTGCCGCTGTTCGGGCTGCCGGTCGGCGTGAAGGACAACTTCGACACGGCGGACCTGCCGACGACCTACGGATCGCCGATCTACGAGGGGCACCGGCCGTATTGGGACGCGGAGGCGGTCCGCCGGCTGGCGGCCGCCGGGGCGATGATCGCCGGGAAGACGAAGTGCTCGGAGTTCGCGTGGATGTCGGCGGCCGACACGCTCAACCCACTCGACCGGTCGCGCACGCCGGGCGGATCGTCGAGCGGGTCGGCGGCGGCCGTCGCGGCGGGAACGGTCCCGCTCGCGACCGGGACGCAGACGGCCGGGTCGATCAACCGGCCGGCGTCCTACTGCGGCGTGGTCGGCTACAAGCCGACGTTCGGGCTGCTGCCTCGGGACGGGGTCAAGCTGCTCGCGCGCTCGCTCGACACGGTCGGCCTGATCGGCCGGAGCATCCGCGACATCCGCCTGAGCGCCGGGGTTCTGGCGAGCCCGCCGGGCGCCGAGCCGGTCTGTCTCGGCCACGAGCTCGACCGCCGGCCGCGCCTCGCGTTCGCGAGGACGGCGGCCTGGACGGACGTCGCACCGGCGGCCCGGGCCGCGCTCGAGGACGTCGCCCTCGCGGCCTGGGATGCGGGCGCCAGCCTCGAGGACCTCGACCTCCCGCGCGCGTTCGAGCAGCTCGTGGCCGCGCAGATCGTGATCCAGGACGTCGAGTCGGCGGCGAGCCTGGCTCGCGAGCTCGAATCCAGCGGCGATCTCCTGAGCGACGCCCTGCGCACGGCGCTCCAGGCCGGCGCGGCGATCCCTGCGTCGGCGTACGCCGACGCGAAGCGGACGGCCACCGAGCTCGGCCCGGCGATCGCGGCGCTGCTCGCCGGCTATGACGGCGTGCTCACGCCGAGCTCGACCGGGACCCCGCCGCTCGGGCTCGACTTCACCGGCGACCCGCAGTTCTGCCGGGCGTGGACGCTGATCGGCGCGCCGTGCGTGTCGGTCCCGCTGGCCTGGACGCCGAGCCGGCTGCCGGTGGGCATCCAGGTCGTCGGAGCTCCGTTCCAGGACGCCCGGACGCTCGCGACGGCCGAGTGGATGCTCGAACGGCTTGCCCCGATGACCCGGAATCGTGTCTGACGGTAATACCAAGTGTAGAAACGAAGGGCCGCGATCTTGGACGACGGGCCATGTCGAGGACGGGCGGACGGGTCTAGCCTGCCGGGCATGGGCGGAGTCACGATTCCCGAGCTGACCCGGGTCCCGCGGACCGCGAAGGTCTTCAGCTACTCGGCCGAGCACCCGCCGGCGCTGACCGTCTCGGCGGGCGAGACCGTGATCGTCGAGACGACGAGCGCGTTCGGCGAGTTCGGGCTCGTTCCGGGCGACGACCTCAGCGGCCTGGCGATCGAGCGATGTGACCCGCTGACCGGGCCGATCGCCGTGCGGGGTGCGAAGCCGGGCGACGTGCTCGAGGTCCACATCGACGAGATCCGGGTCGAGGGACTCGGCGCGCAGGGGGTGATCCCGGGCATCGGGATCCTCGACTGGCCGCGGCTCCCGCTCGAGTTCCACCCGGTCACCGACGGCGAGATCGTCTTTCCGGGCGGCCTGCGCCTGGCGCTCAGGCCGAACCTCGGCTGTCTCGGCGTGGCACCGGCCGGAGCGGCCGTGCCGAGCGTCCTGCCGGGGGACCACGGCGGAAACATGGACACCCGCTTCGTCTGCGCGGGCTCGGTCGTCGAGTTCCCGGTCTTCCATCCGGGCGGGCTGCTCTTCCTCGGCGACTGCCATCAGCTCCAGGGCGACGGCGAGCTGTGCGGGGTGGCGCCGGAGACCGACGCGGTGGTCACGCTGCGCTGCGAGATCCGCCGCGACGGGAGGCCGATCCGGCGGCCGCGGATCAGGACGGCCGAGCGGCTGATGTTCATCGGGTCGGCGACGACGCTCGAGGAGGCCGGCGCGCTGGCCACGCGAGACATCGTCGACGCGCTGGTCGAGGAGAAGGGAATCGGCGAGGACCTGGCCTACCTGCTTGTGACCGTGAAGGCGGATCTCGAGGTCTGCCAGGTCGTCAACGGGCTGCGTACGGCGCGGGTCTGCATCGACCGGGCGTTCTACGACGGACTTCCGGAGGCGGAACCGGCTTCGGGCTGACCGACTCGGCGGGGCCGGCTCGCGCCGGGCCGCCACCACCACAGAGAGAGGAATGTACGGATGGGTGCCTCAGAGGCGAAGACCGGCCTGCGAAAGCGCTCGATCGGGTTCTGGGAGTCGCTCGCGCTGTCGGTCGAGGCGATGGGCCCGCTCCTGGGTGCCCTGTCGGTGGCCCCGCTGATCGCGATCAGCGCCGGCTTCTCGGCCCCGTTCATCGTCCTGGTCTGCGGCTTTGCGATGTGCATCGTCGCCCTGACGATCACGCGCTTCGCGCGCCAGCTGCCGAGCGCGGCCTCGATCTACTCGTACGTCAGTCACGGACTCGGTGAGCGGGCCGGCTTCCTGTCGGCGTGGCTGTCGTTCATGTACTACGTGCTCTTCGTACCGCAGCTGCTGCTGGCCTTCGGCCTGTATGCGCACTCGGGACTCGACTACGTCTTCGGGATCGACCTGCCGTGGTGGATCTACTCGATGCTGGCGGCCGGCATCGCCCTGACGCTGTCGCTCGTCGGGATCAGGATCTCGACGCGGATCGACCTGGGCCTGGCGATCCTCGCGAACCTGGTCCTGCTGATCGCGAGCATCGCGCTCGTCTCGAAGGTCAGCCACCTGTCGCTCGGGTCGCTGACGCCGACCCACGCGGCCGGCGGGTTCACCGGCCTGTCGTTGGCGGTCGCCAGCGGCGTGCTGATCTTCCTCGGCTTCGAGCAGTCGTTCACGCTCGGCGAGGAGGTCCGCGACCCACACGGCAACGTCCCCCGGGCGATCTTCGTCGCCCTGATCAGCATCGGGCTGCTCCTGCTGTTCGCCTGCTTCGCGATGGTCTCGGCCTTCGGCGTCCACGGGATCGCCGCGCTGACGAGCGCCAACGCGGCCGACGGGACGCCGTGGTGGGCCGCGTTCCGGCGGGTCGGGCTCGGCTCGGGATGGCGGGACGCGCTGTCCCTGGTGATCATGACGTCGGTCCTCGGGAACACGATCGCCAGCCACAACGCGGTCGTCCGGATCCAGTACGGGATGGGCCGGGCGAAGGCCCTGCCGAGCGCGTTCGGCCGGACCGGGACCCGGCAGACGCCGTACTTCGCGATCTCGGTCCAGATCGCCGTGTCGGTGATCGTCACGCTGGTCATGGGCGGGGCCTGGAACACGACGAAGGCATTCGGGTTCCTCGGCTTCACGAACGGGCTGGCCGGGGCCGTCGCGTTCATCCTGATCCTGCTCGCGGCGATGGTCTACTTCCACAAGGTCGAGCCGGAGAAGGGCTACCTGCGGAACCTCGTGATCCCGGCCGTCGGGATCGCGATCCTGATCCCGGCGGTCTACACGGCCTTCTACCCGAACCCGGGAGCCCCGCTGAAGTGGTCGCCGTACGTGATCGTCGGCTGGACCCTGCTCGGCGGGATCTACCTCCTCGCGCGGGACGCCCGGCACCAGCCGATCGATCTCGACTACGCGTTCCGCGACCTCGGCGAGGAGACGCCGGCCGGGGCGCTGGCGACCGAGCCGGCGCCGGTCGCGGCGCTCGCGAGCGACCCGGCGTGACCAGTCGACCCGGGCCGGCGGTGCCGGCGGCCGGCGCCGTCGAGCTGAAGCGATCCGACGGCCTGCTGTACACGCTCGGGCCGGATCATCCGCCGGTGCTCAGCGTCGATCCGGGGACCCGGGTCCGGATCGAGACGGAGCTCAACATCGGCGACGTGCTCCACGACGACGGCGACGCGTTCTCCGTCGAGATGGTCAGGCCGCCGTGGTTGAACCCGGCGACCGGGCCGATCGAGATCCGGGGAGCGACCGCCGACCACGTGGTGGTCTGCGAGATCGAGGCGATCGACGTCCACAGCCCGGGACTGACCGGTCTCGTACCCGGCCTGTCGCCGTTCACCGACTGGATCAGGGAGCGTGAGTTCGGCGTCCATGCGAACGTCGTGCGGATCGCCGACGGCCTGATCGAGTGGCCGGGCGGCCGTCCGATCCCGATCAGGCCGATGGTCGGCGTGATCGGCTGCGCGCCGCTCGTCGAGGCGGTCAGCACGGTCGACAACGGCCGTCACGGGGGGAACCTCGACGTCCAGGAGATCGGCCCGGGCTGCCGGGTCTACCTGCCGATCGCGGTCGACGGGGCCCTGTTCGCGCTCGGCGACTGCCACGCCCGCCAGGGCGACGGCGAGCTCTGCGGCCTGGGCGGCATCGAATGCCGGACGGACACGACGGTTCGCCTCGACCTCGCACCCCGTCCGCCGGAGATGCGCTGGCCGCGGATCGAGACCGAGTCGCAGATCGGCGTGATCGCGTGCGCCCGTCCGCTCGAGGACGCCTTCCGCCTGGCCGTGCGGGACCTCGTCGAGTGGATGGCGGCCGACCACGGGTTCACCGTCGAGGGCGCCCTGATGCTCCTGGGTCAGGTCGCCGAGGCCCGGGCGACGCAGATCGTCAACCCGAAGTACACGTACATCGTCAAGATCGACAAGCGGTGGCTGAGCGACGACTGACCGCGGCCGGTCAGCGTTCGGCGAACGCCGCGGCGGCGACGTCGCGGCCGTGGGCGGCGACCCCGAGGAACGAGTACGTGCCGTGCTCGATCAGCTCGCGGGCGGCGCCGTCGAGCGCGGCGAGCGCGACCTGGCTGAACGCGCCGCCGACCGAGATCCGGGCGACGCCGGCGTCGGCGAGCTCGGCGACGGTGGCGACACCCGGGCGGACGAGGACGTTGACGGGTAGGCCGACGGCGTCGACGACGCGGCGGATCTCGTCGAGCGTGGTCAGGCCGGGGGCGTAGAGGACGTCGGCGCCGGCGGCCTCGTAGGCCTGGAGGCGGGCGATCGTGTCGTCGAGATCGGGATTCCCGCGGATCAGGTTCTCGGCCCGGGCGGTGAGGACGAGCCCGGGGTCCGCGTGCGCGGCACGGGCGGCCGCGGCGACTCGCTCGGCGGCGAGCTCGATCGGGTAGATCGGCTGGTCGGCGCGGTTGGCGAAGTCCTCGATCGACGCGCCGGCAAGACCGATCCCGGCGGCCGCGGCGATCGTGGCGAAGACGGCGTCCGGGTCGTCGGCGAAGCCGTTCTCGAGGTCGGCGGAGACGGGCAGATCGACGGCCGCGACGATCGAAGCGGCGTGGTCGAGCGCCTCGTCGCGGGTCACGAGGCCGTCGCGGCGACCGAGCGTGGCGGCGTGGCCGCTGCTGGTGGTCGCGACGGCGCGGTAGCCGAGTGAGGCGAGCAGCCGGGCGCTGCCGGCGTCCCACGGGTTCGGGAGCAGGAGCGGCCGGCCGGGGACGTGGAGGGCACGGAAGGCGGCGACCTTGTCGGCGTGTGAGCTCATCCGCCCGACTCTAGCCTGCCGGCGTCAGCCCGAGTCGGGGATCTTCCCACCGGCGGCGAGCAGCTCGATCTGGCCGAGCGTGACGGCCTTCATGTCGGCGGCGTCGCGGAGTGCGACGTGCCAGTCGGCGATGCTCTTCAGGGCCGCGTCCAGCCCGACCGTCGGCCGCCAGCCGAGCCGGCCGCGGGCGCGGGACGAGTCGAGCTTGAGGTACTGGGCCTCGTGCGGATGGGGACCGTCGTCGACGGCCCATTCGAGGCGCTCGGGCCAGGCGGCGGACAACCGGTCGAGGATCCAGCCGACCGGGCGGGCGTCCTCGTCGGCGGGCCCGAAGTTCCAGGCATCCGCGAAGGCGGCCGAGCCCCAGAGGGCCTCGGCAAGCAGCAGATAACCGCTCAGCGGATTGACGACGTGCTGCCACGGCCGGATCGAGTTCGGGTTGCGGAGGCGAAGCGGCGACCCGCCGAGGGCGGCGCGCATGATGTCGGGAACAAGTCGATCCTCGCCCCAGTCGCCTCCTCCGATCACGTTTCCGGCGCGGGCCGACGCCAGCCGGGGGCCGTCGGGGTCGGCGAAGAAGGACCGGCGAAACGCGCTGGTGACGAGCTCGGAGCAGCCCTTCGAGCTCGAGTACGGGTCGTGTCCACCCATCGGCTCGTGCTCGCGGTAACCCCATTCCCACTCGCGATTCTCGTAGCACTTGTCCGTTGTCACGTTGATCACGACACGGGCGCGGCCGTCGAGGCGAACGGCGTCGAGCAGGTTGACGGTGCCCATGACATTCGTCTCATATGTGAGTCTCGGCTCGGCGAACGACCGCCTGACCATCGGCTGGGCGGCCATGTGGATGACGACCTCGGGCGCGGCGTCGGCGACCGCCCGGGTGACGGCCTCGTGGTCGCGGATGTCACCATCGACGGTCCGCATGCCGTCGGCGACGTTGCCGAGCACGAACAGCGACGGGTCCGTCGGCGGGCCGAGCGAGAAGCCGGTCAGCTCGGCGCCGAGCCGCTGGAGCCAGAGCGACAGCCAGGCCCCCTTGAAGCCGGTGTGCCCGGTCACGAGGACCCGGCGCCCGCGCCAGAAGTCGGGCCGGACGGCGCGGGGGCGACCGTCTGCGACGGACGTGCTCGCCGGCAGCTGTGCTTCCTCTTTCGGAGCGGTTTCGGGGAGATCGGCCATGGCGGTGAGGGTCGGGAGCCTAACGACGCCGATCGGAGGGCATACGATGGGCGACTTGAAGGTGGACCTGTTCGACACGAAGACGCCGCAGGAACCCCTGCGAGCCGACCTGCGGGCGGCGATCGACCGGGTCCTCGACGGCGGTCGGTACATCCTCGGGCCGGAGGTCGCGGCCTTCGAGGACGAGTTCGCGAGCTTCTGCGGGGCCGCGCACGGGATCGGCGTGGCGAACGGGACGGAGGCGATCACGATCGCCCTGCGGGCGATCGGTGTCGGCCCCGGCGACGAGGTCGTCGTCCCGTCGTTCAGCTTCTTCGCGAGCGCCGAGGCGATCCCGCCGATCGGGGCGGTCCCGGTCTTCTGCGACATCGACCCGGAGACGTTCTGCGTGACGGCCGAGACCGTCAAGGCGGCCCTGACGCCCCGGACCAAGGCGGTGATCGCGGTCCACCTGTTCGGAAACCTCGCGCCGGTCGCCGAGATCGAGGCGCTCGGTGTGCCGGTCCTCGAGGACGCCGCCCAGGCGGCCGGGTCGATCTGCACGGCCGGCCGGCCGGGTGGCCTGGGGACGGCTGCGACGTGGTCGTTCTTCCCGTCGAAGAATCTCGGCGGGTTCGGCGACGGGGGCGCGGTCACGACGAGCGACGCTGAGATCGCCGAGCGGGTCAGGATGCTGCGCTTCCACGGGTCGCACGACAAGCAGACGCACGAGCATGTCGGCTACAACTCGCGCCTCGACGAGCTCCAGGCGGCCGTGCTGCGGGTCCAGCTGCCACATGTCGACCGGTGGGCGGACGGCCGGCGGGCGGCCGGCGACCACTACGCGGCGGGCGGCCTCGGCGAGCTCGTCGACCTGCCGCGGCCGACCGACGGGTCACGGCCGGCGTGGCACCTCTACGTGATCCGCAGCCAGCGGATCGAGGACGTCGCGCTGGCGCTGGGCGCGGCCGGAATCGGCCACAAGGCGTACTACCGGCGGCCGATCCACCGCCAGCCGGCGATGCTCTGCGAGCTGGACCTGCCGGGCACCGACGAGGCCGCCCGAACGCATCTCGCGATCCCGATGAGCCCGGTTCTCGACCGGGCGCAGGCGGACGCGGTGGTCGCCGCGCTGCGCTGAGCCGGCCCGGTCGGCCGCCGGCGATGGCGGCGCGGCGCTACCCGGGGATCGCGATCACGCGGGGGATCTCGACCACGCGCGTCGTGCGGCGGATCCCGTTCACGAGCACGGCGAACACGGTCCTTCCGGACCCGAGTCGCCGCAGCCGGGCGGGCGGAATGCGAATGTCGACGGTCTTCGAGGCGGCGACCGTGTGGGTGACGTGGACATGGTGGCGGCCGTGGCTGGCCTCGAGCGTGACCGCGCACTTCGCGGTCGCGTGCACGACGGCTCCACCGGTTGCGCTCAGCGCCGCGGTCGCCGACGGCTGGCGCCTGGCGCTCGACGGCGGTGCCGGGGCGGGGGCCGGCGACGCGGCCGGCGGCGGCGTCCCGGGGGTCGTCACGGGCGGGCCCGCCGCGCCGTCGTAGGGGACGGCACAGCTCGCCGTCGGCGGGCCGGTCGCCGGGGCGATCACGCCGAGCACGGCCACGGACGTCCGCGGGCCGGCGGCCCAGATCGCCGACCCGTACGGCGAGCTGAGGGCGTAGTCGGCGATCAGCTCGTTCGGGCCGACGATGTGGTCGGCGACGCGGAGGTAGCGGCCGGCGAACGCCGGGTCGATCACCGCGGCGCCGCCGACACAGCCGCCGGCGAAGTGGGTGTCGGTCAGCGTTATGCACTGGGTGCCCTGCGGGTCCGTGCAGGCGGCGAGCTGCGTCTGGTGGTAGTCGTCGGGCCAGCCGCCGGTCCAACCGCCGGGGTTGGGCGTGACGAGGGCGTTCGCCCGGAGCGCGCCGGAGACGCTCGGTGGGGAGATCGACGTCAGGCTGCCGGCCCAGACCGGGCTCGCCGCGGTCGGGCCGTCGCTTGCCGTGGCCTCGAACACCGTGTTCGGGCCTGCCCCGTTCGTCGTGATCGTCGCGCCGGTCGCGAACGGGACGCACGACGTGCCGTCAGCGGCGCACGCTTCCCACGACCAGGTCTCGGCGGCGGGCTGGGTCGGCGTGCTCGCGCTCAACGTCCCGGTCCCGTCGGCGTTGAGAGTCCGAAAGACCGTGGCCCCGCCGGCCGCGCCGGCGGGGGCGGCGAAGAGCAGGCACACGACGACCGCGGGGGCGCACAACGTCAACCGTCTCATCGGTCGGATCCTCGCACGCCCGGGGCGAGCGCGAACCCAGCTCCGTGCGCATCCCGATCCGCGGGTCGCGCCCCCAGGCAGAAGACGGCCAACGTCCCCACCACCTCGAGCACACCCGCCCGGACGGCGATCGGGGCACCCGCGACGCCGCCGACGAGCCGCACGACGGCGGCGATCGCGAAGCTGGCGCCGAGAACCTCCTTGGCCAGCGCCTGATCGCGCTGGAGCGCGAGATGGGCGAGCCAGACACCGGGCGCCGCGTCCCCGGTCCATCGCGGGATGACGTGGAACCCGGCGGACAGGATGACGACGAGATACGGGGCAGCCGTCGTCGCCCATGGCCGGACGGCGCTGGCCCGGTCGCGGATCAACGTGTGTCAGCCCCTCCGGCAATCGGGAGGTGGACTGGACACCGGAGGTGGCCCGAGACCGTCGGCATCAGCCGGCGATGTCGACGGCTCCGCCGGCGACGATCATCAGGCCGAGCAGGAAGAGGAGAACCCGCTCGGCCCCCAGCGGCAGCATCGCGATCACCTTCTCCGTCCAACCGTGGAGGCGGTGGTTGCCGATCCACGGCATCGCCCGGTCCTCCTGCTGGCGCTCGGCGACCGCGGCGGGTCGCCGGACGACCCATCCACAGCACCAGAGCCCGAGCGCCACGGCTGCGATTCCCAACACCATGACGACGGGCTACCCGGTCTCAACGGATCCATTCATTCGGACGACACCTCGCGACCAGGCGGCGCGAGATCCGTCCCGGCCCACCTCAGCCGGGTGTAGAACCCGAGGCCCCCGTCCGCGTCGATCGCCTGCCGGGCGGCGTTCGACAGCCGGAACCCCGCGCCCCAGCTTCGCAGTCCGGGTCACCCCGCTCAGCGCCACCGCTCGAGCAGGTCGGCGTCGGAGACCCGGCGGACGACCCGCGCCGGGACACCCATCACGACCGCCCGGGCCGGGACGTCGCGGGTGACGACCGCCCCCGCCGCGACGAACGCCTCCTCGCCGATCTCGACACCCGGGACCAGCACGGCGGCCCCGCCGACTCGACACGCCCGGCGCAGCGTCGCCCCCCGGAGGGCGTAGTCCGGTCCGTGACGGGACATCGTGTCGTCGTTCGTCGTCGACGCCCCCGGCCCGACGAAGACATCGTCCTCGACGACCGACCAGGCCGTGATGTACACGTTCGTCTGGATCCGCACCCGATCGCCGACGACGACGTCGTTGTCGAGCACGCTCCCCCGGCCGACGACGCTCGCCCGGCCGACCCGGGTCCGCTCGCGGACGAACGACTGGTCGCCGACGATCGCCTCGTCTGCGATCACCCCGCCGGCGAAGACGACGGCCCCGCTGCACACGGTCACCCGCGCGCCGAGCTCGACGCCCGCCAGCGGCCGCCCGCGGCCCGCCGAGTGCCGGGCCAGGCGGGGCCGCTTGCCGAGCACGACGCCATCCTCGATCACGCAACCCGGCCCGATCCGCGTCCCGTCGTGGACGGTGACATGCGCCCCGAAGACGACATCCCCGGCGATCTCGACATCCTCGCCGACGTGGAGGCCAGGCCCGCGATCGTCGGCGCGCAGGGTCATCGCGATCCGGCCGGACTTCGACGCGATCGCTCGAGCGCGTCCTGGAGGTCTTCGAGCACGCGGACGACCCGCAGGCCGCTGCGGCCGTCCGAGGTCGGGACCGTCCCGTCGCGGACGCACTCGACGAAGTGCTGACACTCCAGGCGCAGCGGCTCGGCGTTCGCGATCTGCGGGCTGGTCGCCTCGCCCGACCGGGTGATGTACTCGCCGTAGCTGTCGGCCGCCTCGTCGAAGCCCTTGTCGTAGATCGTCAGCTTCCGCTCGAGCGCCATGTCGTCGAAGGTCGCCATCCGCTTCGATCCGACGACCGTGAACCGCCGCTCCTTGTGGGGATCGAGCCAGCTCAGATGGAGATGGGCCGCCAGGCCGGACGGGAAGCGCAGGAAGCCGAAGACGACGTCCTCGATGCCGTTGCGCATGTACGACTCGCCGCGGGCGGTGACCTCGTACGGCTCCTCGCCGGCGAGCATCAGGAGGACGGAGACGTCGTGGGCGCCGAGACTCCAGAGGGCGTTCTCGTCGGCCCGCAGCTGGCCGAGGTTGAGCCGGTTGGAGTAGACGTAGTGGATCTCGCCGAGCTCGCCCGACTCGACGACGTCCTTGAGCTTGCGGACGCCCGGGTGATATTCGAGCAGGTGTCCGACCATCACGACCCGGTCGGCCGCGGCCGCCGCGTCGACGACACGTTGGGCATCCTCGGCCGACCTGGCCAGCGGCTTCTCGACGAAGCAGTGCTTGCCCGCCTCCAGCACGCGGAGCGCCAGGTCGGCGTGGCTGGGAACCGGTGTCGCGAGGACGACGGCGTCGAGCTCGGGGTCGGCGAGGACCGCGTCGAGCGAGTCGGTGAAGCGCGCGCCGCCGAACGTCTGGGCCAGGCGCTCGCGGACCGCCGGGTCGCCGTCGCAGCACCAGCGCAGCTCGCAGCCCGGCAGGGCGTCGAAGTTCCGGGCGAGGTTCGGACCCCAGTAGCCGAGGCCGACCACGGCGACCGTCACCGGCCGGCTCACGCGCAGGCCTCGCCTGATCGGCTCACGAGCTCAGAGCCGCAGGAGGTTGGCGGCGTTCCGCGACCGGGTCGCCCCGCGAAGGTCGATCACACACGGCACGAGGTCGGCCAGGCCGGCGTAGTCGAGTCCGGCGTGGGCGGTGACTATCAGCGCGAGGTCGGCGCCGGCGAGCGCGTCGTCGATCGGCACCGACCGAAGGCCGTAGTCCGGCAGGTCGGGGACGAACCGATCGTGGTAGGCGAGGTCGGCGCCCAGACCGCCGAGCAGGGCGATGATCTTCAGCGCGGGCGACTCGCGGACGTCGGCGACGCCGGGCTTGTAGCTGACGCCGAGCACGGCGATCTTCGACCCGCGGACGGCCTTCCCGTAGTCGTTGAGCGCCCGCTCGACCTTGCTGACGCAGTGGTAGGGCATCTGCTGGTTGATCTTCCCGGCCAGCTCGATGAACTCGGTCGACATGTCGAACTCGCGGGCCCGCCACGACAGGTAGAACGGGTCGACCGGCAGGCAGTGGCCGCCCATGCCCGGGCCGGGCTCGAAACGCATGAACCCGTACGGCTTGGTCGCGGCCGCGTCGATCACCTCCCAGATGTCGATCCCCATCCTGTCGGTGAGCATCGCCAGCTCGTTGACGAGGGCGATGTTGACCGACCGGAAGATGTTCTCGAGCAGCTTGGCCAGCTCGGCCGCCTCGGGCGTCGAGACGCGGACGATCTGGTCGCAGACGATCCCGTAGACCTCCTCGGCCCGGTCGCCGCACGCCTCGGTCAGCCCGCCGACGACCTTCGGCGTCGACCGCAGCGTGTAGTCCGTCCGGCCGGGATCGACCCGTTCGGGCGAGAACGCGAGGTGGAAGTCCCGACCCGCGGCGAGGCCCGACTCCTCGAGCAGCGGGACGAGCCGCCCGCGGGTCGTCCCCGGGTAGGTCGTCGACTCGAGCACGACGAGCTGACCCCGGCGGACGACCCCGGCCAGACCTGTCGCCGCGTCCAGCAGCGGCGTCAGGTCGGGCTCCCGGTTGCCGGTCAGCGGCGTCGGCACGCAGATCAGGATCGCGTCGGTCCGGGCGAGGCCGTCGTAGTGCGTGGTCGGGTCGATCAGGTCGCGCAGGCCGGCCAGCTCGTCGGAGTCGACGTCCTCGATGTAGGACCGTCCCGCCCTGATCGCCTCGATCTTCCGCGGATCGATGTCGACGGCGACGACCTCGGTCCCGGCACGGGCGAACGCGACCGCGAGGGGCAGCCCGACGTAGCCGAGTCCGATAATGCCCACCCGCATCGCTCGCCGACCAGTGTAGTCCGACGGATCGTCGACTCCTCCGAGCAAGTGCACAACCTTTCGTGCGAAACTGCGTTTATGGGGTAGGTACGGTAAATGACCAACCCTACATTTAGGGGGTAGGCCCGGCAATGACCAGCCCTACACCAACGCAACAGGTAGTGCCGACGCCGCTGCCGCTCCCGCAGGCCGATGTGCTCGGCGTCCCGCTGGCCCTGTCGGACTACGAGGCCACGATGGACTGGATGGACGCGATGGTCGCCAGCAGATCGCGGGGCTACCTCACGGCTGCGGCGGTCCACCTCGTGATGGTCGCCCAGGAGGACCAGGCGACCCGCGACGCCGTGCTCGGAGCCACGCTCGCCGTCCCGGATGGGCAGCCCCTGGTCTGGGCGCTGCACGCGCTCGGCCACAGCACGGGCACGTCGCGCGTCTACGGACCCGAGCTGATGGCCCGGTACTGCGAGCGGGCGGCGACGTCCGGCCTGCGGATGTACCTGTACGGCGGTCGCAACCAGGGCGCCCTGATGGCGCTGGCCCGCAACCTGCGCGAGCGGTTTCCCGGCGTGCGCATCGTCGGCGGCTACGCGCCGCCGTTCACGCCGCCGACGCAGAGCGAGGACGACTGGATCGTCGAGCAGATCAACGCGTCGGGCGCCGACGTCGTCTGGGTCGGGACCGGCCAGCCGAAGCAGGAGATCTGGATGGGACGGCTGCGCGAGCGGCTCGACGTGCCGATGCTGATCGGCGTCGGCGCGGCCTTCGACTTCCACGCCGGCCTGGTGCCCCAGGCGCCGTCATGGATGCAGAGCCTCGGACTCGAATGGACCTACCGGCTGATGCACGAGCCGCGCCGGCTGTGGCGTCGGTACGCCCGCTACAACCCGCGTTTCGTGGTCGGGTTCGCCCGGCAGTACGCGGCCCATCGAAGTCAGCTGGCAGCCGGACACTGAGGCCCGGCGGCGCCGACCCGGTCGCGGAAGGATTCCGGGCCGGGCCGGGTCGGCCGCCGCCGATTGTGCCGTGCGGGACGGCGGCGCGCTGCAGACCGGTCCGACGCTCGCCGACGCGCTCACGCGGGCCGGGTCGGCCGGCGCGAGAGCGCGCGTCTCCGGCGCCGTTCGTACGAACATCGACACTTTGATGATGTCTGTGGCGCTCCACCCCCGACAGTCCACGGGGACCGGCAGTCTGTCGCTTATTGTACGCGGACGCCAGAAGTCAAGCGGTAGTCTCGGCGGCACCGCAGGCGCGCTTCGTCGTCAGAGATCGGACCCCCACCGGCACGGCGGGCTGCGCTCTGCGAGAGAGCGCCGGCGCGGGCCTAGCCAGCGGCTCGAAGGGCGCCGCGCCGCGCCCACGCCCAGCTCGAGCGGAGCCCGTCGTCGAGCTTGGTGACGGCCTTCCAGCCGGTCTGGACGGCCAGCAGCGAGCAGTCGAGTTGGGTGGCCGGGACGTCGACCGGCCGGTGGGGCTGGCGCTCGACCGGGGCGTGGCGGCCGGAGACGGCCTGGAGGCGGCCGGCCAGCTCCTCGAGTGAGACGGAGCAGCCGGACCCGACGTTGTAGATGCCTGGCGCGTCAGCCTCGAAGCCGGCCGCGACCGTCGCGAGCGCGGCGTCGTCGACGTAGAGCAGATCGCGCCGGGTCGCCGGATCACCGTAGATGCAGATCGGCCGGCCACCGGCCAGCGCGTCGCACCAGGCCGCGATCACCCCCTGCCCGCGCCGGGCCAGCTGGCCGGGACCGTAGGGGTTCGCGTAGCGGAGGATCACCGGCTCGAAGCCGTGGTGGCGGGCGTAGAACATCGCGTACCGCTCGACGGTCAGCGAGTTGTGGCCATGGATGCTGATCGGCTCGGTCGCGTGGGTCTCGGGAGTCGGCAGCCGGTTCACCACGCCGTAGACGGTCCCGCCCGACGAGGCGACGACGATCCGCCGGGTGGCGGTCGGCCGCATCAGGTCGAGCAGCGCGGTCGCCGGGACGACCGAGCTCGAGATCGACCAGCCGGGGTCGGTCCCGGCCATCGCCGGCGTGCTCGACCCGCCCAGGTAGAAGACGATCTCGGCCGCATCGATCAGCTCGGTCAGGCCTTCTCCCGGTGGGAGCGTTCCGTGCACCCGCCGGATTCCGGCGCCGGCTACGTGCGGTTCGTCGAGCCAGGCGCTGAACGACCGGCTGTAGAGCATGACCGGGTGCCCGGCGGTCGCCAGGGCCGCCGCGACATGGCTGCCGAGAAACCCGCCGCCGACAACGAGACAATTGGTCATTTGACGCGTTCGAGCAGGATCATGTGGAAATGGCAACACCTCTGTCGCCGCCGCGAGTCTATGCCGCCGACCTGGCAGACCCCGACCAGACCGGATTGCCGGCCGGTGCCCGGTAGCCTGCTCCTGCGATGAGCTACGACGTCTCGATCGTCGGCCTGGGCCGAGTCGGCCTGCCTCTGGCCCTGTGCTTCGCCGACCGGGGACAGTCGGTGCTCGGTATCGACAACGACCCGGCCCGCCTCGAGGCCCTGCGCGCCGGGCGGATGCCGTTCCGGGAGACGGGCACACAGGAACTGCTCGACCGGACCAACCTGTCGCTGTCGGACCGGATCGCCGACGCAGCCCAGGCACGACACATCGTGATCACGCTCGGGACGCCTTCGTTCTCGCACATCGAGATCGACATGCGTGACATCCGACAGGCCCTCGACGACCTCCTGCCGGTGCTCCGCAACGGCCACTCGGTGATCCTCCGGTCGACGATCGCCCCCGGGACGACGGCCTTCGTCGCCGGCTACCTGCGCAAGCACCGGGGCTTCGAGATCGGGATCGACGTGCACGTCTCGCACGCGCCCGAGCGGATCGCCGCCGGCCGGTTCCTCGAGGAGATCGACACCCTTCCATGCATCATCGGCGGCGTCGGCGAAGCGTCCGGTCAGGCCGCCGCCGAGCTGTTCGGCGTGTTCGGCGCCCCGATCGTCCAGACGACCCCGGCCCAGGCCGAGCTGGCCAAGATCTGGACGAACATCCTCCGCTACACGAACTTCGCCCTGCCGAACCTCCTGATGATGGACTGCGAGCAGCACGGGGCCAACGTCTTCGAGGTGATCGACCTGATCAACCGCGACTATCCCCGCGGCGGGATCGCCCGGCCGGGCTTCACGGCCGGGACCTGCCTGCGCAAGGACTTCACCTTCTCCGAGGAGCGCTCCGCCGCGCCCGGCATGCTGCTGGCCGTCTCGCGGGTCAACGAGTCCGTCCCCCTGTTTCTCGTCGGCGGCGCCAAACGCCGGCTCGGCGGCCTCGACGGACGCAAGATCGCCGTGCTCGGCCTGGCCTTCAAGGCGGACACCGACGACGAGCGGGATTCGCTGTCGCACAAGCTGATCCGCCTGCTCGAGCGCGAGCTGGCCGATGTCGCCGTCCACGATCCGCTCGTCGACACGCCGACCGCGAGCTTCGAGGACGTGCTCGACGGGGCCGAGGCCGTGATCGTCGCGACCAACCACAGCGTCTTCTGCACGCCCGAGGCACTCGCCGCGATTCCCGAGGGCGCGATTGTGATCGACCCGTGGAACTGCTGGGGCGCCGGCCAGGTGTTCGCGTTCGCCGCCGAGCTCCGCGACCTGGTGGCCGCCGGGTGAGCCGCGTCCTGGTCACCGGCGGCGTCGGGATGATCGGGCAGGCGCTGGTCCGCCGGCTGATCGGCGACCCGAACTTCGAGGTTCGCGTCTCAGACCAGCGCGACGCGCCCCAGTGGATTCGCGAGGGCTGCGAGGTGCACACCGGAGACCTCCGCCTGCTCGAGCAGGCCAGGCTCGCGATGTCCGGCTGCACCCATGTCATCCACTGCGCGGCGATCGTCGGCGGGATCGCCAACTTCCACCGCCTGCCGCACACGCTGACCGAGGTCAACAACGCGCTCTACAACGCCGTCGTCCGGGCCGCCCTCGACGCGGACGTCGACCGCTTCGTCTACGTCTCGTCGTCGATGGTCTTCGAGCGGGCCGAGCTGTTCCCGACGCCCGAGGACTACATCGACGACTGTCCGGTCCCCCGGTCGGCCTACGGCTTCTCCAAGCTGACCGGCGAGGTCTACTGCCGGGCGGCCCACGACGAGCACGGGCTGCCGTACACGATCTGCAGGCCGTTCAACGCGTACGGTCCCGGCGAGATGCCGACCGACGAGCCGGGCATCGCCCACGCCGTGCCCGACCTGATCCGCAAGGTCCTGGCCGGCCAGCGCCCGCTCGAGATCTTCGGCTCGGGAGACCAGACCCGGACGCTGACGCACGTCGACGACATCGCCGACGGCATCGTCGCCGCGATGCGCTCGCCGGCCGGCCTGAACGAGGACTTCAACATCTCGGCCGCCGACGAGCTGACCGTCGCCGCGATCGCCCGGATCGTCTGGGACGCCTGCGGGGCCGACCCGGACGCGTTCGAACTCGCGCACCTGCCGAGCTTCGCGGTCGACGTTCCCCGGCGGTGGCCGTCCGTCGAGAAGGCCAGGAGACTGCTCGGGTGGGAAGCCAGGATCGATGTACACGAAGGAATCGCCGGCACCGCCCGCTGGCTAAACGAACAGGAGGCCGTGGCCCTATGAGCCCGACTGCGTTGATCACCGGAATCACCGGCCAGGACGGCTCTTACCTCGCGGAGCTGCTGCTCGACCGGGGGTACGAGGTGCACGGGATGGTCCGCCGGTCGTCGACCGAGAAGTTCGACCGGATCGAGCATCTCCGCGACCGGATCGTGCTCCATCAGGGCGACGTGCTCGACCAGCGATCGCTGGTCGACACGATGCGTGCGTCCAATCCCCAGGAGATCTACAACCTCGCGGCGATGTCCTATGTCGCCGTGTCGTGGCTCCAGCCGACGCTGACGGCGGAGTTCACCGGCGTCGGCGTCACCCGGATGCTCGAGGCGATGCGCGAGGTCTGCCCGGAGGCCCGCTTCTACCAGGCGTCGTCGAGCGAGATGTTCGGCAAGGTGCGCGAGATTCCCCAGACCGAGCTGACGCCGTTCTACCCGCGGTCGCCGTACGGCGTGGCCAAGGCCTACGGCCACTTCATCACGGTCAACTACCGCGAGTCATACGCCCTCCACGCGACCAGCGGGATCCTCTTCAACCACGAGTCCGAGCGGCGCGGGCTGGAGTTCGTGACGCGGAAGATCACCTGGCACGCGGCGGCGATCGCCCTCGGCCTGGTCGACAGGATCAGCCTCGGCAACCTCGATGCCGAGCGCGACTGGGGCTACGCGAAGGACTACGTCGAGGCGATGTGGCTGATGCTCCAGCAGGACGAGCCCGAGGACTTCGTGATCGCGACCGGCGTCACCCACTCCGTCCGCGAGTGCCTGGAGATCGCCTTCGACCAGGCCGGCCTCGAGCTCGACGGCAAGGTCCAGACCGACCCGGCGATGATCAGGCCGGCCGAGGTCGACCAGCTCGTCGGCGACGGTTCGAAGGCCAAGCGGATCCTCGGCTGGGAGCCGCGGACGAGCTTCGAGACGATGATCCGGCTGATGGTCGACGCCGACCGCAGGCTGCTCGCCCGCTGACCGGCGCCCGGGCTCAGTCGAGCGGCGGGGCCGGCGAGTTGATCGCCAGCGCGTGGAGGCAGCGGACCATCGGCTCCGGGAGCCGCTCGAAGCGCAGGACGTAGACGTTCAGACGCTGCTGACGGAGCACCCGCGCGTGGCCGCCGACCCGCATCTCGAGGCCGGGGATGTCGAAGTCGACCGCCTCGTCGGCTGACAGCGGGCGGGGGCTCGAGACCCGCATCCCCTCCGGTCCGAGCTCGACCGTGTGGGCTGGAATCGGCGAGCCAGTCCGCCGTCGCAGCATGCACGGCGTGTTGATCTGGGCCCGCGGGGCGCGCATCGATTGGAGGTGCTGGGTCATGCGGCGAGCGAAGACTAACGCTATCGCCACAAGACGCGAGGGCAGGCCGCGTCAGGCGCGCAGACCTGCCCGACGAGGCCCGGCAGCGGCCGCCCGTCGCCCGCTCAGCAGAGGCCGCCGGTCACCCGCTCAGCAGAGGCAGCCGGTCACCCGCTCAGCAGAGGCCGCCGGTCGCGCTGGTCGCGCCGTCGTGGCCGGTGACCTGGACCGCGTACACGCTGAAGGCCGGGGCGTTGCCGCAGCTCAGGCTGCCACCGATCTTCAGGCCGGCCAGCCTTCCGAGCTCTCCGCCACCGGTGTTCCCCTTGACGGTCATCGCGCTGCCGATCGTGCTGCCGTTGACCAGGCTGAGATAGGCCGCGTTCCCGGTGTAGCTGAAGCCGCCGGCGAAGTCGCTCGGGTAACCCGTGTCGTCGTCCCACCGGGCGCCGGCCAGGCTCCCCGTGATGTCCGTGGCACCGTGGACGTCGAGCGCCGTGAAGAAATTCGCCCCGTCGGTGTCGAGGTCCGGCAGGCCGAGCGTGCTGAGGAGACTGAGGTACGGAACCGTCGTGACGCCTTTGAGGTCGATCGCTCCGTCGACGGTCGAGCCGGGGACGTCGGTGTCGAACGATTGGATGTCGGTGCCGTTGATCGCCCCGGTGATCGTGTTGCCGCGAGGCGCGTTCCTGTAGCCGAGCGCGAACGCCGCGCCCTTTCCGATCGAGACGCTGCCGTTGACCCTGACGCCCATCAGGGCGCAGACGGAGTTCGGCGGGACCTGGAGCGGCCCGTTGATCGTCTGGTCGGTGAGCAGGCCGGTGCACTGCGTCGCCGCCTGCGCGCCGGCGGCCGGAAGCCCGAGCAGGCCTCCGACGAGCAGCGCCCCCGTCAGCATCGTCCGCCTCATGTCTCTCCCTTGTATGGCCGCTCCGGCCGTCGTTACGGCCGGATGAAGGTGTCCGGGTCCGGTCCCGTCCGCTGGCCGGCGTCCAGCGCCTCGATCGACGCCATCTCCGCCTGGCTGAGGTGGAAGTCTAGGACGTCGAAGTTCTCGACGATCCGGTCTGGGGTGACCGACTTCGGGATCACGACGTTCCCCAGCTGGAGGTGCCAGCGGATCACGATCTGACTCGGCGTCCTGCCGTGCTCGTCGGCGATCGCCTCGATCGTCGGGTCGTCGAGGACCAGCCCCTGGGCGAGCGGGCTCCACGCCTCGGTGACGATCCCGAGGTCGGCGTGCTCGCGGCGCAGGCCAGCCTGCTGGAAGCGCGGATGCAGCTCGACCTGGTTGACGGCCGGCGTGACCCCCGTCTCCGCGATGATCCGCTCGAGGTGCGCCGGCTGGAAGTTCGACACGCCGATCGCCCGGGTCAGACCGTCGGCCTGGAGGTCGATCAGAGCCTTCCAGGTCTCGACGTACCTGTCGTGGGCGGGGACCGGCCAGTGGATCAGGTAGAGGTCGAGGTGGGAGACCTCGAGCTGCTCGAGACTGGCCTTGCACGCGCGGATCGCCTGGTCGTAGCCGTGGTCGTCGTTGAAGCACTTCGTCGTGATGAAGACGTCGTCGCGAGCCAGCCCGGCCGCGTGGATCGCCGCCCCGACGCCGGCCTCGTTGCGGTATGCCGCGGCCGTGTCGATGTGCCGGTATCCGGCGCTCAGGGCGTGGGTGACGACCTCCGCGGTGTCCTTGGGCGGGACCTGGAAGACGCCGAAGCCGAGCTGGGGGATCTCGACCTCGCCCGGGAGGGGAAGAGTTGGAACGGCTGTCTGTGAAGATCTCATGCGACTCGCGTTCCCGCTCCCGGCCACCCCCAAACCCGCGGGCCGCTCAGGCCGGCCGGATCGACTGGGCGAAGTGGAACCGGCGATCCGGGTCGTAGGTCGCCTTCGCGCTCTGCAGGCGCGGATAGTTGCTCCCGTAGTACGCCCGCTCCCACCCGGCCAGCTCCGGATCGATGTAGTTCTGGTAGGCCTCGCCCGACACGTACGGCCGCAGCGGCTTCCACGCACCGGCCAGCCACGCCCGGGCCCCGCCGAGTTCGGCGGCCGACGGGTAGTACGTCAGGTACTGGACCCCGAACCGGGCCCGCCGGTGGACGAAGGCCGTCGCCGCCGGCCCGATCCGGTTGATCGCGCCGCCGTACGAGTCGAGCAGGATCGCCGCGCTCGACAGCGACCGGTCGGTCGACGCCCGCTCGACCGCCCGGATCAGAAGATCCCGCCCGCGGGCCGGCAGGTCCCGCGCCACGAAGTCGGACTTCGCCGCGAACCGGGCCCGCGGGAGGACGCCGGCCGGCTCGGTCCGGCAGCTCGCGAGACCGATCTCCAGGCAGCCGGCCCACCGCCGCATCAGGTCGAGGTAGGTGTCGGTCCCGGTCGACAGTCGCGCGCCGCCGACGCCGGTCAACGGCCGCAGCAGGCCGGCCAGCCGCCCCGTCGACCCGAAGTACTGACCGCTCGCGCTGACGAGCGGCCCGCCGGCCCCGGTCGAAAGGTGGAAGACCGACGTCAGGGCGTCCGGCGCCCCGGGCACCAGCCGCTGCCACGCGGCCAGCGCCGCGCCGGCCGACGACCACGGCCAAGAGACCGAGAACCAGGCGGTCGGACCGACCCGGTGGGTCCGCATCCGCAGCCGGGTCACGATGCCGAAGTTCCCCGCCCCGGCCCCCCGCAGCGCCCACAGCAGATCGGCATCCTGCCCCGGGCCGGTCCCCGCCTGCCGGAGCCTGCCGTCGGCCGTGATCACCCGCGCCCCGAGGATGTTGTCGGTGGTCAGGCCGAGCGCCCGCCCGGCCAGGCCGATCCCGCCGCCGAGCGCGTGGCCGCCGATCCCGACCGACGGACACGACCCCGCCGGAACCGTCACGCCGTGCGTCGCGAGGCCACTGTAGACGTCGATCAGCTGGGCGCCCGGGCCGATCGACGCGACGCCGGACGACCGGTCGAAGCCGACGCCGTCGAGCCGGCGCAGGTCGATCACGAGGGCGCCGTCCCCCGTCGAGTAGCCCGCGTAGCTGTGGCCGCCGGCCCGCGGCCGGACCGCCACGTCCCGGCGACCGGCCCAGACCAGCGCCGCCCGGACGTCGGCCTCGTCGAGCGGGGCGACGACCGCGATCGGCCGGTCGCCGTCGTAGGCCTCGTTGTAGGTCTGCTTCGCCCCGGCATAGCCGGCCGACCCGGCCGTGACGACCCGACCGCGAACGGCCGCGCGAAGGTCGCCGAGCGACGCGCCACCGCTCGCCCGCCGGACCTTCCCGGAGGCCGGCGGCCCGGCGGCCGCCGGAGGGTCGCCGGTCGCCCCGCACGCGCCGAGCCCGAGCGCCAGGCCGGCGGCCCCGGCCCGGACGACGAACTCCCGCCGGTCGTACCGGTCCACGCCGGTCAGGCGAGCAGGTCGAGGTCCGCGCGAACCATCTCGCCGATCAGCTGCTCGAAGCTGATCACCGCCCGCCAGCCGAGCAGCTCGCGCGCCCGGGTCGGGTCGCCGACCGGATCGACGGGTTCCGGCGCCCGGCGCAGGGCGTCGTCGAGCCGCAGGTGGACAGCCGGGTCGAGGTCGACGTACGCGAACGCCGCCCGGACGAGATCCCCGACCGAATGGCCGACCCCGCTCGCGAGGACGAAGTCGCCCGGCTCGTCGCGCCCGGCGATCAGTCGCAGGCCGGCCATCACGTCGATCGCGGCCGACCAGTCGCGGACGGCGTCCAGATCGCCGAGCACGAGCTCGTCCTCGAGGCCGAGGCTGATCGCCGCGGCCGCCCGCGTGACCTTCCGCGTGACGAACTGCGCCGGCCGGCGGACCGACTCGTGGTTGAAGAGGATCGCCGACGACGCGTGCATCTCGTGGCGGTCGCGGAGCAGCCCGACGAGTTGGTGGACGGCGAGCTTGGCGACCCCGTACGGCGACGACGGCTCGCACGGGGTCGACTCGTCCTGGGGCGTCGACCGCGGGTTGCCGAAGATCTCGCGCGAGCTCGCGACGACAACGCGCGCGCCGGGCGAGTCCTCGCGCACGGCGGTCAGGAGATCCGCGCTGGCGACCGCGATCGCCTCGAGCGTTCCGGCCGGGTCGAGCCAGCTGTCGGGGACGAACGTCGGCGCCGCCAGGTGGTAGACCTCGTCGGGCGCGCTGCGCTCGAGCGCCCGGCGGAACGACGCCGGGTCCCGGAACTCGCCCTCGTGGAGCGTGATCCGGTCGCGGATCCCCGCGAGATTGGCGAGCGAGCTGGTCGGCCGGACGATCCCGTGGACGGCGTACCCCGCCTCGACGAGCTGCTCGGCGAGATACGACCCGTCCTGGCCGGAGATGCCGGTGATCAGCGCCCGCCGGCCGGCCGAGGTCACGGGCCTGGGGCCGGGAGCGTCGCCTCCATCGTCCGGCGCAGCCCGTCGAGCAGCTCGGTCGACGCGCTCCACCCGAGCAGCTCGGCCGCCCGGCTCACGTCCAGGCAGCTGCGGTCGAGCTCACCGAGCCGGGCCGGCGCGAACTCCGGCGTGAAGTCGCCGGCCCCGGCCAGCGGGCCCATCGCGGCGACCAGGTCGAGGACCGTGCTCTCCCGGCCCGTCCCGATGTTGACCGCCCCGCGAACCTCGTCGCGGGCGGCGGCCGCCAGATTGGCCTCGACGACATCGCCGACATACACGTAGTCCCGGGTCTGCATCCCGTCGCCGTAGACGGTCGGCCGGGCCGCCTGCATCAGCCGGCCGCAGAACATCGCGACGACACCGGCCTCGCCCAGCGGATCCTGCCGCGGGCCGTAGACGTTGCCATAGCGCAGCGTGACGACCGAGAGACCGTAGAGCCGCTCGTACAGACCGCAGTACCCCTCGGCTGAGAGCTTGCTCTGCCCGTAGGCCGCCTCCGGGCGCGTCTGCGCCGTCTCCGGCGTCGGAATCACGTCCGCGTCGCCGTAGATCGCCCCACCCGTCGACGTGTTCACCAGCCGGCCGAGCGAGCTCCGCCGGGCGGCCTCGAGCACGTTGATCGTCCCCTGGACGTTGATCTCCGCATCCCAGGCCGGCCGCGAGAGCGACTTGCGCACGTCGATCTGCGCCGCCATGTGGAAGACGACGTCCGGGCGATCCGCGTCGAAGACGCCGTTGACATCGGCCGCGTCGAGGATGTCGATCACCCGCAGCCGGGCCCCCCGCTCGATC
>DATAUX010000223.1:0-3221 GCA_036268015.1 Solirubrobacteraceae bacterium | reverse complement strand
GGATGCCGTCGATCCTCCCGCCGCTGCGCCGGGCGGAGGCGGTCGAGGTCACGAAGATCCACAACGTCGCGGGCACCCACGACAGCGGAGGTCTCGTTCTCACGAGGCCGTTCAGGGCGCCGCACCACACGATCTCGGCTGTCGGGCTGGTCGGTGGCGGGCCGCTGGCGACGCCGGGCGAGGCGGTCCTCGCCCATCACGGCGTGCTGTTCCTCGACGAGCTCTCGGAGTTCTCGAAGCCGGCGCTCGAGGCCCTGCGCCAACCGCTCGAGGGCGGCCGGATCGCGATCGTGCGACGGGCGCGGACGGCCGTCTATCCGTGCCGGTTCATGCTCGTCGCGGCGATGAACCCGTGTCCGTGCGGGTATGCGGGGAGCGCGAAGACCGAGTGCAGGTGCAGCGCGGTCGACCTGGAGCGCCACCGGCGCAAGCTGAGCGGGCCGCTGATCGACCGGATCGAGCTGTATGTAAGCGTCGGCCGGCCGACGCCGGCGGAACTGAGCGAGCCGGCGCGGACGAACTCGGCGGCGATCCGGGTCGACGTGCTGGAGGCTCGGGCGCGGCAGACTGCGCGGCTCCGGGGGACGGGGGCGACATGCAACGGCGAGCTCGACCTGCCGCTGCTGCGGCGGGTCGGCGAGATCGACGAGAGCGCCGAGACCGCGCTGAAGCAGGCTTACGAGCGGGGTGTTCTGAGCATCCGCGGGCAGGCCCGGGCCCTGCGGGTCGCGCGGACGGTGGCCGACCTGGCGGCCAGCCGGCGAGTCCTGGCGGGGCACGTCACGCTGGCGTTGTCGCTCCATCCCGAAGGGACACTCGCCCTGCGAACCGGGAATGACGGCCGGCGGGAGAGGCGGGCGTGAGCGCGACGGCGGCGGGCGGCGCACGGCGAACGAACGGGCAGGCGGCGTTCGTGCTCGGTCTCCGCGTCGTCCCAGCCTGCGGCGGCGCAGAGCGCGAGCGCGAGCAGGCACAGGGCTCCCCAGGCGAGCAGTCCGGCGGCGAGGAAGACGAGCATGGGTCTCCTATCGGCACGGTGGGCGCCCGACACGAGCGGGACGGCGGCGCGTCTGGGTCTGACCGGGTGCCGGGGTCAGCCGACCGAGAACAGGTCGAGTGTCCCGGTCGCCAGGTGGTCGTTGGCGTTGCCTTCGGGCTCGACGACGTGCCCGTCGACGACGATCGGGCTGTTCCAGTGGCCGGACGTGCCGGCCAGCTTGGCGATCGGCCGAGCCGAACCGGGCGTGTAGACGTCGATCCCGCCGGCGCGGGGGTCGTAGACGTAGAGCAGGCCGCCGGCGACGACGGGGCTCGTCCCGGGCGTCGTGTTCGACCAGAGCGGCTGGAGCCGGCCGCCGGCGAGACGGTAGGCCGTGGTCGCGGAGAAGTCGGCGACGAACACCGACGTCCGGCTGGTGTGGGTCCAGACGGCGGGCTGGGTGAACAGCTCGGCGCCGGCCGGCGTCGGGAACGTCTGCAGCTCGCCGCCGAGCGTCTCCGCCGCGGGCGGCGCGCGGCCGTCGAGGCGAGCGAGGTCGAGGACGCGCATGATCGCGTCCTTTCCGGCGACGAGGATCCGATCCTGTCCGAGCAGGGCGGGCGCGCTCGAGCCGAGGTCGAGGTCGTCGGCGTTGAGCATCGCCTGGTCGGTCGGCGTATACGCCTGGCGGAGGGTCAGGCCGGGAACGGTGAGCTCGAGGACGCTGTCGCCGAAGTCGGTCGTGCCGTTCCAGCTGGCGTTGCCCGTGTCGATCAGGAGACGCCGGCCGCCCGGCTCGACGACGGCGCCGCCGCGCGAGAGGATCGCCGAGTCGCTCTGATCGCAGGTCGGCGGGTCGATCAGGGTGTGGCGGTCGGAGCACAGCGTGTTGAAGACGCGCGCGACCCTGCCGGTGGCCCGGCCGACGAGGGCGACGTGGCCCTGATAGGTCGGGACGTCGCCGAGGTAGCCGCTCGTCGTCGCGATCACGTCCGGCCCGTCGATGTTGAGGGCCGAGCCGAGCTTCTCGTGAGTCGGGTCGCGAGTCACCCGGGCCGGCCACGCGCCGGTCGGATCCTCACGGCCGTCGGCGATCGACAGCTTGTGGACCAGGCCGTCGGGCGACGCCGCGTAGACGAAGCGGCGGCCGGGATCGGCGACCGGGCTGGCGTTCGTGATCTGTGGGGTGCCGGCCCAGGTCGCGTACCCGGGGGGTGTGAACGTCCACAGGAGGCGGCCGGTGCCGGCGTCGATCGCGATCGTCCGGCCGTAGCTCGTCGTCACGACGACGACATCGTGCGACCGGCGTCGGACGCGGACGTCGTGGAGGTAGATCGGCGACGAGTCGACCGTCCCCGGCAGCGAGATCCGCCGGTCGGTCAGCTTGCCGACGTTGGCTGCGGTGATCCCGGTCGGACGGTCGGTCGCGTCGCCGCGCTGGGGATCGAGCCCGAACTCCGGCCAGTCGGTCAGCTCGCCGGACACGGTGGTGGCGGCCGGAACGACGGCCGGCGACGAACGCGTCGACGTGTTCTCGGCGATCGACGGGCTGCCACCGCATGCGCAGAGCACGGCCAGGCCGATCGCGAACGCCGTCGCCTGGAGCGGGCGCCGATTCATGGAAGTCATCATCCCACGGGTGATACTGGGCTGAGGATGACCACGTCCCAAGCGATCACCTGCGTGCTCAGCGTGGCCGGGTCGGACTCGGGCGGCGGCGCCGGAATCCAGGCTGACCTCAAGGCGTTCGCCGGGTGCGGGGTTCACGGGATGTGTGCGGTGACCGTCGTCACCGCACAGAACACGCTGGGCGTGACGGCGACCCAGGCAGTTGCGCCGGAGGTCATCGTCGCCCAGATCGAGGCCGTGGCCGCCGACATCGGGATCGACGCCGTGAAGGTCGGAGTGCTGGGCAGCCGGGCAGCCGTCGTCGCGGTCGCCGAGGCGCTCTCCCGACTGCCGGGAGTCCCGATCGTCGTCGACCCGGTGCTCGTCGCGTCGACCGGCGCCCGACTCCTCCCGCTCGACGCGGTCGACGCGTTCGGCGAGCTCCTGCTTCCCCTGGCGACCGTCCTGACGCCAAATCTGCCGGAGGCGCGGATGCTCGTCGACCACCTCACCCGCCGGCCCGATCACGACCAGGCGTCGGGGCATGGCCAGGCGTCCGGGCATGGCCAGGCGTCCGGGCACGGTTACGCGTCCGAGCGGGAGTCGGAGCTCGAGCTGGTCCGGGTGCTCGGGG
>DATAUX010000222.1:0-3559 GCA_036268015.1 Solirubrobacteraceae bacterium | reverse complement strand
AACCAGCAGCCACTACACAACTACCTCGTCGACGTCCACAACGCCCGGATCACCGGCCAACCAATCCCCACGCCCCTACCCGCCGCAAAGCACGCCGCCTGAGCCCCAACCCCCGGGCGCCCAGGACCTGAACGCGTACGGGGCTGGGAGGTCCCGGCCGGAGCTGAGTGGGCTTGCTTTGGAGCGCGTTGTGGCACCAAGCTCTGCCGTGGTGACATTCAACGGGTGATGGCAGGCGGCCAGGTGTCCACCGGCGTACTCGGTGAGTGGGGGTTCGACGGCGCTGCAGACTTCGGTCGCGTGCGGGCAGCGTGTGTGGAAGCGGCAGCCCGACGGCGGGTTGATCGGGTTGGGCGGCTCGCCGCCGAGGACGGTGCGCGTGCGGGCGCGGTTCTCCCGGGGGTCGGGGATCGGGATCGCGGCGAGCAGGGCGCTGGTGTACGGGTGGATCGGCTTGGTGTAGAGCTCGTCGGCCGATGACAGCTCCATCACCTTGCCGAGGTACATGACGGCGACCCGGTCGGAGACGTGGCGGACGACGGAGAGGTCGTGGGCGACGAAGATGTAGGAGAGGCCGAGCGTCTCCTGGAGCTCTTCGAGGAGGTTGATGACCTGGGCCTGGATCGAGACGTCGAGGGCGGAGACGGGCTCGTCGAGGAGGATCAGGCGGGGCTCGACGGCGAGCGCCCGGGCGATCCCGATCCGCTGGCGCTGGCCACCGGAGAACTCGTGTGGGAAGCGGTTGAGGTGCTCGGGGTTGAGCCCGACCTGGGCGACCAGGGCCCGGCTCTGGGCGTCGAGCTGATCGCGGGGGACGCCGCGGGCGCGCAGCGGGGTCGCGATGATCTGTGCGACCCGCTTGCGCGGGTTCAGGGAGGCCTGGGGATCCTGGAAGACCATCTGCATCTCGTGGCGGATCGGCTGGAGCTCGTGCCGGCCGGCGGTCGTGATGTCGCGGCCGCGGAAGCGGACGGCGCCGGCCGTCGGCGGGGTGAGGCGGACGATCGAGCGGATCAGGGTGCTCTTGCCGCAGCCGGATTCGCCGACGATGCCGAGCGTCTCGCCGGCGGTCAGGGCCAGGGAGACGTCGTCGACGGCGTGGACGTTGTCGACGGTCCGGTTGACGAGAAGGCCGGACTTGACCGGGAAGTAGACCTTCAGGTGGGAGACCTCGAGCAACGGGGGGCCTTTGGCCGCGGCCGGGGCCTCCGGGGGAGCCGCCTCCGGCGGCGAGCGCGGTGGAGGCGGCGGTGTCGTGCTCACGAGATCACCGTCTCGCCGGTGGCCAGGCCGATCGCCCCGTCGACGATGCGGACGCGGCGCTTGTCGGCGACCCCGAGAAAGCACCGATCGCGGTGGGCGGGCTGGTCGGGCAGGCGGGCCTCCAGGGCGGGCGGCTGGGTGCAGGCGGCAAACGCCTGGGGGCAGCGCGGCCGGAAGTGGCAGCCGGCGGGCGGGTCGAGCAGCGACGGCGGCTGGCCGGGGATCGCCGGGAGGCGGGCCGTGCGGACGCGGTCGACGCGGGTGATCGAGCCGAGCAGGCCCCAGGTGTAGGGGTGCTGGGGGTCGTAGAAGAGCTCGTCGAGCGTGCCCTGCTCGACGATCTGGCCGGCATACATCACGATGATCCTGTCGGCGATGTCGGCGACGACGCCGAGGTCGTGGGTGACGAGCAGGATCCCGGCGCCGGTCTCCCGGCGCAGGACGCCGAGCTCCTCCATGATCTGGGCCTGGATCGTCACGTCGAGGGCGGTCGTCGGCTCGTCGGCGATCAACAGGCTCGGGGAGCAGGAGAGGGCCATCGCGATCATCACGCGCTGGCGCATGCCGCCGGAGAACTCGTGCGGGAAGGCGCGGCTGCGGTCGCGGGCACGGGGGATCCCGACGCGCTCCATCAACTCGACGGCACGGTCGAGGGCGGCGTCGTGGGTGACGTCGTCGTGTGCGCGGATCTGCTCGACGATCTGCTCGCCGACCCGGATCACGGGGTTGAGCGAGCTCATCGGGTCCTGGAAGATCATTGCGATCTCGGCGCCGCGGACCGCGCGCAGGGTGGCCTCGCTGGCGCCGATCAGCTCGCGGCCGGAGAGCAGGGCCGAGCCGGCGATCGTGGCGTTCGGCGAGCGGGTCAGTCCCATCAGGGTGAGGCCGGTGACCGACTTGCCGGAGCCGGACTCGCCGACGACGGCGACGACCTCGCCGCGTCCGACGGTGAACGAGGCCCCATCGACGGCGTGGACGACGCCCTGCTCGGTCCGAAACGAGACGTTCAGCCTGTCGACGGCCAGCAGCGGCGGCGGGGTGCCGGAGCCGGCCGTGGGCGGCGGCGGACCGGCGGCGCCGGCCTCGGGCGGTGGCGGCGAGTCGCTCACGAGGAGAGCCTGATCCGGGGGTCGAGGGCGGCGTAGAGGATGTCGACGATCGCCGACAGGGCGACGACGGCGAACGCGGCGAAGACCGTGATCACGAGGATCGGCGGGACGTCGAGCCGGCCGATCGAGTCGCCGACGTACTTGCCGACGCCGTTGATGTTGAAGACCTCCTCGACGAGGATCGTCCCGCCGCCGAGCAGGGACGCGAAGTCGAGGCCCCAGAGCGAGATCAGCGGGATCACGCTGTTGCGCAGGGCGTGGCGGATCAGGACGCGGCGCTCGGAGATGCCCTTGGCCCGGGCTGTGCGGACGTAGTCCTCGCCGAGCGTGTCGAGCAGGCTGGAGCGGAGGATCCGCGAGTAGATCCCGATGTAGAGGACGGCCAGCGTCATCCACGGGAGGAGCAGGTGGGTGAACCATTGGCCGGGGTTCTGGGTCAGGGGTACGTAGTCGCCGAGCGGGAAGATCTTCGCCTTGTAGCCGAGGTAGTAGAGGGCGATGTCACCGAGGAAGAAGGCCGGCATCGAGAGGCCGACGAAGGCGAGCACGGTCAGCACGCGGTCGAGGTAGCGGCCGGCCCGAATCGCCGAGAGGACGCCGAACAGGACACTGACCAGAAGCCAGATCACGGCGCCGCCGATCGTCACCGAGAGCGTCGCCGGAAGGTCGTGCTCGACCGTCTTGTCGACGTTCAGCTGCTGGGTGTAGGAGATCACCGACCCGTCGAAGATCTTGCCCATCGTCTTGACGTACTGGACGTAGATCGGCTTGTCGAAGCCCCACTCCTTGCGGATCGCCTCGACCTGGGCCGGCGTCGAGTACTTGCCGGCGAGCCGGAGGGCCGGGTCGCCGCTGGGGATCGCCTGGAAGATCAGGAAGGTCAGGACGGACGTCGCGAACATCACGAGCAGGGCCGACCCGACCCGCCGGATCGCGAAGCGCGCCATCAGCGGGTCCGGCCGATCCCGGGACCGGCGATCATCGCTCGACGCGGAGCTTGGCCCGCGGGTCGAGGGCGTCGCGGACGCCGTCGCCGAAGATGTTGATCCCGAGCACGCAGAGGACGAGCATCGTCCCGGGGACGAGGGTCAGGTGGATCGCGCCGGGGATCAGACGGGTGCCGTCGCCGATCATCGTCCCCCAGGACGGGTTCGGCGGCTGGACGCCGGCGCCGAGGAAGGAGAGGG
>DATAUX010000221.1:0-13571 GCA_036268015.1 Solirubrobacteraceae bacterium | reverse complement strand
CCTGACCGGCGCGGCGAAGCCGCGCAGGGTCAGATCCGTTTCGAAGCTGCGGATCTGGCGGCCGAACGCGTTGCGCTCGCAGCGCACATCGAGCACGCCGAGGTGATCACGATCGAGGATGATCATCCCGGCGCACGTCGCGAGGATCGGTCTCCCGGACGCCGCGAACGCGCCCAGCGGGCCGGCCAGAGCCTCCCGGTCGATCCCGAGCATCATCGTCGTCGACTCACCGCCCGGGAGGACCAGGCCGTCGAGCCCGTCGAGGTCGGCCGGAACCCGGACCTCGCGGACCGAGGCCCCCAGGCCGGTCAGGAGCCGTCCGTGCGCGGCGAACCCTCCCTGGAGGGCGAGCACGCCGATCCGCGGACCGTCGATCGGCGGGCCGCCGCCCGCCGGGCGACTCACCAGCCGCGTTGGGCGAGCAGCTGCTCGCCTGCGAGCTTGCGCGTCTCGAGGCTGTCCATCGCCGAACCGAGCCCCTCGGACGCCGCGGCCACCCGATGCGGATCGCGGAAATGTGTCGTCGCCTCGACGATCGCCCGGGCCCGCATCGCCGGATCCGCGGACTTGAAGATTCCCGACCCGACGAACACGCCCTCGGCGCCGAGCGACATCATCAGGGCCGCGTCGGCCGGCGTCGCGATCCCCCCCGCGCAGAACAGGACGACCGGCAGCCGCCCGTCCCGAGCGACCCCGCGGATCAGATCCAGCGGCGCGCCGAACTCCTTTGCCAGGGCCGGCAGCTCGGCCGGCTCGCTCGCGAGCACCCGGTGCACCTGGCCGGCGATCGCCCGCATGTGGCGGACCGCCTCGACGACGTCCCCGGTCCCGGCCTCGCCCTTCGACCGGATCATCGCCGCGCCCTCGCCGATCCGGCGGAGCGCCTCGCCCAGATTCGTGGCCCCGCAGACGAACGGGACGTTGAAGCCCCACTTGTCGATGTGGTTGGCCTCGTCGGCCGGCGTCAGGACCTCCGACTCGTCGATGTAGTCGACCTCGAGCGCCTCGAGGATCTGCGCCTCGACGAAGTGACCGATCCGGGCCTTCGCCATCACCGGGATCGTCACGGCCTCCTGGATCTGGCGGATCATCAGCGGATCCGACATCCTGGCGACCCCGCCATCCCGGCGGATGTCGGAGGGGACCCGCTCGAGCGCCATCACCGCACAAGCGCCGGCATCCTCGGCGATCCGGGCCTGCTCGTCGTTGACGACGTCCATGATCACGCCGCCCTTCAGCATCTCGGCCAAACCCGCCTTGACCCGGAAAGTCGCTTCGTCGGACATACGCGCAGTTTACTTCCCGGACGATTTCGCTCAGGCCGCGTTCTGCTGGAGATCTTCGCGAAGCGAGTTCAGGCCACGACGCATGCGCGCCTTGATCGTCCCCAACGGGACGTCGAGCTCCGCCGCGATCTCGGTCTGCGACAGCTCCCCGTAGAACGCGAGGACGATGACCTCCCGCTGGGCGTCCGGCAGCCTCGTCAACAGTCGCCGCAAGTCGCCGGCCGCGGCCCGATCGACCGCGTCCGCGGCCACGTCCTCGGGTGACGCGTGATGCTCGAGCAGCGCGTCGCTCGCCCGGCTGGCCTGATAGGCCGCGTCCCGGCGGGTCGCGTCGATCGCTCGGTTGCGGACGATCGTGAGCACCCATGCCGCCGCGGTCGGTCGATCAGGCCGATACGTGTCCCGCGCCCGCCAGATCGTCCCGAACGCCTCCTGGACCGCCTCCTCCGCCCGGGCCCGATCGACCGAGACGATCCGCGCGACGCGGTAGGCCCGGGCGCAGTACCGGTCATACAGCTCGGCGAAGGCGGCCACGCTGCCCCGCTGGACCAGCGCGAGCAGCTCGTTGTCCCCGGGCTCCAGTCCCCGGCCGTCCGGACGACCCTGACCCGTCATCGCGCACGCCCGGCACGCGCGAATGACTCGCGGGCCTGGTGACCCCGGCAGTCGCGTCCGCCCGGTGCCGAGCATGGGGTTCCCACGGCGTGTGGACTGCAGTCGTGTATTCGGGGCTCCTCCTTGTCCCGCGGCGTCCGGCGAACTCCGTCGGTCCAATCGGCTTGCAATACCAGCCCGACTCGCCCACGACCCACACCGCAGCGATCCTTGCGCTTGCAACGTTACCATCGCGGCGGCCGGAGCGCCTTCCCGGGTGCTCGGGTCGATCGCCGCGTGCCGGTTGTCGCGGCCGCCTCGCCCGGCCCGACGCCACGTGTCCCAGGCGGCCACACGCAGTCCCGGGGCGGCACCCCCCTGACCCGCCAGTGTCGTACCGGTCATTGACTATCTCGCAAATGGTCGATATTCTGGGCTCATGACCGAACGGCCCGACTGGGTTGACGAAGCGTCGTTGCCCGCCCTCCTGCGCTCCGCCCGGGCCGTCTACGGGTCGGCGATCCGGGACGCCCTCACGGCCGCGGGGTGCGACGACGTGCCGCGCAACGGCAGTTTCGTGATCGCCTCGATCACCCGCACGGGGGCGCCGCTCAGCGAGATCATCGAATGGCTCGGCGTCTCCAAGCAGGCCGCCGGACAGCTCGTCGACACCCTCGTGATCCGCGGCTACCTGGACCGCGCCGTCGACCCCGGCGACCGCCGGCGGCTGACGATCACCGTGACCGAGCGCGGCGAGTCGGCGGCGGCGGCGATCCGGTCGGCCGTCGACGCCGTGGACGCCGCGCTGACGGCGCACGTCGGCCCCGAACACATCGCGCACACCCGAGCGACGCTGGCCTCGCTGGTCTCCGGAGCGCCGATCGATGGATGACGGGAAGCCGTCGGCCACCGCGCAGCGGGTCGCCGCGTACCGCGTCGGGTTCGACCGGCTGCCCGCGTCGTTCGGCGACCCGTCCGCCGACGACCGGCTGGCCCGCGATGTGGCCGGCTCGGCTACGGCCGAGCCCAACCAGGCCATGGCTCGGTACCTCCGGGCGCGGACGTCGTTCTTCGACCGGGTCGTCGTCAACGGCCTGGATCGCGGCGTCACCCAGATCGTTGCCGTCGGCGCCGGATACGACGGCCGGTCGCTGCGCTACGCCAAGCCGGGCGTCCGCTGGTTCGAGGTGGATCACCCCGACACCCAGCGCGACAAGCGGGCACGCGTCGAACGCCTCGGCATCGACGCGTCGCAGGTCGCGTTCGTCGCCGTCGATCTCGAAAGCGGCGGACTCGCCGCCGGGCTCGTCGACGCCGGCTACGAGCCCGACCGACCGTCGGTCGTGCTCTGCGAGGGCGTCGCCGTCTACCTCGCGCAGCCCACGCTCGAAGCACTCCTGCGTGACCTGCGGATCGTCGCGACGGTCGGCACCCGGCTGGCGATCTCGCTGTCGAGCGCGCCGACCTCGGCCGACGAGTCCGCCCGCCGGGCGCGGTTCCAGGCCACGGTCGCCGGGCTGGGCGAGCCGGCGCGCACCACGTTGACCGCCAACGACGCGAGCGACCTCCTCACGTCGACGCGGTGGCGCGCCACCGACCTGTCCGAGCGGGCCGGGCGGGCCGGCTTCGTCGTGGCCGCGCCGATCTGGGCACCCGACGCCCGGGCCGGGCCGACGGCCAGCCGGGTCGGCGTGTTCATGGAGCGGATGTACCACCGGTCGGCGACCGACCGCCTGCCGGCCCATCTCGAGCGCGTGTACGGGATCCAGGTCGCCCGGATCGACGAGCTGGACGTCGGCGTCTTCCGCGTCGACCAGCACTCCCGGCCGAGCTGGGTCGCCCGGGTCTTCCAGGCCGCGCGCCCGCCGGAGGCCGCCGAGCGGGACGCCCAGATCCTTCGCGGGCTGGAGCGGATCGGCTTCCCGGCCGAGCGGTGTGCCCACCCCGAGCCGGTCTCCACCCATGACGGCCAGGCCGTCCTCGTCACGGAGTTCCTGGCCGGCCGCAAGCCGGCCGCCCGCCCGCGGACGTTTCGCGCGCTGGGCGACCTGCTCGGCCGACTCCACACGCTCCCGGCCGGCCCAGCGTCGACCGCCCGCCCGGGTGGGGCCTGGCACCATCTCGCCCTCGAAGGCGGACCCCGGGACGAGCTGGCGGCAGCCGGCGCGCTGCTCGACGATGCGCGTCGCCGTGTCCGATCCGAGCACCACGCGCTCTACGAGACCCTGCGGCAGGCGCTCGCACGCGCCGACGACTGCCACGACCTCCCCCACGCGCTGACCCACCCGGACTTCGTCCACGCCAACGCGGTCGCCGGGCCAGATGGCGAGATCGCGATGATCGACTGGACCGGAGCCGGTCGCGGGCCACGACTCTCGTCGGTCGGCTTTCTGCTCTGGGCGGCCGGCACCCGACCGTGCATCGACGCGGCCGTCGCCGGGTACCGTGCGCACGTCAGCCTCGAGCCGGACGAGCTCGACCGCCTCGGCCCGGCGATCGGCGCCCGCCCGATCGTCTTCGACTGCTGGGGCTTCGCCACAGGCCGCGAGCGGCTGCCGGACGTCGTGAACCGGCTCGAGGACCGCCGGGCGCGCGTCGAGACGATCGCCGCCAGGGCCCGCGCCGCGTTCGAGCGGGCGTCGGCTTGACCGCCCCGCCCTGGTTCGTTGCCCTGGCCGCGGTCCTCCTGTCCGCATGCGGCGCAGCCCGCGACGCCCCGACCAGCCCACCCCCAACGCAATCGGCCGCCGAACGCGCGGCCCTCGAGCACCTCGAGGCGATCGCCGGCGCAGCGGCGATCCGCTGCCCCATCAAGCCGGCTTCAAGGTCCCGGCCTCGGCCGTCCGCGGCCTGACCGGTCTCGACTTCTGGGACGCGGTCGTCGACCCGATGATCGACCCGCTCGCCCCGCTCGACGGGACCCCCCGCCCCAGGATCCTCGCCGCCGCCAACCACCTGATCGCCCCCACCGGCCCCATCCCGACCAACCCGACCACAATGCAGCGGCTCCTCACCACCCTCGGACAGGACCGCCTCGCCCCCCTCGACGACGCCTGGCAAGCCCCCGACAACCCCGTCGTCCCCTTCATCCAAGCCCACCCCCAGGACTTCTTCACCGCAGCAAGCCCGGCCCGCCCCTAGGAACGTCCCACCCGCCGAGCGGCCACCCGACAAGAGAGTCGAGTCCGACCCGCAGGCGCCCCGAGCCGTGCGACTCACACGACGACACCCCTGACGCCGCCAGCCAAGCGAGGCGAGCCAGGCGCCGAGGACGCGGACTCGACGAACGCCTATTTCAGGCGAAACGCCTTGATCCGGTCGGCGTACTGCTCCTCGTCGCGCGAATACACGCCGTATGCGATCGCCTGGATCATCCCCAGGAGGGCCGTGTGCGACCGGACGAAGGCCGGGCTGTTGGACGAGTAGTAGAGCTTGATCCGGGCGAGCTTCGCCACCTCTGAGAGGGTCGCGTCGGTGATCGCGATCGTCGGCGCCTTCCGGTGGCGGGCGAGCTTCATCGCCCGCAGGACGAGCGCGTGCGGCCGACCGGCCGACAGGCCGATCACCAGCGTGTCCGAATCGATCCGGCCCAGCCGGCTGAGCGCCTCCTGCGACGGGCTGGCCACCAGCTCGGCCCGCAGGTCGAGCAGCATCAGCAGATGGCGGAGGTAGCTCGCAAAGAAGGCCATCTGGTCGGTCCCGGCGATCAGGATCCGGTTGGCTGACGCGATCGACTCGATCGCCCGCTCGATGTTCGCCCGCGAGACCTTCCGCGCCGTCTCCTCGACGTTGACGTGGTCGGCCGCCAGGGCCGTCTCGAAGTCTGTCTGGTCGAGCGAGAACAGCGGTGTCGACGGCTCGCCGTCCCCGCGCGCGCCCTGCACGTTCGCCCGCCTGTACTCCTCCCGCGCGGCGTGCTGGAGCTCGGGGAACCCGTCGAATCCGAGCGCCTGCGAGAAGCGTACGACCGTCGAGCTCGACGTGTTCGCCCGCCGGGCGAGCTCCTCCGCCGTCTGGAACGCGGCCTCGTCGAGGTGATCGATGATGTACTGGGCGACGTCCTTCTGCGACCGTGAGCATTCGTCGAACCGCGACTGGATGTAGCTTGACAGCGTCTGCGGCGGGGTTGTCCCGCTGCTCCGCGGAGGTGGGGCTGGAGTGGATCCTGTTCGTTTCATCAGCGAGCGGTTGTTTCGACGGCACCCGCCGGTCTTCCTCCAAAACCGCCCGATGATCCGTGGATCAGGTCCGCGCGGTAGTAGATCCGACGACATGCTGCGCCTTCACCGCCCACCTCCCGGACCCACCCAGAACCCGGTCGACGTAGCCTACTCCCGGGCCGGCAGACGCTCGCCCAGGCCGTGAGGATCGCGATCGTCGGCGGCGGCGTGTCCGGCCTGGTCGCCGCCCACCTCCTCCACCGCCAGCACGAGATCACCCTGTTCGAGGCGGCCGACTACCTCGGCGGCCATACGAACACGGTCCACGTCGTCCGCGACGACGGCTCCTGGGACGTCGACACCGGGTTCATCGTCCTCAACGACCGCAACTACCCCAACTTCAACCGCATCCTCGCCGAAGCCCGGGTCGAGATCCAGGACACCCACATGGGGTTCTCGGTCAAGGGCGAGGACTCCGACTTCGAGTACGCCGGCACGCCGACCGGCGTCTTCGCCCAGCGACGCAACCTCGTCGACCCCGCGTTCTGGCGGATGCTCTCCGACCTGGCCCGCTTCAACCGCGAGCTCCCCACCCTGCTCGATTCGGCGGCTCCCGGCCCGTCGCTCGGCGACTGGGTCGACGCCGGCCGCTACTCGAAGGCCTTCGTCGACCGGCTGATCGTCCCCCAGGCCTCGGCCGTCTGGTCGGCCGACCCGGCCGCGATGTGGAGCTTCCCCGCCCGCTTCCTCGCCGAGTTCTTCCACAACCACGGGATGCTCGGCTTCCGCGACCGCCCCCAGTGGCAGACGATCGTCGGCGGGTCGCAGACCTACGTCCGGGCCCTCGGCGAACCCCTCGCCGACCGCATCCGCCTGTCGACCCCGGTCACCCGCATCCGTCGCGACGACGGCGGCGTCGACGTCCACGCGGCCGGGTCGACCGACCGCTTCGACGAGGTCATCATCGCCTGCCACGCCGACCAGGCGCTCGCGATCCTCGACGACCCGTCGCCCGCCGAGGCCGACCTGCTCGGCGCGTTTCCCTATCAGCCCAACGAGGCCGTCCTCCACACCGACACGTCGGTCCTCCCCCGCCGGCCGGCCGCCCGGCAGGCCTGGAACTATCACCTCTTCGCCGAGCCCCGGCCGATGACCACGGTCACCTACTACATGAATCATCTCCAGAATTTGACCGCACCGGTCGACTTCTGCGTAACACTCAACATGACCGACCGCATCGACCCTGCCCAGATCATCGAGGTCATCCCCTACGCCCATCCGGTCTACACCCAGGCCGGCGTCGCCGCCCAGGCCCGCTGGCATGAGATCTCCGGCATCCGGCGGACCCATTACTCCGGCGCGTACTGGGGCTGGGGCTTCCACGAGGACGGCGTCGTCTCCGCCCAGCGCGTCTGCCAGGCCTTCGGATTCCGGGCGCCCGCGTGAGCACCGGACTGCTCGGCCGCCCGCCGGCCGGAACCTCGCCCGCCGGCCCGCCGCCGGCCCCCGCGCCGGCGACGACCAGCTGCGTCTATGAGGGCTGGGTCCGCCACCGCCGGTACGGCGACGTCGAGCACGAGCTCCGCTACCCCCTGTTCATGGTCTACCTCGACCTCGCCGAGCTCGACACCGTCTTTCGCCGGATGCCGCTCTGGTCGACCAGCCGGCCCGCCCTCGCCCGCCTGCGCCGCACCGACCACCTCGGCGACCCGACCCAGCCGCTCGACGAGTCGGTCCGCGCCCTCGTCGCAGAACGAACCGGCGAACGCCCGGCCGGCCCGATCCGCCTGCTGACAAACCTCCGCTACGCCGGCATCTGCTTCAACCCCGTCAGCTTCTACTACTGTTTCGCCCCCGACGGCAACCGCCTCCAGGCGGTCGTCGCCGAGGTCACCAACACGCCGTGGGGCGAGCGCCACGCCTATGTCATGCGGGCCGATCCCGACCGGCCGGCCGGCCGCATCCTCCACGGCCGGATGGACAAGGACTTCCACGTGTCGCCGTTCATGGGAATGGATCACACCTACGACTGGCGCCTGACCAACCCGGCCGACCGGCTGACCGTCAACATCGACTCCGAGCGCGACGGGGTCCTCGCGTTCGACGCGACCCTCTCACTCGAGCGCCGCCCGATCACCACCGGCATCCTGATTCGCCATCCCGGACTCACCCTCCGCGTCGTGGCCCAGATCTACATCCACGCACTCCGCCTCCGTCTCAAGCATGCCAAGTACTTCCCGAACCCGTCCGGCGCGCCGATCCTCGGCCGCGCCCGCCGCGCATCGGCGCGCACGTCGCGGGAGACGCTCGGATGAAGGATCGCGCCGCCCGCCGGCTCGTGCTCGCCCTGCTCGGCCGGACCCGGCACGGCACGCTGACGCTCGTCGAGGGTCAGCGCACCCGCCGCTTCGGCGACCGCGAGCCAGGTGGTCCGATGGTCACCGTGAGGGTTCATGACATCGGTTTCTACCCTGCTCTCCTGCGCGGCTCGATCGGCCTCAGCGAGGCCTACATGGATCGCATGTTCGACTGCCGCAACCTCCCCGAGCTCGCTCGACTCGCCGCCCTGAACATGCCCCAGCTCGACCGCTGGCGCCGCGGCATCCGTCCGTTCGTGGCCCTCCCCCAGACCGCCGCCCGCTGGGGCGTGCGCAACACGCCGGCCCGCGCCCGCCGGCAGATCTCCGCCCACTACGACCTCGGCAACGACCTCTTCGGACTGATGCTCGACCCGACGATGATGTACTCGTGCGGCATCTTCGAATCCGACGAGTCGACTCTCCACGACGCCCAGATCGCCAAGCTCGACCGGATCTGCCGGAAGCTCGACCTGCAGCCCGACGACCACGTCCTCGAGATCGGCACCGGCTGGGGCGGCTTCGCGATCCACGCCGCCGCGAACTACGGGTGTCGTGTCACCACCACGACGATCTCCGCCGAACAGCTCTCGATGGCCCGTCGACGGGTCGCCGACGCCGGCCTCGAGGACCGTGTGACCCTGCTCCTCGAGGACTACCGCAACCTCACCGGTAGCTACGACAAGCTCGTATCGATCGAGATGATCGAAGCAGTCGGCTGGCAGTACTTCGACACCTTCTTCGAGCGGTGCGGCTCCCTCCTGCATCCCGACGGCGCGATGCTCCTCCAGGCGATCACGATCGACGATGCGGCCTACGAGGTCGAGAAGGCGACCCGCAGCTTCGCCAACACCCACATCTTCCCCGGCGGCTGCCTCCCCTCCCTCCGGGTGATCTCCCGCTCCCTCGCCCGGACCGGCGATCTCCGCCCCGTCGACCTCGAGGACATCACGACCCACTACGTCCGCACGCTCCGCTGCTGGCGCGAGAACTTCCTCGACCAGCTCGACCGCGTCCGCGCGCTCGGTTACGACGGCCGCTTCCAGCGAGTCTGGGAGCTGTACCTCGCCTACTGCGAGGGCGGCTTCGACGCCGGCCGGATCAGCACCCTCCAGCTCGTCCTCGCCAAGCCCCGCTTCGTCGCCCGGACCGCCGTCGCCCAGCCGGTCCTTGCCGGCGTCACCGGCGACTGACGCCGCGCGTCGCCGGCGGCTGCGGCCGGGCTGCGCGAGCGCCCCGCGCCGTCCGCCTGCCCTCATCCCGAGGCGGCGGACGGCTGGAAGCGGCCTGCGTCAGTCGGCGATCGTCAGGCCTACAGACCCGGGAGGCCGAGGCCGCCCAAGCCGAACGGCAGGGTGGGTGGCCCGACCTTGATGACCGACACGGTCCCCGGCTGCGATGTCGACCCACCGGTCCCGTTGTTGGCCGAGTAGAGCCTCCCGCGGATCGGGTCGACATCCACGCCCGCCGGACCGACGCCGACGGGGACGTTCGCGGTCAGGGTGTCGGTGCGGCCGTCGATGACCGACACGACGCTGGCCGTCATCGGCGACTCGTAGTCGTAGTTCGTGGCGTAGACGGTGTGGGTCAGTGGATCGACGGCGATCCCGCTGGGGCCGTTGCCATCCGTGGCAATCGTGCGTGTCACGGCGTCCTTGTGCTCATCGAAGACCGCCACGCTCCCCGGCCCGCTGAACTGGTCGTCGCCAATCGTCGCATACGTGCCGACGTAGACCGTTCCGGTCGTCGAGTCGACCCCGATCGCCTGGAGGTATGTGTTGAATCCGGTGGCGATCGTCCTGATGATCCTGTTCGTCCGCTCGCTGAGAATCGCCATCGTGCCGGTGTACTCGCCGACGAAGACCTGGCCGGTCGCGGGATCGACGCCGACGGTATCCGTCGACAGCGGCATCGTGATGCTGTCGACGACGGTTTTCGTCTTCTCGCTGATGACTTGGACCGTCTGGCCCTCGGCGATGTATACGAGCCCGTGGTAGGGGTCGATCGCCATGTCGTGCGCCGGGCCCCCCGGCAGGGGGATCGTCGCGATCACGGTGTTGGTCCTCTCGTCGATGACCGACACGCTGTCCGAGAGGAAGTTGTCGACGTAGGCCGTCCCGGCGAATGGGTCGACCGCGACACGGTACGGGTAGTCGCCGACCGTCACCGTGGCCGTCACCGAATTGGTCGCCTCGTCGATCACCGACACGGTGCCCAGACCCTCGTTGTAGTTCTGGTTCGCGACGTAGACGGTCCCGCGGATCGGGTCCACACCGACGCCGCCGGCCCCGTTGCCGACCGGGATCGTCCCGATCACGCTGTTCACCGGGGTGGGTCAGGGGAAGGCGGATGCCGCGGTCACGCCGGGGATCATCAGGGCTCCCAAGGTCAGCGCGAGCGCGCTGCCAGCAGCACATCGAGCCCGTTGAACACGGCGACGCAGAACGGTTCGCTGTCCGGCGGGCCGCCGGCTCATGGGTTCAGACAATGTTCCTCCTCTTGCGGTCGATCTTCTCGTCAGGCCTCCGACTACGCCTGGCACCCTCCCATATCGCCGACCGGGAAGTCAAGGAACAACTAGAGCTATTGCCTAGGTGCGCCGCCGGCTCACGGCCCGACCCGCGGCCGGCGGCTGAAGATCCGCCGGCTGGCGAGATCGAGCAGGACGGACGGCCCCCGGGCCGCGCGGACGGCCCAGGCGACCTTGCCGCCCGGCTGCAACGTCGTGCGGTCGTCGAGAATCGCCGCGACGACCTGGTCGGCCCACTCGGCCGGCGGCTGGTTCTCCCAGCCGGACGTGTCCATGTGGCGGCCGTAGACGCCCTGTGTCGCGTCCATCATGTCGGTCGCGACGCCCGGCGTGATCAGGTGGAGCGTGGTCACCCCGGTCCCCCGCAGCTCGCGTCGCAGCGACTGGGTGAGGGCGACGACGCCGGCCTTCGACGCGGCGTAGGTCGACGCGCCCGGCAGGTGGGCATACCCGGAGATCGACGCGTTGTTGACGATCTTGCCGCGGCCGCGGCCGAGCATCCCCGGCAGGGCGAGCGCCGTCAGGTGGGCGACGGCGACGAGGTTGACCTGGAACATCGCGTAGACGTCGGCCTGGTCCTGGTCCTCGAGCAGACCGCCGGTCATCAGGCCGGCGTTGTTGATCAGCACGTCGACCTCACGCTCGCGCTCCGACAGGCCGTCCCACGACCGGTCGATCGCGTCCCGCGAGCCGAGGTCCATCCCGACCGCCCGGATCGCCCGGACACCGCCGGCCGGCGCCGTGACCGGCGGGCCGTCGTCGGGGCGGCGCATCCCCATCAGCAGGAGGTCGACCGGCTCGCGGGCGATCCGCTCGGCCAGGGCGAGCCCGATCCCGCGATTGGCCCCGGTGACGAGGACGGTGGCGCCACGCAGGTCCATCGGCCGTCGGCAGTCAGCCGTGGGCGATCAGCCGGGCGCCGAGCGCGCCGGCCAGGCCGCGAGCCCCCTGGTTCATCACGAAGTCGTGGTTCCAGACGAAGACCGGCCGGGCGACGGGTCCGATCAGGTTCATCCAGGCCGGCGTCGTTTGCACGCGCCAGTCGTAGACGACGGCGGTGCCCCGGCCGGCGTACAGCCGCCAGACGCCGACGCCCTCGAGCTCGCCGGTCGCGTGTCCCTCGATCAGCAGGCCGGGCTCGACGCGGGTCACGCGGATGTCGAAGTGCAGCGTGTACGGAAGCCGGCCGCGCCAGGCGAACCGGTCGACCCGGCCGACGCCGAACCGATCACCCGGCTCGAGCTGCTCGACGCTGATCGCGGCCTTCCACCAACCCGGGTAGCCGTCCGAATCCGCGAGCGCTCGCCAGACGTCGTCGATCGGCGCGTCTATGCACCAGGTCGAGAGGAACCCGTAGTGGGAGATCATCTCTGGCGAGCCGAACGTCGCCGGCGCCGGGTCGGGGGCGGGGCGACCGTCGCCAGCCGATCAGTTGCCGGCGGCCGGCCGGCAGTCGGCGCAGACGCCCCAGATCAGCAGCTGGGCGTGTTCGGGCGAGAACCCGGCGGCGGCCGCCGACTGGAGGGCGTCCGGCGGCGGACCGGGTCCAGCGAGGTCGGCGAGGGCGCCGCAGCTGCGGCAGACCGTGTGGGCGTGGGGATCGACGTGCGAGTCGAAGACGACGGCCCCCGTCCCGGTGCTGACCCGCCGGACGAGGCCGAGCTCTTCGAGCAGGACGAGCGTCGCGTAGACCGTCGGGATCGCGATTCCCGGGAGGGCGGGCGTCACCGCTTCGAGCAGCTGGTCGGCCGTCACGTGCTGCTTGCGGGCGTGCAGCTCGCGGTAGATCACGAGCCGCTGGGACGTCACCCGATGCCGGCTGGCGCGGAGCTTGTCGGCGAGGACTGCGTCGGCCGGGTGCGTTGCCATGCGGGAATCCTAACTGATCCATCTGGACTTGTTGTTGTTAGGCACACCTTATTTGAAATCAGATGCTATAACTGCGGCCATGGAAAGCGTCGAGGAGACCGCGAAGGCGAGCGCCGGCCGGCCGACAGGGTCGAGCTCGCTGCTCGGACGCGTGCTGAAGCGGCTGACGCGAACCGACGAGGCCGACTTCATCCTCCAGATCGTCCAGCCGTCGCTGGTCGGCCTGATCGACGGGACGGTGTCGACGCTGGCGCCGATCTTCGCGGCGGCCGTGTCGACGAGCTCGCACACGGCGCTCGTCGTCGGGATCGCGACGGCGCTCGGTGCCGGCGTCAGCATGGGCATGTCGGAGGCGCTGTCGGACACCGGCGAGCAGACCGGCCGGGGACCGGCGCTGGCCCGCGGCGTGATCACCGGCGGGGCGACCGCGCTCGGCGGGATCTTCCACTCGCTGCCGTTCCTGATCGCCGACGTCAACAAGGCGCTCGTCGTCGCGGGGATCGTCGTCGCGGTCGAGCTGTTCGCGATCGCGTGGGTCCGCCACCGGTTCCTCAACGTGAGCATGCGGTCGTCGCTGGTCGTCGTGACGCTCGGCGGGGCGATCGTCCTGGCGATCGGCGTCGTCGTCGGCAGCTCATAGAATCAACCTGCCGTGACCACCGCGCCACAGGTAGCCCCGCTCGTCTTCGCGAACATCGACGACGCGGTCGACGCGCTCCGCGCACGCGGACTCCGGCTGTCGATCGCCCGGCGGATGGTCCTCGAGCTGCTCTTC
>DATAUX010000220.1:0-10774 GCA_036268015.1 Solirubrobacteraceae bacterium | reverse complement strand
GAGAACACCTACGAACGCGCGATCAAGATCACCGACGCCCAGCTGGCTGCGGTCAACCTGATCCCCGACGAGTTCCACGGCCAGTGGAACTACGTCATCAAACCATCACGTTGATGCTTGACGCTTCCTTAGACGATCGGGATGACGCTGCCGGCGGGCACGTGTGCGAGGTCGGCGGTCCGCTGTGGGGGTATGCTCGCGTCGGCCGCAATGTTGATCCGCGCCGCGATACTCGAGGAGTTCGGCAAGCCGCTCGTCGTCGGAGAGGTCGAGCTCGACGAACCCGGGCCCGGCGAGGTCTTGGTCCGGCTGGTGGCGTGCGGCGTCTGTCACACGGACATGTACACGGCGTCGGGCGCCGACCCGTCGGGATACGCGCCGACGGTGCTCGGCCACGAGGGGGCCGGTGTCGTCGAGCGGGTCGGCGCGGACGTCAGGCTGGTCGCGCCGGGCGACCATGTGGTCACGCTGTTCTCGCCGCAGTGCGGCGAGTGCGTCCACTGCGTGAGCCCGCTGACCAACCTCTGCCTGGCGATCCGCGAGCAGCAGAACCTCGGCTACCTGCCGGACGCGACGACGCGCCTGTCGGTCGGGTCGCGGCGGCTGCGCCACTTCATGGGGACGTCGACCTTCGCCGAGTACACGGTGATGCCGGAGATCGCCCTGGCCAAGATCGATCCGGAGGCGCCGCTCGACCGGGCGTGCCTGTTCGCGTGCGGCCTGTCGACCGGGCTCGGCGCGGCGATCAGGACGGCGGCCGTCCGCGAGGGGTCGACCTGCGTCGTGTTCGGCGCCGGGCTCGTCGGCCTCGGCGCGGTCGCCGGCGCCCGCCTGCAGGGAGCCGAGCGGATCGTCTGCGTCGACCTCTCGCCCGACCGGCTGGAGCTGGCTCGGGGCCAGGGTGCGACGGATGTGATGCTCGGCGGCCCGGACACGGTCGCCGCGATCCTCGAGATGACCGGCGGGTTCGGCGCCGACTACACGTTCGAGGCGACCGGCAACGTCGCCGTCATGCGCCAGGCCGTCGAGGCCGCCCGGATGGGCTGGGGCCTGTGCACGGTCGCGGGGGTCGCCGGCCGGGGCGAGACGCTCGACATCGTTCCCCGGTACCTGATCACCGGTCGCCGCGTGTGCGGGAGCTCGTTCGGCGGGCTCAAGGGACGCGATGACGTGCCGGTCCTCGTCAGCCGGTATCTGGCCGGCGAGATCGACGTCGATCCGCTCGTCTCCCACCGGATCACGCTCGACGAGGTCAATCGGGGGTTCGAGCTGATCGAAGCCCACGACGGCATTCGCAGCGTGATCGAGTTCTGAGCGCCGGCGGCCGGCCGTGCGCTTGCTGGCCGAGGACGGCCTGCCCGATCGTCTGTCGCTCGACGACGATCTGCTGATCGAGGCGGACAACCTGCGCGTGCTGGACGCTCTGCCCGCGGCCGCGTTCGACCTGATCTACATCGACCCGCCGTTCAACACGGGCGGCCGGCAGACGCGACGGACGCTGGAGGTGGAGCCGCTGGTCGGGGGCACGCCGGGCTTCGGCGGCCGGGGCTACGCGCGTACGGAGGTCTCCCGCAGCGACTACGCCGACGACTTCGACGACTACCTCGGGTTCCTCGCGCCGCGCCTGCGCCGGGCGCGCGAGCTGCTGGCCGTGCACGGGACGCTCTACGTCCACCTCGACTATCGCGAGGCCCACTACGTCAAGCTCGAGCTCGACCGGATCTTCGGGCGCGAGTGCTTCCTCAACGAGCTGATCTGGGCCTACGACTACGGCGCGAAGACGAAGCGCCGCTGGCCGGCCAAGCACGACACGATCCTGGTCTACGTCCGCGACCCCGGTCGCTACTGGTTCGACTCGGACGCGGTCGACCGCGAGCCGTACATGGCGCCGGGGCTCGTCGGCCCGGAGAAGGCGGCCCGGGGGAAGCTGCCGACGTCGGTCTGGTGGCACACGATCGTCCCGACCAACGGGGCCGAGAAGACGGGCTATCCGACGCAGAAGCCGGAAGGCGTCGTGCGGCGCATCGTCAGCGCGTCGTCGCGGCCGGGCGGCTGGTGCCTGGACTTCTTCGCGGGCTCCGGGACGCTCGGCGCGGTCTGCGCCCAGCTCGATCGCCGCTACGTCCTGGTCGACTCGAATCCGGCGGCGATCGCCGTCGCCCGCGCCCGGCTCGACGGTCGGTGAGCGGCGCGGGTCACGACTCGGCCGCCGGCGTGATCTCCGACCGTCCGGAGGCGAGCGCCCGGACGATCAGCGTCAGCATCCGGGAGTTGCTCAGCAGGGCGGGCCGCTGGCAGCGCGAGCAGCGAAACCGCCACCGCAGGAGCGGCTCTCCGGGTGGCGCGACGACGACGCCGGCGGTCTCCCCTCCCGCCGGATCCCACCGTCCGTCGAGGGGGCCGCGCGGGCTGAACTCGACGCGGGCGGTCGTCGCGTCGAGCCCGCACCAGACGACCGGCTCGGTGCAGGTCGCGTTCGCGCACATCAGGGCCGTCGGCGGACGGCCACGAAACGGGATCAGCGCATAGTTGAGCTCGGGGTCGCGGATCGCCTGTGCCAGCCCGAGCTTGCGCAGGCGGTCGACGACCCGCTCGACCTGACGGTCGGTCGGTCGGTCGGGGGGCGTCACGCGGGTCGGCCTGGTCGGGGCGAGCGCACAGGCCCAGCCTAGTGCGGCCCAGCCCGGCGTGGTGCGGCTCGCGCTCGCGTGCCGTCGACGGTGGATCCCGGCCGGGCCGGTTGCCGCCGGGTCGGGCTGTGTCCTAGGCGCCGTCGGCGGTCGCCGCCGCGTTGAGCAGGGCGCCGGCCGTCATCATCCGCTCGATCGCCTGGGCCGCGCGGGTCGCCGCGAGGGCCATCGCCTCGTCGAGGTGGGCGCCCATCAGGCCGACGGCGGCGTCGGGGTCGCCGCCGATCAGGGCATCGAGGATCGCGAGGTGCTGGGTCGTGGTCACGAGGATCCGCTGGTGGTGGACGAAGTTCTGCATCCGCACGACGCGGATCCGGTCGTTGACGACCTGGAGCTGCTCGGAGATCGCCGGGTTGCCGGCTGCCTGGGCCAGCCGCAGGTGGAAGTGCTCGTCGATCACGACGAGCCCGGGATCCGGCGCCGGCGGGTTGCCGGCGAGCTCGATCCAGTCGTCGTGGATCGACTGGAGGGCGACCTCGTCGTGGCGCTCGCCGTGCGCGCGCGGCCGGACCAGGCAGGCGAGCTCGAGGATCCGGCGCAGCTCGTAGAGGTCGCGGATCCCGGCGAGGTTCGGGCTGCGCGGATAGAAGCCGCCCTGCGGGCGACGGATCACGAGGCCCTCGGCCTCGAGTCGCATCAGCGCCTCGCGCACGGGCGTCCGGGACGCGCCGAGCCGCTCGGCGAGGCTGACCTCGGCGAGCCGCTCGATCAGCGGGTACTCGCCGAACAGGAGCCCGCGGCGCAGCTCGTCGTAGACGTCGCTGCTGCGCGGCCGGGCGGCCTTCGGGCGCGGTCTGCCGCGGGGCCGGCCGGTCACCGGACGGCGGCTTGGAGGTCGAGTTGCGACACGTGGGCCGTAACGATCCTCCATCCGTCGTCGGTTCGCACCCAGGTCTGCGACTGGCGCCCGGTGACGCCGGATTTCGTGCGGCGGAACTCGGCGGACGTGACGCCGACGTCACGCCCGAACGTCGTCACGAGCGAGTAGAGGATCTCCCGGTCGAGGTCGTCGGCTGACCGCTGGCCGCGGAAGCGGGCGATCGCCTCGTGGCTGTAGAGGTTCTCGGCCGCCCCGTAGCGGACGGCCAGGCGGTCGTTCCAGAACAGCTCGTCGAGGGCTGCGACGTCGTTGGACAGGAAGGCCGTCTCGTAGCGCTCGAACTGGGCGGTGACCTCGGCGACGATCTCCGGCAGGTTCACCTCCATGGGGTCACCGCCTCGGCCGGCCGGGCCAGGCCGCGTCGCTCGAGGTCGGCGGCGACGCGCAGCAGCGTCGCGTCCGCGTTGTGCGCGGCGATCAGCTGGACGCCGAGCGGCAGGCCGTCGACGGTCGCGACGGGGATCGTCAGGACGGGCAGGCCGGCGAACGAGATCGGCTGTGTATAGACGCCGAGGTACGGCTGGGTCAGCACCGTCGTGTCGTCGACGACGGCCTCCCGCTGGCCGACGATCGGCGCCGGGAAGGGTGTGGCGGGCGCGAGGATGACGTCGACCGTCTCGAACAGGGCTCGCATCCGGGCTCGGAACCACCGGCGGAAGTCCTGGGCCTGGAGGTAGGCCCGGGCGGGCGCGAGCGCGCCCGCGAGGAAGCGATCGCGCGTCATCGGGTCGAAATCGCCGGGTCGGGTGCGCAGCGACTCGAGGTGGAGCTGGGCTCCCTCGGCAGCCGTGATCACCATCGCGGCGGCCCGGGCCTCGGCGGCGTGGGGAATCTCGACGGGCTCGCTCACGCCGAGCGCTTCGGCCAGCGCCGAGACGGCGTCGAGCGCCTCGGGGGTCCCGCCGCGGGCGAAGTAGCCGCCGGCGACGGCGATCCGCAGCCCGTCGAGTCCGCCGTCGAGGTCGGGCGGCGCCTCCCGCGGGCGGTCGTCGCTGAGCCGGTCGCGGGGGTCGTGGCCGTGGAGCAGGTCGAAGCTGACCGCGAGGTCGCGGACGCTGGCGGCAAACGAGCCGACGACGTCGAGCGTGTCGCAGAACGGGAGCATCCCGTGGCAGGACAGGCGGCCGTAGGTCGGTTTGAGGCTGAACACGCCGCACAGGGCGGCCGGCACGCGGACCGACCCGTTCGTGTCCGAGCCGAGCGTGAGGGGGACGAAGCCGGCCGCGACGGCCGCACCCGACCCGCCGGACGAGCCGCCGGCGACGCGCGTCAGGTCGAAGGGATTGCGGCAGGCGCCGTAGTGGGCGTTCTCGGTCGTGAAGCCGTACGCGTACTCGTCCATGTTCAGCATCCCGATCAGCACGGCCCCGGCCGCCGAGAGCCGGCGGACGGCCTCGGCGTCCGCCTTGGCCGGCGGATCCTCGGCGCTGATCTTCGAGCCGGCGACCGTCACCTCGCCGGCGACGTCGAAGAGGTTCTTGACGGCGAACGGAGCCCCGGCGAGCGGCCCCGGGTCCTTGCCGGCGGCGAGCAGGTCGTCGACCCGGCGGGCGTCGGCGAGCGCCCGATCGGCGACCACGGTCGTGAAGCTGTTGATCGCGTCGTCGCCGGCCGAGATCGCGGCCAGGGCCCGCTCGGTCGCGGCCAGCGCGGACAGGTCGCCGGCCCGGACCTGCGCGGCGATGCCGAGCGCGTCGTCGACCGCCGGCGTCACGACGAGCCCTCGGCCGGCGGGTCGGCGGCGGTCGGCCGGGCGGCGACGGTCGGCGGGGCGGCGGCGTCGGTCAGCGCGATCGGGACGGCCTCGACGAGGGCGGCGTTGTCGCAGAGCACGCCGAGGTGGCGCAGCACTCCCGGCCACCACGCATCGTCGATCTCGAGCCTGCCGAGGCGGGCCGCGGCGCGGGCGTACGTGTCGAGCTCATCCACGGCGGGCCTCCGGAACGGCAGTCGAGGGTTGGGCTGGCAGGCCGGCACTGTCCGGCGCGCACGCCAAGCGGTCTGTGGACACAACCGTATACAGGCTGCCTCCCAGAAACGATGGCCCTTCTGTCCATGACGGTTTGTGCCTGCGGTCCATGGCGCGGGGGATCGGGCGGACGTACGTTGTCGGCAACCAGGTCTGTCGACGAAGCTGTATACAAAAACTCGGGGCGCGTCCCCGGGCCGCTACGGAGGAAGGTCCAATGACCCCCATGCTTGGCCTCGAGCAGGAGCCGGTGCAGGCCGCCGCGGTTCCGGCCGAGCCGTATCCATTCAGTCTGACCCCGGCGACCACCGCGCTGGTGATCATCGACATGCAGCGCGACTTCCTCGAGCCGGGCGGCTTCGGCGAAGGCCTGGGGAACGATGTCAGCCTGCTCCAGCGGGTCGTCGGTCCCCTGCAGGTCGTGCTCGCGGCGGCGCGGGCGAACGGGATGCTCGTGATCCACACGCGGGAGGGGCATCGCAGTGACATGACCGACTGCCCGCCGAGCAAGCGCGCCCGGGGTCAGCTCGAGTTCGGGATCGGCAGCCCCGGCCCGAAGGGCCGGGTCCTGATTCGCGGCGAGTTCGGCCACGGGATCGTCGACGAGCTCGCGCCGGCGGCCGGCGAGATCGTCCTCGACAAGCCCGGGAAGGGCGCCTTCTACGCGACCGACCTCGAGCTGATCCTCCGCAACCAGGGGATCACGAGCCTGATCGTGACCGGCGTGACGACCGAGGTCTGCGTCCACACGACGGTCCGTGAGGGCAACGATCGCGGCTTCGAGTGCCTGGTCGTGTCCGACTGCGTCGGCTCGTACTTCCCGGAGTTCCACGAGGTCGGCCTGAAGATGATCGCCGCCCAGGGCGGGATCTTCGGCTGGGTCGCCGGATCGGACGCGCTGCTCGGCGTTCTCTCGCCCGAAGCCGACGCCGGCGGCAGTGCGCCGGCGCCGGAACTTGCCAACGCCATTCAAGGGGAGTAGCCACATGTCGACCGCTGGTTTTGCCCAACCTCGAAAGGGCCTCGCCGCCCTCGGCAGCTCCGGGGCGCCGTTGTGGACGCGCGGCGACCTCAACGCGTTCTTCGGCCTCGGCATCAACATGCTCGTCAACGTGCTCGTGATCGCCGGCCTGGCGTCCGGCGTGGTCCACATCAGCTCACACGACACGTACCGGGTGATCCTGCCGGCGCTCGGCGTCGAGCTCCTGATCGGCAACCTCTTCTACTTCTTCCTCGCCCAGCGGCTCGCGCGCAAGGAGGGCCGGACCGACGTCACGGCGATGCCGTACGGGCCGAGCGTGCCGCACATGTTCATCGTGACGCTGGTGATCATGCTGCCGATCTACCTCAAGACCCATGACGCGATCAAGGCCTGGGAGGCCGGGATCGCGTGGGCCTTCATCATCGGCGTGATCATCCTGATCGGGGCCTTCGTCGGCCCGACGATCCGGCGCTTCACACCGCGGGCGGCGCTGCTCGGGACGCTGGCCGGGATCTCGCTGACGTTCATCTCGATGCGACCGGCCGCCCAGATGTGGGGGGCGCTGTGGATCGCGCTGCCGACCTTCGCGGTGATCTTCATCGGCTTCGTGGCCAACGTCCGCCTGCCGCGCAACTTCCCGGTCGGGCTCGCCGCCCTCCTGTTCGGGTCGGCGATCGCCTGGATCGGCGGGTACATGTCGACGCCGGAGGTCAGCCAGGCGGCCCACCAGATCGCGCTGGGCGTGCCGTCGCTGGACTTCACGCGGCTGGCCGACGGCCTGAAGGGCATCTCGCCGCTCCTGGCGACGGCGATCCCGCTGGGCATCTACAACTTCACCGAGGCGATGAGCAACGTCGAGAGCGCGGCGGCCGCGGGTGACAGCTACAACCTCCGCAGCGTCCTGCTGGCCGACGGGACCGGGGCGATCGTCGGGTCGATCCTCGGCAGCCCGTACCCGCCGGCCGTGTACATCGGGCACCCGGGCTGGAAGGCCGCGGGCGGACGGGTCACCTACTCGCTGGCGACCGGCGTCGGCATCTTCCTGTTCTGTTCGATCGGCCTGTTCCCGCTGCTCGGCGCGCTCCTGCCGATTCCGGCGATCGTCCCGATCCTGCTGTACATCGGCCTCGTGATCGGTGCGCAGGCCTTCAAGTCGGTGCCGCGGGCCCACTACGCGGCGATCGTGCTGGCGACGATCCCGAACCTCGCCCAGTGGGCGCAGGGGTTGGTCGACGACGCGCTGTCGGCGGCCCACACGACGGCCGCGCAGGTCGGCTTCACGAACCTCGACAACGCGGGGGTGATCTATCAGGGGCTGCTCACGCTCGGCGAGGGAGCGGTGCTCGCGGGGATGGTGCTCGGCGCGATCGGGGCGCTGATCATCGACAGGCGCTTCGAGTTGGCCGCGGGGTACTGCTTCTTCGGAGGGGTGCTGGCGTTCTTCGGGCTGATCCACGGGCCGCAGGTCGGCTGGGCCGAGTCGCCGAAGATCGCCCTCGGCTATGTGTTCACGGGCATCCTCCTGCTCGGCTTCTCCCGGCTCGGCGTCCCGCCGCGCGAGATCGACATGACCGACCCGGTCGACGCCGCGGACGCGGCGGAGGCGCTCGCCAAGGCGAACGCGTCGTCCAACGGCCACGCCCCCGGGCGCGTCCCGGAGGGCACGCCGGTCCCGGCCTGAGCGTGTCGCGCCGACCGGCGCGACGACAGTCGAGCCCGGCATTCGGCGCACCGCCCGCGGGTTACCGCGGCGGTGCGCCGGCGTCGTCGGGCCGGCGCGACGAGCGTGAAGATCCGCCGGAGCCGGGCGGTTGCGGACCGATGTTTGGCGAGTCCGCGGAGCGGGTAGTGTCCGTGTCATCGAGGCCGGACGGTGCGATCGGGCCCGCAGACACCGCGCGCCGGCGGGAAACAGGTGACTCAGATCAGGGGGTAGGCCGTGTTCGTCGCTCGCAAACCGCGCTCGCATCGTCTCGGGGGCGTCGCGCTCGCCGTGTCCTCGATCGCCCTGGTCGCGGCGAGCGTCGCACCTTCGGCGCAGGCCGCGACCCCGAGCCTCGCGGCGGCGCCGGCCACGCCGATCGCCGAGCTGAGCACGGCGGTCGCCCGGCCGTACGACGACGTGCTCGCCCACACCCGGTCGGCCGCGCCACCGACGACGGCCGACTGCGAGGCGAACTTCGGAATCGCCTGCTATTCGCCCAACCAGTACGAGGCCGCGTACGACATGCTGCCGCTCTACAAGGCCGGGCTGACCGGCAAGGGCAAGACGATCGTGATCGTCGACTCGTTCGGGTCGCCGACGGTCGCCGCGGATCTCGCGCAGTTCGACCACGACTTCGGGCTGCCGGCGCCGCCCTCGCTCACGGTGATCGCGCCGGCCGGGCCGATTCCGCCGTTCGACCCGACCAACAGCGACATGGTCGGCTGGGCGGAGGAGACGTCGCTCGACGTCCAGTACTCGCACGCGATGGCTCCGGGCGCCAACATCCTGCTCGTCGAGACGCCGGTCTCCGAGACCGAGGGGACGGTCGGCTTCCCGGAGATCGTCGAGGCCGAGAACTACGTGATCAACCACAATCTCGGCGACGTCATCACGCAGAGCTTCGGCGCGACCGAGGAGACCTTCCCGAGCGCCCAGTCGCTGCTCGACCTGCGCTCGGCCTTCACCAACGCGCAGGCCCACCACGTCACCGTGCTCGGGGCCTCAGGTGACGGTGGGGCGACCGACAGCGAGTCGGACCTCGTCAACTTCTACCCCTTCCGCGTCGACTCGTGGCCGTCGACCGACCCGCTCGTCACATCGGTCGGCGGGACCCAGCTCCACCTCACCGCGGCGGGGACGCGGACCGCGCCGGACAACGTCTGGAACGACACGGCCCTGTTCGGCAGTCCGGCGGCGAGCGGCGGCGGGCTCTCGACGATCTTCCCGCGGCCGGGGTTCCAGCTCCTCGACGCCAGCGTCGTCGGGTCTCGGCGGGGGACGCCCGACATCAGCATGAGCGCGGCCGTCGACGGCGGCGCGCTCGTCTACCTCGGCTTCGACGACGGCACGGGCGACCCGCCCGGCTACGGGGTCATCGGCGGGACCAGCGAGGCGTCGCCGCTGTTCTCCGGCGTCGTCGCCGTCGCCGACCAGGCGGCCGGTCACAGGCTCGGGCTGCTCGATCCGGATCTCTACCTGCTCGGCCTGGTCAGGGCGCCGGGGATCCCGGACGTGACGCTCGGCAACAACTCGGTGACGTTCCCCCAGGGTGGGCAGACGATCACCGTGCCCGGGTTCAACGCCACGCGCGGCTACGACCTGGCCAGCGGCCTGGGCACGGTCGACGGGGCGAAGCTCGTCAGCGAGCTCTCACTGTTCCCGTAGCCCGGGGCGGGCGTGCGGACGCGCCGTCGCGGGTCGTGACGGCGCGTCCGCGGAGAACGGCGAACGGGCCCGGGTCGGCGGCGGAGAACGCCGGCCTGGACGGATTGTCGATGCCTACCGGCTGGACATGGACCGACGGTCCAGTACGATTAACCACGATGGCATCAGAGACCGCATCCGCAGGCTGGTTGACGCGCCGCCGGGCCGCCCGGGCACGGCGCCGCGAAGTGCGCGAGGCCGTTCGCGGAGAGTGGGAGCTCGAGCCGCGGCCGCGTGGGTGGGCCGCGGTCCGGGCGTTCGCCAAGCAGGTCGGCGAGCTCGAGCAGGCTCGCCTCGTCGCGCACGCCGAGGCGGCTCGCCGGTCGCCGATCCCGAGGCCGGCCGCGACGACGACGCTCGAGACCGGAGCGCAGGCCGAGAGGCCGGCCTCGCAGCGCGCCAAGCGCGTCTGAGTCCCCACGCCGCCGGCCGCCGGTCCGGACCGGTCGCCCGAGTCCGCTGAGGACTCACGGGAGAATTCGTACGAACAGCGACATTTTGTCGCACCTTGTACGTTTTCTCCGAGACAACACTTCGCACCCTCGCCCGCGACGACCCGGTTCGCCCTGGACGGACCGGCCTTGGCACCGGCGATCCGGCTCGAACGCCGAGTCCCCGTGGTCGGAAAGTCCGACCGGTTTATTGGCCCGTCGGTCGGTAGCGCCGGGCGGGCCGGGCCCAGAGACTGTCGTTGTGCATCGCGTCGGCGACTGACCTCGGCGGCGCGCCAAGGCCCAACGAGGAGGCTCGCCCTATGTCAACGACCCCAGCGCCGGGCGCGGGATCGTCCCTGCGTCGCCGGTTCGGGAAGTTCGTCGAGAATCCGATTCTCGAGGACTACTCG
>DATAUX010000219.1:0-7767 GCA_036268015.1 Solirubrobacteraceae bacterium | reverse complement strand
GAGCGGTGCTTTCGCAAGCTGCTCAACGCGGCCCAGGCCTACCGGGCGGACGCGCTGGTGCTGGGCGGCGACATCACCGGCAAGCTGCTGGTCCCGCTGGTCGCAGAGCCCGACGGCCGGGTCTCGGCCAGTGTCTTCGGCCAGATCCGGTGGGCGTCGGGCGAGGACGAGGTCGACGGGCTCGAGTCGGCCCTGCGCCAGTCGGGGTGCTACACGGTCCGGCTCACACGCGAGCAGAAGGAGCGGATCGACGAGGATCCGGCCGCGGTCGCCGACCTCTTCCGCCGGGCGGTGACCGAGACGGTTCGCGGGTGGACCGCGCTCGCCCGGGAGCGGCTCGAGCCGCGCGGCATCCCGCTGTTCCTGAGTGCGGGAAACGACGACGAGCCGTATGTTGACGAGGTGCTCGGGTCGGCCGACTACGTCCAGGCGCCGGAGGGCCGGGTCGTGACACTCCCGGACGGGCGGGAGATGATCAGTGTCGGCTACGCGAACATCACACCGTTCGACTCTCCCCGCGAGCTGACCGAGGACGATCTCGAGGCGCGCATGACGGATCTCGCCGAGCAGCTCCGCGAGCCCGAGCGGGCGGTCTTCAACTTCCACTGCCCACCCCACGGGACGACGCTCGACGTCGCGCCGAAGCTGGACGCCGACCTGCGGCCGCAGCTCAACGGCGCGGATGTGATGATGTCGGCGGCCGGGTCGGTCGCGACACGTCGGACGATCGAGCGCTTCCAGCCGATCGTCGGCCTCCACGGTCACATCCACGAGAGCCGGGCGGCCCAGAAGCTCGGGCGGACGATGTGCTTCAACCCGGGCAGCGAGTACTCGGAGGGCGTGCTGCGGGGCGTGCTGATGGAGTTCAGGCCGAACAAGCTGAAGGGCTGGCAGTTCACGAATGGCTAGCCGGGTGTCGATCATCAGGAATGCGCGGGTGCTGACACTTGATGAGGTGGATTCGGACCACGCGCGGAGTGACATCGTGATCGACGCAGAGACGATCGTGGCGGTCGGGCAGGATGCGGGAGCGGCCTACGCCGGCGGGGATGTGACGGTGATCGAGGCGGAGGGGATGCTGGCGATGCCGGGGCTCGTCAACGCGCACCTCCACTCGCCGGGGAACTTCCTGAAGGCGGCGATCCCGAACCTCCCGCTGGAGCTGTTCATGCTCTACGAGGTGCCGCCGTTCATGCCGCATCCGGTGTCCGCCCGCTACGCGTACCTGCGGACGGCGTGGGGGGCGGCCGAGATGCTCAAGCAGGGTGTCACGGCGGTCCACGACGACGCGTTCTTCCTGCCGGGGGTCACCGACGAGGAGACCGAGAGCGTGATGGCGGCCTACACCGACAGCGGGATCCGGGCGGCGGTCACACTCGACCAGCCGAACGTGTGTGAGTATGAGAAGTACCCCTTCCTCGAGGAGCTCCTGCCGGCGGAGATCCGCGGGCGGATGGCCGCGACGACGCCGGTCGACGAGGCCGAGCTGCTCGCGGCCTACGCGGACTTCATCGGCCGGTGGGGCACGTGTCACGAGCGGCGTGTCGGGACGGCCGTGTCATGCTCGGCCCCCCAGCGTGTGACGCCGACCTACCTCCAGGCGCTGAGCGAGCTGAGCCGGCGACATGACATCCCGCACAACATGCACATCCTCGAAACCAGGCTGCAGCGGGTCTTCGGCGATGCGGTGCTCGGCCGGTCGCTGGTCCGCTACGCCGACGAGCTCGGCGTGCTCGACGAGCGGGCGATGGTGATCCACGCGATCTGGATCGACGACGACGACATCGAGCTGCTGGCGGCCAGCGGGTGTACGGTCGCCCACAATCCGGTCTCGAACCTCAAGCTGGGGAGTGGCGTGATGCGCTGGCGGGCACTCCACGACGCCGGCATCCCGATCGCGCTGGGGACCGACGAGGCGACCGTCGACGACGGGATCAACGTCTGGACGCAGCTCAAGACGGCCGGCCTGATCCACAACATCTCAGACCCCGACCCCGAGCGTTGGCCGACCGCGACGGAGATCCTCCGGGCGGCGACCGGCGGCGGCGCGCGGGCGATGCGCCTGGGGGAGATGACCGGCCGGCTGGCGCCGGGCTATGCGGCGGACATCGCGCTGATCGACATGGACTCAGTCGCCTTCACACCGCTCGGCGAGATCCGCCGCCAGCTCGTCTACTGCGAGCCGCGGGCGGCCGTCGACACGACGATCGTCGCCGGCGAGGTCCTGATGCGCGGGGGAAAGCTGGTCGGCGTCGACGAGGCCGCGCTGCGGGCTGAGGTCGGCGAGTGCGCGGCCGAGCTGGCGAGCTACCTTGAGGGGACGCGGGCCGGCGTCGCCGAGCTCGAGCCGTACTACCGGGAGATGTACCGGCGGTCGCTCGCGCATCCGATCCCGATGTCCCGTTGGGTCGGCGGACCGATATGAGCCCGCCGGAGGCGGATCTCGTGGTCGAGGCCCAGCGTGTCGTCGAGCGGGCCGGGCGCGGCGGTGTCGCGCTGCGGGTGACGGGCGGCGTCGGCATCGCGATCCACTGCCCGAGCACGAGGTCGGCGCCGCTGGCGCGGGCGTATGCGGACATCGACGTCGTCGGCCGGGGACGCGACCGGCGGGAGATCGTCACGCTGCTGGTCGACCTCGGCTACACGGCCGAGGAGCGGTTCAACGCGATGCACGGGACGACCCGCCTGCTGTTCTTCGACGAGCACAACGGCCGTCAGCTCGATGTCTTCCTCGACCGGGTCGAGATGTGCCACCGACCTGCGCGATCGCCTGCTGCCGGGGATGGTCACGCTGTCGCTGGCCGACCTGCTGGCGATGAAGCTGCAGATCGTCGAGACGAACGAGAAGGACCTGCTCGACGCGACGGCGCTGTTCGCCGACCACGGGCTCAGCGAGGACGAGTCCGCGATCAACGTCGGCTACCTCGCGTCCCTGGCGGCCGGCGACTGGGGCCTGTGGCGAACGCTGACGATGATCGCCGAGCGGGTCGGCGCGCACGCTGCGACGCTCGACGACCGCGTCCCGGTCGGCGTCGTCCGAGACCGGGTCGGCGCCTTCGTAGAGCGGCTCGAACGTGAGCCGAAGACCCGAGGCTGGCGGATGCGCGCGCGAATCGGCGAGCGCAAGCGCTGGTATGAGCTACCCGAGGAGGCCCGACCTTGAATCCATTGACGCCCGGCCCGACGTCGAGCATGCACGACCAGTTCGAGGCGCTCGCGGCCTTCAACTCGGACCCCGGCGGTGGCGGCATCACGCGCGAGGTCTTCACGCCCGAGTACATGGAGTCGGTCGACTACGTCTCGGGCCTGATGACGGCCGCCGGCCTCGAGGTCAGGCTCGACGAGTTCGCGAACCTCTTCGGACGGCTCGAGGGAACCGACCCGGACGCGCCGTACGTGCTGACCGGGTCGCACATCGACACGACGCTGAACGCCGGCCGCTACGACGGCGTGCTCGGCGTGCTCGGGGCGATCGCGGCCGTCCGCGAGCTGGTTGCCGGCGGGGTCGTCCCGCGCCGTTCGATCGAGGTCGTCGCGTTCGCCGGCGAGGAGCCCCGCTTCGTCGCCGGCTGCCTCGGCAGCCGGGTGCTCACCGGGAGCCTCGAGCGGTCAGACCTCGACCTGCTCCACGACCGCGATGGCGTCAGCGTGGCGGACGCCCTGCTCGACGCCGGGCTCGATCCCGACCGGGTCGGCGCGGCCCGACTCGACCCGGCGGGGATCCACTGCTTCGTCGAGCTGCACATCGAGCAGGGCGGCGTGCTCGAGCAGGCCGGCGTGCCGATCGGCGTCGTCACGCACATCGCCGCTCCGCACGACCTCCTCGTCACGCTGCGGGGCGCCGCGTCGCACGCCGGGGCGACGCCGATGACGCTGCGCCGGGACGCCCTGTCGGGCGCGGCGGAGGCGGCCCTCGAGCTCGAGCGGCTGGCGCTCGCCTCGCCGGGCGGGACGGCGGTCGCGACGATCGGGGTCCTGCGGGCCCGGCCGGGAGCGATCAACGTGATCCCGGGGGAGGTCGAGTTCGAGGTCGACGTCCGCGATCGGGAGATCGGGACGCGGACGGCGCTCGTCGACGCCTTCACGCGGGAGCTCGCGGCGATCGCCGACCGGCGTGGGCTCGAGCTCGCGATCACGACGATCACGCGCGACGAGCCGGCCGCGTGCAGCGAGATCGTCGTCGACGCGGCCCGCCGGGCGTGCGAAGAGCTCGGTGTCGAGGCGCTCGAGATGGTCAGCGGGGCCTACCACGACGCGATGGTGATGGGCGCGGAGGTCCCGATGGGCATGGTCTTCGTCCCCAGCGTCGGCGGGATCAGCCACTCGCCGCTCGAGTTCACGGCGCCCGACGACCTCGATCGGGGCGTCGCCGTTCTCGCGCGGACGCTCGCCGGGCTCACCAGGTAGCGGTCGGTTCAACAAGGCAAAGGAGCAGGGGTGTCAGACACGACGACGGTTTCCAAGGCACCGCCGAGCGCCGGCGGGACGAGTCGCCCGCCGGGGACGTTCACGCGGGCGTCGTCGGGACTCGTCCGCGAGCTGTCGACCAGCGACATCGCCTGGTACGGGATCTTCGCGGCCGGGTCGGTCTACAACTTCCTCTACATCTTCCCGGGGCCGCAGTCCGCGTCGCGGGGGGTCAGCCTGCCGCTGCTCTGCCTGTTCCTGTTCGTCTTCGCGATCCCGATCTTCTTCGTCTACGCGGCGCTCGGGTCGGCGATGCCGCGGGCCGGCGGGGACTACATCTACGAGAGCCGGACGCTCAACCCGCTGGTCGGGTTCGTGATCCCGTGGGTCACGCAGATCCTCTTCCAGCTGGCGCTGCCGGCGGGTGGCGGCCTCGTGATCGCCCAGTTCGGGATGGCGCCGATCGCCGGGGCGCTCGGGCTGACCGGCCTGGCGTCGTGGTTCACGACGGTCACGGGGACGTTCATCACGAGCGTCGTCGTCCTGGCGATCTGCTGGACGATCAGCGTCGTCGGCCTGAAGGCCGTGCGGACCGTCCAGCGGTATGTCCTCGTCCCGCTGACGATCGTCGGCGTCGCGGCGATCTACGTCGTCCTGCTCTCGCACCTCGGGACGAACTTCGCGTCGCAGTTCGCCGGGACGAACGGCACGGGGGTCACGGTCGGCGCGGTCGCGGCGAGCGCGGCCAAGGCGGGGTACGTGAATCACGGGATCAGCATCGGCAAGACGCTGCTCTGGTGCGCGCCGCTCGGCGGCCTCGTCGCCTACACGATGTTCGCGGCCCAGGGCATGCTCGGCGAGGTCAAGCAGGCGTCGAACACGCGGCGCCTGTTCGGGGCGTTCTTCACGTCGGGCGTCGTCCAGGCGTTCGTGATCATGGGGCTGCCGCTGCTGCTCCTGGTCCACATCGTCGGCGGGCAGTTCCTCGATCAGTACGCGATCGCGTCGGCCAACGGCCTGAACCTGAACGCGCCGCCGAACCTGATCGGTCTGCTCGAGGTCCTGACCCACTCGAAGATCCTGATCGTGCTGGTCGCGCTCGCGTTCGTCGCGGCCGGGCTGGCGATCCCCCTGGTGACCTTCCTCTGCGTCAGCCGGATCATCATGGCGATGGGCTTCGACGGGACGCTGCCGCCGGGCTTCGCCCGCGTGTCGGAGCGCTTCCACTCGCCGGTCGTAGCGACGACGGCGTGGGCCGTGCTGGGGTTGGGGATCGTCGCGGTCTTCAACTACGAGCCGACCTGGCAGACGCCGATCCTGCTCGGCGGGACGACGACCGGCGTGCTCGTGCTCGGGGTGACCGCGCTGGCCGCGGCGTTCTTCCCGTACCGGTCGAAGACGATCTTCGACTCGGCGCCGGCGCCGGTGAAACGCCGGGTGCTCGGCGTCCCGGTCGTCACGATCGCCGGCCTGCTGGGGGCGGGGATGTCGTTCGCGATGGTGATCGCCGGCCTGACGACAAAGGAGCTCGGGCTCGCGAACACGACGGCCCGCGTCCTGCTCGGCGGGGCGTTCGTGAGCGGGATCCTGATCTTCTACGGCTGGCGGGCGGTCCAGGCCGGCCGGGGAATCGACCTGCGGCTCGCGTTCCGCGAGCTGCCGCCGGACTGAGTCGATGGGACTGCTCAAGCGGAGCGGGCGTCCGAGGGGAGAGCGGTTTCGCGTGCTCTTCGTGACCGACCTCCACGCGTCGGAGGTCACCTTCCGCAAGGTGCTCAATGCCGTCGGCGTCTACGAGGCCGACAGCCTGATCGTCGGCGGCGACCTCACCGGCAAGCAGATCGTCCCGCTGGTCGAGGCGGGCGGCGGCTGGTCGTGCGACCTCTCGGGGACGCAGGTCTCGGCGGGGGAGGCGGACGTCGGCGAGCTCGAGGCGGCGATCCGCAACCTTGGCCAGTACCCGGTGCGGATGGGTCGGGACCGCTTCGACGAGCTGACCGGGGATCCGGTCGCTCTGGGGGAGGTCTTCGAGGACGCTTGCCTCGCGCAGGTCGCCGACTGGATGAGCCGGCTCGGCGACCGGTTGGGCGGGAGGACGCCGGTCTTCGTGACCGGGGGCAACGACGACTACCTGTCGATCGAGCCGGTGATCGACCGGGCGGACTGGGTCGTCAACGCGGAGGGGAGGGTCGTCGAGCTGCTTCCCGGGGTGGCGATGGCGTCGACCGGTTACGGGAACATCACGCCGTGGGGGTGTCCGCGCGACGAGTCCGAGGAGGCCCTGGGCGCGCGGATCGAGGCGATGGTCGGGGACCTGGGGGATGCCCGCCGGGCGGTCTTCAACTTCCACGTGCCGCCGTTCGGGTCGGGGCTCGACCGGTGCATGCGCCTGGACCTGACCGTCGCGCCGCCGCGGCCGATCGTCGGCGAGGAGACGGATGCCGGGTCGACCGCCGTCCGCGAGGCGGTCGAGCGCCACCAGCCGGCGCTCAGCCTGCACGGCCACATCCACGAGTCGCGGGGCGTCCGGAGGATCGGGGCGACGCAGTGCGTGAACCCGGGGAGCGAGTACTCCGAGGGCGTGCTGAACGCGGCGATCGTCGACTTCCGGGGCGGCGAGCTGGCGTCCGTCCAGCTGGTGGCGGCATGAGGGTCGGCCTCGAGGGGACGCACGTATTCGACGCCCGCGTCGAGAGCGCGATCGCCGTGCTCGACCAGACGAGGGCGATCGGCCTGGACGGCGTCTTCTTCAAGTCCATCACGCACATCTCGGAGACGCTGGACTCGGTCGAGCTCGAGGAGGCCAGGGCTCACGCGGGGGAGCTGGGCCTGTACCTCGAGGCCGGGGTCAGCGGGATCAACCCGTACAACGCGTCCGAGGAGCCGCATGTCCGGGAGCTCGGCAGCGGGGACGCGCTGTAGCCCTGGCCGATCAGCCGGGCTGACTGGTCGGTGAAGGCGGCGACCGTGAGCGCGGTGAAGATGATCACGAGTGAGCCCTGGGCCAGGCGGGATGTTCCGAACCAGATCAGGATGAACGGGAGCAGGACGAGGGTCGGCGTCGTTCCGAGGACGAACAGCGGCGGCCCGAGGATGTCGCGCGTGCGCCGGGAGATCGCGAGGGCCATGCCGACGGCATAGCCGATCACGGCGCCGATCGCACAGCAGATCAGCACGTTGGAGACGGTCCAGAGGAGGGGGTTGAGCGGGCCCTCGGACTGGCTCTGGTAGGAGACGTAGGAGAGCCCGGGGATGCTCGAGAGGTCGGTCCGCAGGGCGTTCCAGACGGCCGGCGGGGCGGGCAGCTGGACCGACTGGAGGCCGGTGCTGGCCAGCCACCAGAGGCTGACGGCGAAGGCG
>DATAUX010000218.1:0-17254 GCA_036268015.1 Solirubrobacteraceae bacterium | reverse complement strand
TCTTCAGCGGTCGGACGGTCGGTGTCGAGGAGGCGCGGGATATCGGTTTGCTGTCGCGGATTGCGGAGACCGATCGGGCGGAGGCTGAGGGGATCGCGATGGCGCGGGAGGTCGCGATTCATCCGAGTGAGGGGATTCGTCGGATGAAGGTGATGTTTCGCGAGCTTGAGCGGACGGGTCCGCGGGTTGCTGCGGAGAACGAGATTTTGCTCGATTGGCAGATTCATGGGGTTGGGTTGCCGTCGGGCGATCCGGTCGTGGTCGCGCCCGAGTCGGTGTAGTCGCGAGCGCTTGCCGGTACTGGACCGTCCAGTACTCGGGTCATCGAGTAGTCGCTGGTGCTGCGGCGGTACTGGACCGTCCAGTACTCGAGCGGTCGGAGTGCTCGCGGGTACTGGACCGTCCAGTACTCGCCGCCGGACCGCGGAGAGCCGCCTCGGCCAACGCGGCGGCCGCCCATCGGGACGCCGACCGGGCGCGGCCGCGGACAGCCGGCGCCGCGGGGTCGGCCCCGGCCGGCTCGGCCCGGCGGGGCGTCGGCCGGCCGCGGACCCCGAGATCTCAGCTCCGCCCGGGGTGCGTCCGGCCGCCGCGCCGAAGTCGCACCCGGCCGGCGCGGCCCGGCCGGTCGACCTGCTCATCGGCCGCAAACCGACGCTCCGCGTCGCGATCGTCGTCGGATCAGGAGTGGCCGCCGGGCCGGGCACCATGGGCAGCTGGGAGCGGCCCGGTCCCTACTCGACGCGGTAGTCGATGCTCCCCTGGGCGTCGGTCACCGTGACCAGGACCTTCTCGGGCGTCTCGCCCGGATGGCTCGCCAGGCAGGTCAACGTCGTGCCCTTGTGCGCGCTGACGAGATCCGGGCAGGTGACGTTCACGGCGAACTTGAGCTTGGTCGTCAGTCCGCTGGCGATCAGCTTCGCGGCGGCGCCGGTGTGCAGGAGCGGCGCACTGATGTGGACGTTGCCCTTGGCGTCGGTCTGGGTCAGCGTGATCGGCGCGGTCGTACCATCGGCGCCGGTCGCGATGCACGTGAACGCAGCCCCCTTCTTGTAGGGGACCGAGCTCGGACAGCTGACCGACTTGACGGCCGAGCCGGTCGCGCTCGCGATCTCCGACTTCACGGTCCGCTCGGCCTTCGCCGTGTCCAGACCGCCGCCGCAGCCGGAGCCGGCGCATACGCTCGCCGAACAGCCGGCGCCGAGCATGACGACCACGCTGATCAGAAGCGCGACGTAAGGAATTCGCATCGCTCAAGCCTGTCTGACCGGCCGGCCCAAGTCAAGCATCCGGCCACGGCCGGCTGGCTCGCCCGGAGGACCGGATCGGACCCGGCGACATGGCGAGCGGATCCGGCCGGGCGGGCCGATCGGGTCCGGTGGGTCGAGCTCAGCGGGCGCCGGCGAGCCAGGCGGCGTGGGCGGCGCCGAGCGGGCCGACCGGCCGGTCGCCCTCGACGAGCTCGCGCATCAGCGAGCCCCAAGGAGCCTGCGCCCGGATCGCCGTAGCCGTCTGGAAGAGCAGCCCCTCCATCCGGCGGAGGAGCAGCGCCTCGGGCGGGAACGTCATCCGCCGGAGCTGGCTCATGTGCTCGCTGCCGGTCTCTCCCCGCAGCGGGGCGGCGCTCCGCCATAGATCGCTCGGTTCGAGTCGAACCGGCGCGTCAAGCCACCAGGAGACGCCGCGCATGTAGTCGAGCATCAACTCCCCGTCCCAGTCGGCCGTCTCCCCCGGGAGGTAGCCGAGGTCGCTCAGCGTCGCGACCATCAGCGGCGCGTCCCCGTCGCGGATCGCCCTGGCGACATCGCCCTCGCGACGAAGGTAGTCGGCCGGCAGGCGACGGAGCATGCCGAAGTCGAAGAACGCGACCCGCCCGTCGGCGCACAGCAGATAGTTGCCGGGATGCGGGTCTCCGAGCACGAGGTCGAGGCCGGAGATCGTCCCGTAGAAGAAGCGGTAGAGGATCTCCGCGTACCGATCCCGGACCGCGTCCGGCTTGGCCGACACCTCGTCGAAGCCCATCCCGTCGACCCAGTCGGTGACGAGCACCCGACGGTTCGAGAGCCCGGCGTCGACGCGTGGGACAAGGACGAACGGGTGGTCGCGCCAGTACCTCGCGAGTCGCCGGTGGTTGCCGGACTCGAGCTCGTAGTCGCACTCCTCGGCGATCCGTTCGGCCAGTTCGGCCAGCAGGGGCTTGACCTCGACGCCGGGAATCAGCTTGCGCAGCATCGGTGACAGCAGCCGGAGGTTGCGCATGTCCGACTCGACCGCCTCGGCGATCCCCGGGTACTGGACCTTGATCGCGACTTCCGTCCCCTCCTGGGTCCGGCCACGGTAGACCTGACCGATGCTGGCGGCCGCCGCCGGCTCCGTGTCGATCGTCGCGAGGACGTCGTCGGCCGGCTGTCCCCATTCGGCTTCGAGGACCTTGCGCATCCGGTTCCACCCGACCGGGGCGACGCTGTCGCGCAGCGACGCGAGCCGTCCCTGCAGGTAGGCGGCCTGGTCGGGTTCGAGGCCGGGGAACTCGATCGTCGACAGGACCTGGCCGGCCTTCATCGCCGCACCGCGCATCACAGCCAGCTGATCGACGAGGGCGTCGACCGTCGCGACCATCCGATCCCCCCGGCGCCGCGCCTGCTCGGACTCGGTGCCCCGGCCGTCGAGCCGGTCACCCGCCCAGCGGACTGCTCCGCCGGCGACGACCTTGCCCAGCCGGGCGGTCCGCGCGCTTCGCCCGCGCGCCGGACCATTGACGTGGTCCGGGGTCACCGGCCACCGCAGTCGTCGATGCTCACAACCAGAGTCTCGCAAAGCCCATCGGGAGGACCGGTGGGCCGGTCGGACTGGCCACGAGGGCGCGGGTCGACCGGCGACCCCGGATAATCGACGGCAACCGTCGAAGGGATGTCCAACCGCATGTCAGCCGAGTACGAGAATCGACCGCTCTCCCACCCGCAGGTGGCTGCGATCGAGCTGGTCGCCGAGGTCCTGGCCAAGGGCGAGCTCGACCCGACAACCGACCAGTTCTACAGTCGCCTGTGCGAGGTCACGTGCGAGGTGACGTCGCTGACCCGGGCGGTGATCTTCCGCTACGACGCCGCCCGCCGTCGGGTCCGGGCGGCCGGCAGCCACGGGATCGACCTGTCGCTGTTCGCCGAGGACTTCTTCACCGTCGAGGCGGCTCCGCTCGCCCGCCGGGCACTCGAGATCAATCAGGTGATCGAGTGCACCGACGACCTCGAGAACGAGTTGCCGGTCGAGTACGTCCGGCTGCTCGGGACGACGACAGTCGTCTGCTCGCCGATGAGCGCCCGCGGATACTGGGTCGGCGTGATCCTCGCCGATCGGGGCGGCACCGCCCAACCAATGGACGACGCCGAGCGCGAGCTGCTCTGGATCCTCGGCAAGGTCGCCGCGCTCGCGTCGATGGCCCGGATGGCGACCCTCCAGCAGGAGAACGCGCTCCAACTCGAGCAGCGAATCGACCTCGCCCGGGAGGTCCACGAGCGGGTGGTCCAGCGACTGTTCGGCGTATCGCTCGCCCTGTCGGGCGATCACGAGCTCGACGAGGAGTCGCGCCGGCGGTGCGCCGAGGAGGTCCAAGGGGCATTGGCCGACCTGCGGATCGCCCTCCAGCGGCCGCTCGGACGCAGCGCGGCCGAGACCCGGACCACGCTGGCCGAGGAGATCCGCCGTCTGGCGCGCCGGCACCCGGATGTCGGGATCGCCCTCGACGGCGAGATCGACGTGCCGCCGGGTCTCGAAGCGCTCGCCCAGTCGGTTCTCGCCGAGGCCGTGCGCAACGCGCACAAGCACGCCGAGCCGACGCGGATCGGGGTTCGTACGGCGAGCGACGACAATGCATTCGTGCTCGAGATCACGAATGACGGGGTCGGCGCGAAGAACTCGACGCCGGCCGGCATGGGCTTGCGCCTGGCCGGCTTCGAGGCGCTCTCGGCGGGTGGGCTCGTCGAGTTCGGCCAGCGCGGCGCGGACACCTGGCAGGTTCGTCTCGTCGTGCCGCGGGACGCCGAGCAGTGACCGGCGTCGACGAAGAACCCGAACCGGTCGAGCCCGAGCATCGGCTGGTCGTCTCGGAGGCCGTCGCCAAGCGGGTGGCCGCCGACAGCCGCAAGCTGCGAATCCTCGTGATCGATGACCACTCGGTCGTCCACTGGGGCTTTCGCCTGATGCTCGGCAGCCAGCCGTGGGTCGAGCGGTGCCTGAGTGCCCGCAACAGCGAGGAGGCCTACGCCCAGGCCGCCCGCTACGAGCCGCACGTCGCGCTCGTCGACCTCTTCATCGGTGCCGAGTCCGGCCCGGAGATCTGCGAACAGCTTCGCGAACGGTCACCGGCGACTCGCGTCCTGCTGATCTCCGGCGCCGGCCGGATCTCGCCGCCGTCGGCCCGCGCCGCCGGCGCGCTCGGATTCATCCCGAAGGACTGGCCCGCCGGGGACATCGCCCTCGCCGTCCGGATGGTCGCGCTCGGGATCGACGTCTTCCCGCCGGCGACCGACGGCAACGCGACGCCGCTCTCGGCCCGCGAGCGGGAGGTTCTCGACCTTGTGGCCAACGGGTCCACGAACAGCGAGATCGCCGACGCCCTCCACCTCTCACCGCACACGATCAAGGAGCACACCAGCGCCCTCTACCGGAAGCTGAAGGTGCGCAACCGCGCCGAGGCGGTCCAGCGGGCGCAGCGGCTCGGCCTGCTGGGTTGAGCGACTCGGGCGTTCCGTACGAATCGCGACAAAATGTCGCGTTTCGTACGATTTTTCTGACAGAGCCACAACACCCGGCCGCCGACAGACCCGGACGAAGACGCGGACCGCGGGAGGGACATCGGACGATGTTCTGGCGTTTCGTACGAATCGCGACAAACTGTCGTGTTTCGTACCAATCTTCCGAGAAAGCCGTGACAGCCCGCCCCGCTCGCGCCGCAACAAGTTCCCGGAGCGCCCGCCGACGCCGGCCCCACCCCCGGCCCGACCCGCCCCCGGCCCCAACCGCCGCCCCCGCCGAACGGGGGGTTTGCGGGGGCACCCGCGTATCGAACGGGCTCGCGACCCGTACACCTGGTACCTGATGATCTCGAGCCCAGCCCATAGCGCGTTCCTGTTTCCCGGCCAGGGAAGCTCCGTCGTCGGCACCGAGGACCTGGTCGCCGAGTTCTGCGGCGAGCTCGCCGAGCAGTGCCGAGCCGCCGTCGGCGACGACCTCTTCGCGAGGGCGGGCGAGAGCACCCGCTTCGCTCAGCCGGCGATCTTCCTGGCCAGCCTGGCCGGCTGGCGCTCGCTCGACTCGCCCCAGCCGGTCGCGTTCGCCGGCCACTCGCTGGGTGAGCTGTCGGCACTGGCGGCGGCCGGCGTGATGGACGGGCGGGACGCGCTCGATCTGGTCATCCTGCGCGGTGCGCTGATGGCCGAGGCGGCCGAACGGGCCGTGGACGGGGGAATGCTGGCCGTGCTCAAGGGGAGCGTCGAGCAGGCGCAGCAGCTGGCCGACGCCCACGGGGTCACTGTGGCCAACGACAATGCGCCCGGCCAAGTCGTGCTCTCAGGCCGAGGAAGCAAGCTCAAGGAGGCCGCGATCGGTGCCCGGGCGATCGGCGTCCGGGCGATCGTGCTCGACGTCGCCGGAGCCTTCCATTCACCCGACATGGCCTCGGCCCGCCCGTCGTTTCGGCGCGCCCTCGGGCGGGTCGACCTGCGCGAGCCGAGCGCGCCGGTGATCAGCGGTGTGACGGCGCGGCCTTTCGAAGACGTCCGCGGGCAGCTGGCCGCGGCCCTGACCCGGCCGGTGCGCTGGCGGGAGACGATGCAGGCGATCTACGCGATGGGCGTCCGACGATATGTCGACGTCGGACCCGACCAGGTCGTCGCGAAGCTCGTCGGGCGCAACGTGTCCGAGTGCGAGGCGATCACGATCGAGGAACTGAGTCACGTCCATGCCTGAGCTGAGCCCCGGCGTCGAGGTCTCCTCGCTGCCCGCCGTGAGCCCTGACATCGAGGTCTCCTCGCTGCCCGCCGTGAGCCCTGACATCGAGGTCTCTCGGGAGGCCGTCGAGAGCCCGTCGATCGCGACCGGAGTGGCGCCGCAGCTGACGTCCTGGCGGCCGGTCCGAACGGTCGGCGTGGCCGGCCTGGGGATGGCGCTGCCGCCGTATGTCGTCGACAACGCGGAGATCTCGGCGGACCTGGGGATCGACGACGCGTGGATCGTGCGGCGGATGGGAATCCACTCGCGGCGGCGGGCGGCTCCGGAGACGACGCTGGCCGAGCTGGCGACCGAGGCCGGGCAGGCCGCGCTGGACGATTCGAGCCTGACGGCAGGAGACCTCGACCTCGTGCTGGTGGCGACGTTGTCCCACGAGCTGACGACGCCGAACGCGGCGCCGATCGTCGCCCACGCGCTCGGGGCGACGGGGGCCGGGACGTTCGACGTGGGCTGCGCGTGCACCGGATGGGTTGCGGCCCTGGCGAGCGCGACGGCGTGGATCGAGGCCGGGCGGGCCGAGTCGGCGCTGGTGATCGGGGCGGAGCTGATGTCGCGGCACACGAACCCGGCCGACAAGCGGACGGCGCCGTTGTTCGGGGACGCGGCCGGCGCGGCCGTGATCAGCGCGGGCGCGCCGGGAACGATGGGCCCGGTGATCCTGGGCGCGGACGGATCGTGCGCGGACATGATCACGACGGACGTCGAGACGGGCTTCATCCTCATGGACGGCCACGAGACGTTCAAGCAGGCGGTGTCCCGGCTGGCCCAGGCTTCGCGTGACGCGTGCGCTTCGGCGGGCGTCGAGCTCGACGAGATCGATCTGTTCATCTTCCACCAGGCGAACGCCCGGATCACGCTGGCGCTGGGCGAGCGCCTCGGGCTGGATCCGGCGCGGGTCGTCGACTGCATCGGCACGCTCGGGAACACTTCGGCGGCGAGCATCCCGGTCGCGCTCGCTCACGCGCGGGAGGACGGCCGGCTGGGCGCGGGGACGCGGGTCCTGGTCGCGGCCGTCGGAGCCGGCTTCACGTGGGGCGCGGTCGTCATCGAGTGGGGCCTAGCGTGAGCAAGCCGCGCCCGGACGGGGCTTGCGCGCTGGTCACCGGCGCGTCGCGGGGGATCGGCGCGGCGAGCGCGATCGCGCTGGCGGCGGACGGGTGGCCGGTGATCGTCAACTACCGCAGCGACGAGGCCGGAGCGGCGGCGACGGTCGCGACGATCGAGGCGGCCGGCGGCCGGGCGGTCGCGGTCCAGGGCGACGTGTCGACGGCGCCGGCGGAGCTGCTGGACGCGGCCAAGCGCGAGCTGGGCGACGTCCTCGGGCTCGTCAACAACGCGGGTGTGCGGGCCGACAACCTGGCGATCTCGATCACCGACGAGGACTGGGACAGCGTCCTCGATACGAACTTGACGGCCGCGTTCAGGCTGACCAGGGGTGTCCTGCGGGGGATGATCCGCGCCCGCTTCGGACGCGTCATCAGCATCGCGTCGATCGTCGGTCCGCGGGCAAACGCCGGCCAGGCGAACTACGCGGCGTCGAAGGCGGGCCTGATCGCGATGAGCAAGACCGTGGCGGTCGAGGTCGCCCGGCGTGGGGTCACCGTCAACACGGTGGCACCTGGCTTCATCGAGACGGACATGACGACCGACGTCCCGGATGGCGTGATCGAGGCCGTACCGGCCCGCCGGGCCGGTCGGCCGGAGGAAGTCGCCGCATGCGTGCGGTTCCTGGCGTCGGAGGCCGCAAGCTATGTGACCGGGAGCACCGTCTACGTCGACGGGGGACTCGCGGCATGACCAATCAACAGAAGGGAGCGGACGTGTCCGCAGCAGTTACCGCCGAGCAGGTCGAGCAGGTTGTACGCACATCGCTCGAGAGCTTCGGGGCCGAGCCGGATGCGATCAACAGCGAGGCGAAGCTCGCCGACCTGGACATCGATTCACTCGACCTGGCAGAGCTTTCGCAGATCGTCGAGGAGCAGTACGGAGTGAACCTGACGAGCAGCGACGTGAAGGCGATCGTGACGGTTGGCGACGCGGTCAACATGATCGTCGAGCGGGCCTAATGACTTCGCCGTGGACAGACGGACGCGGGAGCACCCGGTGATCGACGTCGTGATCACCGGGATCGGTGCGGTCACGCCGCTGGGCGTCGGCGCGCACGCACTCCACGAGCGGTGGACGGCCGGCGTCTGCGGTGTGCGGGACGGCGAGGCGCCGTGCGCGGACTTCAAGCCGACCGAGCACCTGTCGGTCAAGGAGACCCGCCGGTCGGACCGGTGCACGCAGCTTGCGGTCGTCGCGTCCGACGAGGCGATGATCAGCGCGGGCTGGGATGGCGGGCTGCCGTACGACCCGCGGCAGATCGGCTGCATCATCGGGACGGGCATCGGCGGGATCGGGACGCTCGAGGCGAACCACACGGTGCTCGAGCGCGACGGGGCGAAGGCCGTCTCGCCGCTGGCGGTGCCGTTGATGATGAGCAATGCTCCGGCGGCGGCGCTGAGCATGCGCCACGACCTGCGGGGTCACACGTACGGAATCGTGTCGGCGTGCGCGGCCGGCAACCACGCGATCGGATCGGCGACCCGGGCGATCCAGGCGGGCGACGCGGTCGCCGTCATGACGGGCGGGGCCGAGGCGGCCCTGACACCACTTTCGCGAGCGGCGTTCGGCGCGCTGGCGGCGACGTCGCGGACGGGGATCTCACGGCCGTTCGACCTGCGGCGGGACGGGTTCGTGATGGGTGAGGGGGCAGCCGTGCTGGTCCTGGAGAACGGTGACAGCGCGCGTGCTCGTGGGGCTCGGATCCTCGGCACGGTGCGGGGGTACGGGGCGACGTCGGATGCGTTCCACATCACGGCACCTCACGAGCGGGGCGAGGGCGCCCTGGCGGCGATCGAGGCCGCGCTCCGGGATGCCGGCGTCAGCGTGGGAGACATCGACTACATAAACGCGCACGGAACGTCGACGCCGCTCAACGATCGGGCGGAGACGCTGGCGATCAAGGCGGCGTTCGGCGAGTTGGCGACGCAGGTCCCGGTCTCGTCGACGAAGTCGGCGATCGGCCATCTGCTGGGGGCGGCCGGTGCGGTCGAGGCGGTCGCGACGATCCTGGCGCTGCGCGACCGGGTCGCACCGCCGACGATCGGCTGGGAGGAGCGGGATCCGGAGCTCGACCTCGACTACGTGCCGGGGAAGGCGCGTCCGTTCGTCGTGCCGGACGGCCGCAGGGCCCTGGCGATCTCGAACTCGTTCGGCTTTGGTGGACACAATGCCGTGCTATGTCTGGAGGCAGCATGAACCTGAAGCTCGCGCCGCGTCCGAATGAGCGGCTGACCGCACTGGAGCGCCTCGAGGTGCTGTGCGACCCGGGGTCGATCAACCTGATCAGGACGGACGTCCGGTCGCGCCGGATGGGCGAGAAGGCCCGGGCGGGCGACGGTGTGCTCGGCGGCAGCGGTCGGGTCGACGGGCGGCCGGTGTTCTGCTTCGCGCAGGACGCGTCGTTCGTGGGCGGATCGCTCGGCCTGGCGCACGCGGAGACGGTCGTCCAGGTCCTGCGCAACGCGGATCGGGCGCAGGTCCCGGTGATCGGGTTCATCGAGTCGGGTGGGGCGCGCATGCAGGAGGGACTTGCCGCCCTCAGTGGGTATGGCCGTATTTTTCGGGAGCACGTCCGGTTGTCGGGACGTGTGCCGCAGATCTCAGTGATCTGCGGGCCGTCGGCCGGCGGTGGCTCGTACGCGCCCGCGTTGACCGACTTCGTGATCATGACCGAAGCGGCCAGCATGTTCCTGACGGGTCCGGGCGTGGTCAAGCAGGTGATGGGCGAGGACGTCGACGGGGCGACGCTGGGCGGGCCGAGGGTCCACGAGCGCAACGGCGTCTGCCACCTGGTCGCGCCGACCGAGGTCGACGCGGCGCTGCTCGCGCGGGATCTGCTCGATCACCTGCCGCAGAGCTCGACCGAGCCGGCCCAGCGGTGGCCGTCGGTGGTGGCTCCGAGCTTCGCGCCGGACTCGTGCGTGCCGCGGGAGGAGCGGAAGGTCTACGACGTCCGCGAGGTCGCGCGGTCGCTGGTCGACGGCGGCCGGCTGCTGGAGATCTCGCCGAAGTTCGCCCGCAACGTCGTCTGCGCGCTGGCCCGCCTGGACGGCCGGTCGATCGGGATCATCGCGAACCAGCCGCGGTACCTGGGTGGCGTGCTCGACAGCGACGCGGCGCAGAAGGCGGCGCGGTTCGTGCGGACGTGCAACGCGTTCGGACTGCCGATGGTCGTGCTGGTCGACACGCCGGGCTTCATGCCGGGGACCAAGCAGGAGCGCAACGGGGTGATCCGCCACGGGGCGAAGCTGGTCCACGCGTTCGCCGAGGCCGAGGTGACGACGGTGACCGTCGTCCTGCGGAAGGCGTTCGGGGGGGCGTTCATCGCGATGAACAGCAAGGACCTGGGCGCGGACTTCGTCTACGCGTGGCCGACGGCCCAGCTCGGGGTGATGGGGCCGAAGCAGGCGGTCGACATCATCCACCGGCGGGAGATCGGCGCGCACGCGGAGCCGGAACGCCACCGGGACACGCTGGCGGCGGCGTACGGTGCGGAGCACATGCACCCGGCGGCGGCGACGGCCGACGGGTTCATCGACGAGGTGATCCCGCCGTCGGAGACCCGCAGCCGGATCATCTCGGCGTTCGACAGCATGGAGAACGCGAACCGGAAGCGGCGGCCGGCCGGGAACATCCCGCTTTGAATACGATCAGTGGCCTAGTGGCAAGTCCTTTCAGTTCGCCCGGCCGTCAGTGATCCTCGCGGACAAGCGCCTGCTGATCACTGGGGTGATCACACGCGGGTCGATCGCGTTCGAGGTCGCCCGGCAGGCCCAGGCCGAAGGCGCGGAGATCCTCTTGACGGGCTTCGGCCGGGCCAGGCGGATGACCGAGCGGGCGGCAAAGGGTCTGGAGACGCCGGTCGAGGTGCTCGAGCTCGACGTCAACGAGCCGGGGGACCTCGAGGCGCTAGGGGTGTCGGTCGGCGAGCGGTGGGACGCGGTCGACGGGATCCTCCACGCGATCGCGTTCGCGCCGGCGGACGCGCTGGGCGGCGGGTTCCTGAGCGCACCGGCGGAGAGCGCGGTGACCGCGTTCAGGACGAGCGCGTTCTCGCTGAAGGCGCTGACGGTCGCGCTGCAGCCGCTGCTCGAACAGGCGGAGGGCGGGGCGAGCGTGGTCGGCCTGGACTTCGACGCGAGCGTGGCCTGGCCGGTCTACGACTGGATGGGCGTGGCGAAGGCGGCCCTGGAGAGCGTGTCCCGGTACCTGGCGCGTGACCTCGGACCGGCGGGTGTGCGGGTCAACCTGGTCTCGGCGGGGCCGCTCGAGACGCTGGCGGCCGGGGGCATCCCCGGGTTCGATCAGCTGGCGGGGATCTGGGAGCGGCAGGCGCCGCTCGGGTGGGACGTTCGCGACGCGGGGCCGGTGGCGTCGGCCGTCTGCTTCCTCCTGTCCGAGCTGTCGCGGGGCATGACCGGCGAGATCCTCCACGTCGACGGCGGTTTCCACGCGATGGGAGCGCCTTTGCGATGAGCGACAACACGGTTTCGATAGGAGCTCGGATGCGATGAGCGGTAACGCGGTCTTTCTCACGGGGGGCACGGGCTTCCTGGGCATGGAGGTCCTCGTCCGGCTGCTCGAGCAGCCGGATACGGAGGTCATCGCGCTGGTCAGGGCGCCGGATCAGGAGGGAGCGGACGCGCGGATCAGGACGGTTCTGGGCCAGCTGTACGACACGCCTCCGGCGGACGCGGCCGGCCGGGTCCGGGGAGTCCCGGGCGACGTGACGTCGGCGGACCTCGGCCTGAGCGGGGACGACCGGCGGTCGATCCTGGCGAACGCGAGCCGGATCGTCCACTGCGCGGCGTCGATCTCGTTCGAGCTGCCGCTGGACCAGCAGCGGGCGATCAACGTCGAGGGGACCAAGCGGGTGCTCCAGCTGGCGAGCGAGATGCCGAACCTGACGCGGCACGTCCACGTGTCGACGGCGTACGTCGGCGGACGCCACCGGGGGACGTTCAACGAGGGGGACCTGGATGTTGGGCAGACGTTCCGCAACAGCTACGAGCAGTCGAAGTACGAGTCCGAGCTGGAGGTCAGGGCGGCCGACCTGCCGATCGTGACGGCGCGGCCGAGCATCGTCGTGGGTGACCGGTACAGCGGGTGGACGCCGGCGTTCAACGTGATCTACTGGCCGCTGCGGGCGTTCGCCCGGGGGATGCTGGAGGAGGTCCCGGCCGATCCGGACGGGATCATCGACGTCGTGCCGATCGACTACGTCTCGGACGCGCTGATCCACCTGCTCGACCACTCGGAGATCGGCGGAGCGATCAACCTGGTCGCCGGGCGTCACGCGATCACGAACGCCCAGCTGATCGAGCTGGCCTGCCGGGAGATGAACCGGCCGGCGCCGCGGATCATCGCGAACGCGGAGATGATCGAGCAGGCGTCGGCGTACCTGCCGTACTTCGACGTGGCGACGCGGTTCGACGACCGGCGGGCGGTCGAGATGCTCGAGCCGGCTGGAATCGTGATGGACGAGCTTGAGAAGTACTTCCAGCCGATCCTCGGGTACGCGCAGCTGGCCCGGTGGGGCAAGACGCCGCTGACCCGCCAGGGCGCGATGCTCGCCCGGGCGGCCTAGCCCCGCAGGTCGGCCGCCGCCGCCGGTCGACGGCGCTATCTCCTCGTGGGCCTCGTCCCCGTGAGCGATACGGCACCGGTCGTCTTGCGGGTCTTGGAGCCCGACCTGTAGGTTGCCGTCGCCGTGCTCTTGAGCCTGTAGCCGTGGTGCCTGAGCGCGGCGAGGCCGGCGGCGCCGAGGTCGACCTCGACGGCGTGGGAGCCGACCGCCAGCTTCGAGAAGGCAGCGGTCCCGAGCGTCTGGGTCTTCGTGTGGGTCTTCCTCCGCCGGCCGGTGCCGGTCGTCGTCGTGACGACGGCAGCCAGTCTGATCGATCCGGTGCACGGCGCGCCGGCGCAGGTCAGCCTGACGGCGAGCCGGCCGGTCGCCGTGACCGTCGCGGTCTGCCTGGCGATCCGCAGGCTCGCGGTCGGCGGGGGCGCGACCGGCGGCGGGGAGGTGCCGCCGCCCTTGACCGGCAGGGTCGGGACTGGGGTTGGCGGGATCGGGACGGGCGGGGCGGGGACTGCCGTCGTGAATGTGTACGGGGTCATCGGGTTGACGCCGCTTCCGGTGAGTACGTCTCGGCAGTCGCCGGTGTTCTGGCAGACGGCGAGGACGAAGTTCCCGGTGTAGGGCGCCTGGAGCGTGATCTGGTCGGGCGAGCTGCCGTTCGTGCCGGCGCTGACCGCGGCCGGCGCCTGTGAGAACGTCGCGTCCGTCGTTCCGGGGGCGTAGAGCTGGAAGGTGTACTCGTTGCTGGAACTGCTGTCGAAGTCCAGGGTGACGAGCGAGCCGCCGGTCAGTTGCATCTGCCAGAAGTCGGCGTGGCCGCCACCGCCGGCCTCGAAGGCGCCGACGGTCAGCGGGGCGGCCGGATCGATCGTGCCGGTGGCTCGGGTCTCGGCGGTGGCGGCGGCCGGGGTGATGCCGCCGCCGGGGAGTGTGGTCGTGAATGTGTACGGGGTCATCGGGTTGACGCCGCTTCCGGTGAGTACGTCTCGGCAGTCGCCGGTGTTCTGGCAGACGGCGAGGACGAAGTTCCCGGTGTAGGGGGCTTGGAGGGTGATCTGGTCGGGTGAGTTGCCGTTCGTGCTGGCTGTGTCGGCGGCCGGCAGTTGGGAGAAGGTGGCGTCGGTGGTTCCGGGGGCGTAGAGCTGGAACGTGTACTCGTTGCTGGAGCTGCCGGTGAAGTCGACGGTGACCTGATCTCCACCGGCGAGCTGCATCTGCCAGAAGTCGATGTGTGCGCCGCCACCGGCCTCGGACGCGCCGACGGTCAGTGGTGCTGCGGAGGCGATCATGCTGGCCGCCGGTGTCGCGGCACCGGCAGCGGCCGGACTGATGCCGAGGAGCAGGATCGCGAGGGCGCCTGGAATCAGCCAGCGTCGGAGCACCTGTGGCTTGGAAGATGCAACTCGAGCTGGCAGCACCGTCGCCCCCTGACGCGTGTTTGACTATCGGCGCGCCGAGTGTACACCTGAGTGACCGGGGTTCCCTTGTGTTCGCATTACGATGACACCGTCAGCAATACCGCGAGGTGGGTGGCGGCGTATGTTCGCCGTCTGGAGTGGCCGGCGTCGGGGTCAGGGAAGCTTGACCTGGGGGTTCATCAGGCCCTTCGGGTCGAACGCGGCCTTCGTCCGCTGGTGGAGTCCGACGAGGGCGTCCGGCCAGCTGTTGCGAAGCCGGCCGGCCTTGACCCGGCCGATCCCATGCTCGCCGGAGATCGACCCGTCGAGGCGGACGGCGAGCTCGAAGAGGTCGGCGGCGGCCCGCTCGGCGCGGGCCAGCTGGTCGGGATGGGCGGGGTCGATCATGAACGTCGAGTGGAGGTTGCCGTCGCCGGCGTGGCCCCAGCTGCAGGTCTCGAGGTCGTGGCGGGCGCCGATCTCCAGAGTCGCCTGGATCGCATCGGCGAGCCGGTCGACCGGGACGACGATGTCCTCGCTCAGCTTCCCGCCCCGGCGGGCGGTCACGGCCTGGGAGACGCCGGCCCGCCAGCGCCAGAGGTCGGCGACGTCCCGCCGGGCGAGCGGTGCGTGGATGCCGAGGGCGCCGTCGTCGAGCACGCCGACCAGTTCGGCCCGCAGGCGGGCGGCTTCGGCCGCGCTGCCGTCGGCCTCGGCGATCACGACGAAGCCGGTGGCGGCTGGTGCCGGGAACGGACGGCGGACGGACGCGGCGGCGAGCGCGCGGTGGTCGAGGTACTCGAGCGTGGCCGGCTGGAGGCCGGTGCCGAGGACCGCGGCGATCGCCGCGCAGCCGGTCGGGACGTCCGGGTACAGCCCGACCACGGGGAGCTCGGCCTCGGGCGCGGGAATCAGCCGGAGCCAGGCGGCCGTGATCACGCCGAGCGTGCCCTCCGAGCCGATCAGGAGACGCTTGAGGTCGTAGCCGGCCGCGTCCTTGCGGACCGGTCCTCCGAGTGAGACGAGCTCGCCCGGCGGGAGGACGACCTCGAGTCCGGTCACCCAGGCGCCGGTCACCCCGTACTTGAAGGCGTGCGGGCCGCCGGCGTTGGTCGCGATGTTCCCGCCGATCTGCGACTGGTCGGCGGCGCCCGGGTCGGGCGGATAGACGAGACCGGCCTCGCGCGCGCGACGCCGCAGGTCGGCCGTCGTGATCCCGGCTTCGACCTGGATCCTCCAGGCGAGCGGGTCGAACGACCGGACGGCCCGCACGCGCTCCAGGCTGAGCACGACGCCGCCGTCGACCGGCACGGCGCCTCCGGCGAGGCCGGTGCCGCCGCCGCGGGGGACGATCGGGACGCCATGGTCGTAGCACCAGCCGACCGTCCGGGCGACCTCTTCGGCCGTCCCCGGCAGGACGACGGCGTCCGGCCGGCCGTCGACGCCGCGGGCGAGCGTCGCGTCGTGCGCGTACGCCCGGGCCGGCGGGTCGACCACCCAGTCTCGGCCGACGAGCTTGGCGAGACCCGACCGCAGGGCGTGGCCGCCACCCTTCTCCGAAGTCGGGCTCAGCTGCCGTGGGGTGCGTCGCGGGGAACGAGCGGCTGGGAGAGCGACCGGCGGAGCATGCTGTAGGCGGCCGTCCCCCAGAGGGCCGGGATCCAGAGGGCGATCGCGTGGTAGGTGAGGACGACGGCGGTCGCCGTGGTCGCGGTCGTCCCGTAGAGCGCGAGCATCCCGACGAGGCCGCCGTCGAGAACGCCGAGGCCGCCCGGCACGGGGATGATGTTCGCGAGGTAGCCGATCTGGTAGGCGAGGACGATCCCGGCGAACGGCGGCGGGTGGCCGAGCGCCTGGAAGCAGGCCCACATGACGCCGATGTCGCAGAGCAGGTAGGCGAACGCGCCCGGCAGTCGCCAGTTCGGCGTCAGCAGGATCCGCTTGGTCGACGTGATGCTGTCGGCGAGGCCGAGCAGCGTCGCGGCCAGCTTGCCGCGGTCGTCACGCCGGTGGGCGCCCCAGGCGGCCCAACGGGGAAGCGCGAGGAAGAACAGGAGGACGGCGACGCCGACGACGGCCGGCAGGGTGCTGAGCAGGGGGTCGCGCGGACCCGGCAGGAGGCCGGTCGCCAGGCCGGTCGAGAAGACGATCAGGACGATCACGTTGACGGCGCTCGTCAGCAGGAACAACGTCGCCGACCGCTCGACCGCTCGCTTGGCGGGGACACCGCGGGCGCGCAGGACCCACACGCCGAGCGCCGCCCCACCGGCCCCGCCGACCGAGATCGCCGCGCCGAAGCCGATCTCGGCGAGGGCGAGCCTCGCGGCGAAGCGGAGTGGCGCGCGGGCGAAGACGAGCTGGAAGGCGAGGACGAAGCCGACGCACGAGAGGATCTCGAAGCCGATCGCCGCGAAGACCCACGGCAGGCGGGCCTGGCGGAGCTCGTCGGCGACGCCGTCGAGCCCGGGGACGGCGGCGAGCAGCGTGACGATCAGGACGCCGAGGATCGCCAGGCCGATCAGGCCTCGTCTGAGCTGCCGGCCACGGTCGGCGGCGTCGGCCTCGACCGCCGCGTCATGGTCGGCGTGGTCGGTCAGGTCGGTCGACATCGCGGGGCTCGGGAGGGGGGAGGCTGGCGTGCTCAGGAGAGGCCTTCCGGCGCGTGTTCCGCGATGCGTCCACCATACAACGTCGGCAGTGGCCCGCCGGGCTGTGGGCCGGACGCTTGACCGGCGGTTAATGCGGCGTGTCTACCGTGGACGGTGAACACGGGTGGTCGACGATCCCGGAGACGGACGGATCGACGGCGGAGGACCCGGAGTGGACGCGGGGTTGACCCGCCGATTCGCGGCGCCCGAGCCGGAGACCCGGGCGCCCGGCCGCACCCATCACTGGACGCAATTCAAGTTCGGAAAGAAGGATCACATGAGCAAGACAGCCCGCGAAGTGATGACCCCTGGGAGCGCCTGGCCCGGCGACACCCTCGGTGACGTCGAGCCGGCCCGGCTGGTCCGGGCCGTTCGGCCCGCCGGCGCGGCCGAGTCGCAGGTGATCCGTGCGGACGACTGGGTCGACCGGGCGCTGGCGACGATGACCGAGCTGAAGGTCCGCCGGCTTCCGGTGATCGACGGCGGCCGGATGGTCGGGGTCATCAGCCAGGGGG
>DATAUX010000217.1:0-3298 GCA_036268015.1 Solirubrobacteraceae bacterium | reverse complement strand
CGACCCTTACCCCGGCTCGCCGGCCCGGCCCTCCGGCCCGCGGCCCCGGCCCCGGCCGGCGGCCCCGGCCCCCTCAGTTCTCCGCCCGCCCGCCCAGTCGTTGCGACTCCACGCCCGGCGCCCAGGCCTCGCTGAAGAATCTGTACAAAACCCGACATAACGTCGATCTTCGTACAAATCTCCACAGAAGTCTCGCATCCATCGCCCCAGCCCGTCCGTCCGCGCAGGGCCCGCCGGCCCCGCGGGTCCCCTCGACCCCGACCACGAGACCGGACCATGGCCTCGATCGACTGACCGCCTACGAACCGGCAGCGGCAGCGGCGACCGGGCCGGGAGGACTCTCGAGCAGCTGGGCGATCACGTAGGCGATCCCGGCGGCCTCCAGCAGGTCACCGCTCGCCTCGAGCCGATCCCCGACCAGCTCCCCGCCGGCCCCGGCCCCGGCCCCGGCCCCGGCTCCGGCTCCGCCCCCGGCCCCGACCCCGGCCCCCGCCCCGGCCCCGGAGAGCCGTTCCCGGCCGACGGACACGTGGCCGGTGAAGGCGTCGAGGAGCCCCGTCGCGCGCTCGGACGGGCCGGCTCCGTCGAGGGCATCGGAGACGGCGAGCAGCCGGCCGGCGAAGACTTCCCGCTCGGCCGACCGATCACCGGCCGGCTGGTCGGGGGCGTCGAGCGCGAGGAAGTGAGCGGTCGCGAAGGCTGCCGTACCGGCCTTGAGGGCGCCGTAGGCGAGTGAGAGGTTGTCGGGACCGACCGCGATGTAGTGGATCATCGCGTCGCGCTGGAGTTGGGTGAGGACAGCCCGGTCGAGCAGCTTGACGGCGTCGGCCGGGACGGTCGGGGCGGCGATCGCGGAGGCGTGGCGGCGGAGGGTGTCGAACGCTGCGTCTGCCTGCTTGCGGGTCATCGGCTGGGGCCAGACTAGCCGAGCGCCGGCGGGCCCCTCGCCCCGCCGCGACCCGGGCGGCTAGCATCGCTCGGACGATGATCGGAATCGACCTCCTCGAGATCGATCGCCTCGAACGGGCGCTCGAACGGCGACCCCGGCTCGCGGATCGGCTGTTCACGGCGCAGGAGCTCGCGTACGCGGCATCCCGGGCCCGGCCGGGCCAGCACCTGGCGGCGCGCTTCTGCGCGAAGGAGGCCGTGTCCAAGGCGCTGCGGCTGGACGTCCTGCGGCCACTCGAGATCGAGGTGATGAGCGGGGCGGCCGACGCGCGGGTCGTGCTCCACGGGGCGGCGCTCGCCCGGGCGGACGAGCTCGGCCTGAGCGTCGAGATCTCGATGACCCACTCGCGCGAGACGGCCGGCGCCGTGGCGCTGGTCCATTGATCGTGGTCGACTGGCTCGACCCGCTGCCGGACGCGGCCGAGATGCGGGCGGTCGATGCGTGGGCGATCGGCGAGGCCGGGATCCCGTCGCTGGAGCTGATGGAGCGGGCCGGGGCAGGGGTCGCCCGCCTGGTCGCGGAGCTCGTTCCCGAGGGCCGGGTGGCGGTCGTCTGCGGCAAGGGCAACAACGGTGGCGACGGCTTCGTGGCCGCCCGGCTGCTACGCGCGCAGGGTCGGGATGTCGAGGTGGTCTGCGCGACCGACCCGGAGCAGGCGGCGGGCGACGCGCGGCACAACTTCGACCGCCTGCCGGGGCCGGCGGCGGTCCGGACGATGTCGGCGAACCCGGCCGTGATCGTCGACGCCGTGCTCGGGACCGGGGCGAGCCGGGCGCCGACGGGCGGGGCGCGGGCGGCGATCGAGGCGATCCGCCGGAGCGGGTCGCCGGTCGTGGCGGTCGACGTCCCGAGCGGGGTCGACGCGTCGACCGGCGAGGTGCCGGGGGTGGCCGTCGACGCCGTGGCGACGGCGACCTTCCACGCCGGGAAGCCGGGCCTGTGGATCCATCCGGGCAGAGCCCGGTCGGGCGAGATCCGGGTGATCGACATCGGCATCCCGCCGGGCGGTCCGGCCGCGGCGAGCATCGGCGTGATCCGGCCGGTCGTGCTCGACCTGATTCCGCGGCGGGCGAGCTCGTCGAACAAGTTCGTCAGCGGCCACGTGATCGTGGCCGGCGGGTCTCCGGGCATGACCGGGGCCCCGTGCCTGGCTTCGATGGCGGCGATGCGGGCGGGCGCCGGCTACGTCACGGCATGCGTGCCGCACGGGCTCTGGCGGGTGGTCGAGGCGAAGCTGCTGGAGGTGCTCTCGCGCGGCCTGCCGGACGACGACGGGTCCCTTGCGCCGGATGCCGTGGCGCCGGTCCTCGAGCTGACCGAGCGGGCGGGATCGCTCGTCCTGGGTCCGGGGCTCGGTCACGGGGGCGCGGAGTTCGCCCGGCTGCTCGCGGCGCGGGCAAGGCTGCCGATGGTGCTCGACGCCGACGGGCTCAACGCCCACGCCGGCGATCCCGAGTCGCTGAGCGGGCGGGCCGATCCGACGGTGCTGACGCCGCACGAGGGCGAGCTCGGACGTCTGCTCGGTGTCGATTCGAAGACGGTGGCCGGGCGTCGCCTGCACCATGCGCGGGAGGCGGCGCGGCGGACGGGGGCGGTCGTCGTCCTGAAGGGCGACGACACGCTCGTGGCCGCGCCGGACGGGTTGGTCGCGATCAGCCCGGGGGCGACGCCGGCGCTCGCGACGGCCGGCACGGGCGATGTCCTCTCGGGCGTGCTGGGAGCTCTCCTGGCGAAGCGGATCGAGCCGTTCGGGGCGGCGTGCGCGGCGGTCATGCTGCACGCCTTGGCCGGCCGGCGGGCGGCCGAGCTCCAGGGCGTCGAAGGGGTGATCGCGTCCGACGTGATCACGGGCCTGCCCCGCAGCCTGGTCTAGGGTCGTGCGCGCCGAGGCTGCCGTCAACCTTGCTGCGATCGAGCGCAACTGCGCGGTGCTGGCCGGCGTCGGGCCGCGTCTCTGCGCGGTCGTCAAGGCGGATGCGTACGGACACGGAGCGGTCCCGTCGGCACGGGCGGCCCTGGCCGGCGGCGCGACCTGGCTGGCGACGGCAACCGCCGCCGAGGCGATCGGCCTGCGCCGGGCGGAGATCGACGCGCCGATCCTGGTCATGGGTGCGCTGACGCGGGCGGAGGCCGAGCACGCGGTCGAGGCCGGGGCGGACGTCGTCGCGTGGACCGAGCAGCTGATCGACTGGGTCAGCGCGGCCGGCGGCGGGCGGGTCCACGTCAAGCTCGACACGGGAATGGGTCGGCTGGGGACCCGGGACACCGAGCTCGCCGACCGCCTGATCGACCGGGCGGACGCGGCCGGCGGGGTCGAGCTGGTCGGGGCGATGACGCATTTCGCAACGG
>DATAUX010000216.1:0-10717 GCA_036268015.1 Solirubrobacteraceae bacterium | reverse complement strand
TTCGCCCCCCAGGCGATCCGCTCGCCGCCGTCGAGGATCCCCCGAATCAGGGGGTGGAGCTTGAACTGCTGGAGGACGTCGTGGACCGAGAACGTCGCATCCGCGTAGTCGAGGCCGGCGACAAAGCCGATCGACACGCGGTTCTCGCCCATCGGGTAGACCCACGACCCGCCGAACTCGTGGTAGCGCTTCGGGATCCGCAGCGGCCAGCCGAGCGTGTGGATCACCCTGCCCAGCGGCCGCGGAACCTCCCAGACCTCCTTGACGCCGAGCGACCAGACCTGCGGCTCGGCGTGCTCGGCCAGACCGAAATGCCTGATCGCCGCCCCCGTCAGGTGGCCCCAGCCGCCCTCGGCGAGGACCGTCGCCCTTGCCGTGACGTCCGACCCCGGCTCGAAGTTCCGCTGCGGCTCGCCGTCCCGGCCGCGGCCCTTGTCGCCCGACCGGATCCCCCGGACGACGCCGTCGGTCACGAGCAGCTGGCTGGCTGCCGTCTCGGTCAGGACGTACGCGCCGGCCTCCTCCGCCCGGTCGGCCATCCACCGGCAGAGCTCGGAGACCGAGACGATCTGGTTGCCGTGGTTGCGGAAGTTCGGCGGGACGACCGGCAGGCGGATCGCCCGCCTGTCGCTCGCCATGAAGTAGACCGCCTCGCCCGGGACCTCCCCGTAGCTCGGCCAGTCCCTACGGGTCAGGTCGGGGAAGAGCTCCTCGAGCGGGCCGGGACGGATCACCGCGCCCGACAGGTTGTGGGCGCCGCACGCCTTCGCCTTCTCGATCACGGCAACCGGGACCTCGCCCAGCCGCTCGAGCAGGTCGGGGTCGCCTTCGAGGAGCTGGAGCAGGCGGATCGCGGCAGCCAGGCCGGCCGGCCCGCCGCCGACGATCGCGACGCCGACCTCGATCCGGTCGTCCTGGGGATCCAGCGTCGGCTTGACGAACTCCCCTGCCGGGTCGACCGGCGGCGGATAGTCGGCCGGGGCGAGCGCCTTGTCGTGGGGGTCGAGGCTCACGGTCGGGGCCGATCTCGGCCGGCCGCCCGCCCGCCGCCGTGGCGGACGGTCTTCGCCGGGTCCGACGAACGGCGTTCGAAACGAACAGCGTTCGAAACGAACGGTGTTCGTGAACCGGCGCTGGCCGGGACGGCGCCCGCGGCGGTCGGGAGTCCCACGTCCGACACTCAGCCCGCCCGGCTCTTGAGCGCCTCGGTCAACTTCGGCAGGATCTTGTTGAGGTCGCCGATCACGCCGAGGTCCGAGAACTCGAAGATCGGCGCGTTCGCGTCCTTGTTGATCGCGACGACGTTCTCCGCCCCCTGCATCCCGACCTTGTGCTGGATCGCCCCGGAGATCCCGGCCGCCAGGTAGAGCTTCGGCGCGACGGTCTTTCCGGTCTGGCCGATCTGCGCCGCATACGGGTACCACCCGGCGTCGACGACCGCCCGGGTCGCCGCGACCGCGCTGTTCGAGCCGAGTGCCGCGGCCAGCGCCTCGCACAGCTCGAAGCCCTCCGCCCGGCCGAGGCCCCGGCCGCCGGCGACGAGGATGTCGGCGCCCTCGATGTCGACGTCGGCCCCCCGCTGCTCGCCCCGGCTGATCATCGTCGCCCGGGTCGAGAAGGCCGAGAACTCGACTGCGACGTCCTCGACCTCGGCCTCGCCGTCGCCGGCCGGGGCGATCTCGAACGCGTTGAGCCGGGCGATCACGATCCCGACGTCGCTGCGGTAGGAGATCTCCGAGATCGCCGTGTCGCCGAGAATCGGCCGCTCGGCGATCAGCCTGCCGTCCTCGACACGGATCCCCGTCACCTCCATCGCCACGCCCGCGTCCAGCCGCGCCGCCAGGCCGGCACCGATCTCGAAGCCGAGCAGCCCGCCGCCGAAGACGGCGTAGCCGATGCCCTCGGCCCTGACGACCTGCGCCATCGCGTCGACGACCGGCTGGGCCAATCCCTCCGGCCCGGCGACCCGGTAGACCTTGGTCGCGCCGTAGTGGCCGAGGCTCGCGCACAGCTCGGTGCTCGCCGTCTCGCCGACGACGATCGCCTTCGCCTCGCCACCGAGCTCGCCGGCCAGGCGGACCGCCTCGCTGACCGCACCGAGCGAGTTCTTGTTGAACGCGCCGTCGTAGTGCAGCGCGTAGACCAGGATGTCCTTGCTCATCAGATCAGCTTCCTCTCGGCCAGCCAGGCGACGATCTGGTCGACCGTCTCGGCGGTGTCCTCGTCCTCGATGATCTCTCCCGCCGCCTTCTTCGGCGGCGCCTTGGCCGCCGTCCACCGGGCTCCCGAGTGCTCGCCGCCGATCTTCGTCGGGTCGAGGTCGGCGTCGGCCGCCGACAGCGTGTCGAGCCGCTTCTTCTTGGCTCCCATGATCGCCTTCAGCGACGGGTACCGCGGTTCGTTGATCGCGTCGCCGACCGAGATCACGGCCGGCAGCTCGACCGCGACCGTGTCGTACCCGTACTCGGCCTGGCGCTCGCACAGCAGGCGGGCGGGGACGCCGTCGGCCGCGGGCTCGACGTCCAGCTTGATGACCTGGGTCAGCGACGGCATCTCGAGGTGGTCGGCGACGACCGCCCCGACCGTGTAGCACTCGCCGTCGTCGGACTGCTGGCCGAGCAGCACGATGTCCGGGGCCTCCCTGCGGAGCGCCTCGGCCAGCGCGTAGCCGGTCGCCGCGACGTCGGACCCGGCGAGCGCGTCGTCGCTGAGATGAACCGACCGGTCGGCCCCGAGCGAAACCGCCTTGTGGAGGGCGCGGACCGCCGTCGACGGACCCATCGTCACGGCGACGATCTCGTCGATCTCCAGCACGCCGCCCTCCTTGATCTGCATCGCCGCCTCGATCGCGTGCGTGTCGTACGGGTTGAGGTTCCGCTCTCCGCTGCGGTCCATCCGCCCGGTGGCCAGGTCGATCCGCTTCTGGACGGCGGCGTCCGGCACCTCTTTGACCAGGACGCAGATTTTCATTGGTGACTCCTCATGCCCAAGGGGAATTGCTCTCGGCCCATCGTACATCCGTCGTTGACTGACGAGTCAGTCGAACCCGTCGAACGACGGGTCAGCCTACTGCGGCGACGGCTTCCCGGATGAAGTCGATGATCGCCTGGGTCGGCGCGCCCGGCGTGAAGACCTCGGCCACGCCGAGCCGTTTGAGCTCGGGAATGTCGTCGGCCGGGATCGTCCCGCCGACGGTGACCACGACATCGTCGATCCCCTGCGCCTTGAGCAGGTCGACGATCCGGGGGACGAGCGTCATGTGGGCGCCCGACAGAATCGACAGGCCGACGGCGTCGGCGTCCTCCTGGATCACCGTCTCGACGATCTGTTCGGGCGTCTGGTGCAGGCCCGTGTAGATGACCTCCATGCCCGCGTCCCGCAGCGCCCTGGCGATGATCTTCGCGCCCCGGTCGTGCCCGTCGAGGCCGGGCTTGGCGACCACGACACGAATCTTCTTCTCGGTGGCGTGGTCTGCGGGCTCGGGCATGCTCGGGTGGCGCCCGCGAGTCCAGACCTCCGGCGCCCGCGCATTCTAGTCGACGGTCGGGTTTCCCCCCTGCCCGCCTGCGGAGGTCGTGGACGGCCTCCGGCAGATCCCGGAGTCGTCTGCGGGACATTCCGCCTACCGGATCCGCCGGGCGGCCACGACAATCCCGAACATGTCGACCACCCCCCAGACCGATGCCCCGGCCGACGGTGGGCCGACCGGATCCCGGCCGGGCCTGCCGGCTCCGCTGACCCGCGGCCGGGACGGACGCTGGCTGGCCGGCGTGTGCGCGGGCATCGCCCGTCACCGGAACCTCCCGGCGCGGTCGGTCCGCACGGCCTTCGGGCTGGCCGCCCTCGTCGGCGGAGTCGGCGTCCTCGCCTACCTCGCGTGCTGGCTGATCATCCCGGCCGAGGGCGACGACGAGCCGGGGACCCGCGGGATCGTCGTGCTCGCCCAGGCCTGCGCCGCGTGCGTCGGCCTGGCGACGCTGGCGGCCGTCGGCTCGGCGGCGACGATCTTCGGCTTCGGTTGGGGCGTACTGGCGATCGCGGCCGTGATCCTCGTCGCCGCCCTCGCGGGTTGGCCGCGTGTCGGCGTCGGCTGGGCTCTGCTGCCGGTCGCGGCCCTCGCCCTCCCGGCCCTGTCGATGTCGATCGGCGGCGTCCGGCTCGCCCCCGAGACCCGGAACGTCGCGATCGCGCCCCAGTCTGTCGCCGAGATCCCCGGGGCCGGCTACAGCTCAGGGCTGGGGTCGTTGGTCGTCGATCTTCGACACACGACGTTCCCGGCCACCGGGAACGTCGCCCTGCGGATCGATGCGGGGATCCGGCGGACGATCGTCGCCCTGCCGGCCAACAGGTGCGTGTACGTCGACCTCGACTACGACGTCGTCCCGTTCGCCGCGCGCGTCGCGTCGGCCCTCACCGGGCGGGTCACCCCGTACTCGGGAGTGACCTTGTTCGGCGACATCCAGGGCTCGCGGGCCGGCGAGGACGGGAACGTGCCGAGCCCGACCCCCGGCAGCCCGATTCTTCACATCTACTTCCACTCGGCCGGCGGGAGCCTCTATGTCAGGGACTATGCAGACGATGTCGACCCCCAGAGCCAGCCGGACTGGCCGGGGTATCCGGTGACCCTGGAACCGCGTCCGGACGTCGCCGGCACGCCCCGGGCCGCAGCCCGCCGCCTGATCGACGGCTGGCTCCTGCGCCGGCGGGTCCAGTCGGCCTCGGCGGCCGCGGTCGACCGGCTCCTCCCGGGCCCGTGCGGAGCCAGCGGGTCCCAGCCGGCCGGGGGTGCGCCGGCGCGGGCGATCCCAGCCGAGGGGCCGTACAGCCTGCCGCCGTATCAGCCGGTGAACGGGTCGTATGAGACCGGCGGGACCGCCCCGCCGGCACCCACGGCCCCGTCCGCGCCGACGACCCCGTCGGTCGGCGGGCGATCGACCGGGTCGGCTCGAGCCAGGGTGGGTGGGTCAGCCGGCTCACCGACGACGGCGCACGCCGGCAGGAAGGCGACCGGATCCGCTTCGGCGACCAGATCTGCCGCGGCGCGGGCGAAGCGGTCGGCTGGAACGAAGGCGGCGCGGGCGAAACACCCGGCTGGAACGAAGGCCGCGCAGTCGTCGTCGTCCGGCGGACGGGGCGGACGATGACCGGGCTGACGAGAGCCGGGCTCGGCGTGCGGGCCGGCGATCCGGCGTGGCGGGCGACGGCGCTCGCCGGGGCCGCCCAGATCCTGGGCCTGGCGATCGGACTGGCGACGCCGAACCACGACGTGCTCGCGGTGTCGGTCGCCCTGTCGGGAGTCGTCGTCGCCGTCTTCCTGCTCCTGCCGCGGGCGACCGTGGCCGTCCGACGCCACGCGGCGCCGACGACGGTCGGACTGCTCGCGCTCCTGGCGCTCGGCTGGTCGGTCTTCCGGCAGACGGGCTTGGGCACTCACTCGTATCTCGCGGACGTCCCCGGCCTGCGGCTCGTCGCCGCGGTCTGGGGTCGCGGACGGTCGGCGGTCGTCCCGCTGGCGTTGATGACGCTCGCCGTCACCGGCGGCCTGGTGCTGATCGCCGACTCGATGCGCTCCCGGCTGAGCACCGCGCGGTCGGCAGCCGGCGCGCCGTGGCAGCGGATGACGGGCCGGCCGGGCACCGCAAACGGCATGCCGTGGCGAACCGTGGCGGGCGTCCTGCTGATCGCCTGGGCCGGCTTCCTCGGGATCGGCGTCGCCGGGCGGTACGTGGCGAACAACGGCGCTCTCCAGGTCCTCCTGCTCGTGTTGATCGCCGGTGGGGCGGCGGTCGTGATCGGCACGCCCCTCCTGATCGCGTCGCTGACGCGGATCGACCACGACCAGGCCGAGCAGGCACGCGAGGACGAACGGCAGCGATTCGCGGCCCACCTCCACGACTCGGTGCTCCAGACGCTGGCCCTCGTCCAGCGCCAGGCGAACGACCCGATCGCCGTCGCCCGGCTGGCCCGCCGTCAGGAGCACGCCCTCCGGGCGTGGATGGCCGGCGAGACCGAGCTCACCAGCGAGACGCTGAGCGCCGCCCTGCGGGCGGTCGTGGCCGGCGTCGAGGACGAGCAGGAGATCACGGTCGAGCTTTCGATCATCGGAGACCGGCGACTCGACCCCGCGGGTGAGGCGCTGGCCGCCGCGGCCCGCGAGGCCCTGCGCAACGCGGCCCGACATGCCGGCGCCGTCCGGGTGTTCGTCTTCGCGGAGCTTGGAGCCGGCCGGGCCGAGGTCTTCGTCCGGGACGAGGGCGGCGGCTTCGAGCTCGAGAACGTGCCGTCCGAGCGCCGGGGGATTCGCGATGCGATCGTCGGACGGATGGCCGGGGTCGGCGGCAGCGCGTGTGTCGAGTCGGTGCCCGGCGAGGGCACCGAGGTCGCGCTGAGGATCGGCGGCCCGCGATGAGTCGTGGGGTCCCGGGTGGCGACCCCGCCGGCCGAGGCGATCCGGCCCGGCGGATCAGGGTCGTCGTCGTCGACGACCACCAGCTGTTCCGGGCCGGGGTCCGGGTCGAGCTCGCCGGCCATTTCGAGATCGTCGGCGAGGCGGCGGCCCCGGCCGACGCGATCGCCGTGATCGGCGAGACGCGCCCCGACGTCGTCCTGCTCGACGTCCACCTGCCCGATGGCGGCGGCCTGGCGGTGCTCCACGCGCTGGGGAGGACGTCGGACCCGCCGCGCGTGCTCGCGCTGTCGGTGTCCGACGCGGCCGACGACGTCGTCCCGATGATCCGGGCGGGAGCGCTCGGGTACGTGACGAAGACGATCGACACTGCCGCCCTCGTCGAAGCGGTCGGGCAGGTCGCCGCCGGGGATGCGTATTTCAGTCCGCGCCTCGCGGCCTTCGTCCTCCAGGCGTTCACCGCGCCGCAGGCGGTCGCCGCTGCGGCCGTCGCGGCTCCGCCCGTCGCGGCGGAGGATCCGCTGCACACGCTGACTCCCCGCGAGCGGGAGGTTCTCCACCATCTCGCCCGCGGCTACGCCTATAAGCGGATCGCGCTGCGGCTGGGGATCAGCGCCCGGACCGTCGAGTCGCACGTGGGGGCGGTCCTGCGCAAGCTCCAGCTCAGCTCACGACACGAGATCAGCCATTGGGCGGCGACTCGAGGCCTGATCGAGGACGACGAGCACCGCGAGCCGTGACTTTCGTCAACAGCCGGCGAGGTCCTACGGCGGGGCCACCACGGGTCAGTGGTCGGCGCCGACGACGGCGAAGCGCACGTTGATCTCAGGCCGGGACCCGCCGAGCCCGATCGCGGCCTCGTAGGGGCCGGGCGCCGTCTCCGGGCGGGTGTCGACGAAGACGGTGAGCTTCTCGAAATCGTGGGCGGCGATCGTCATCGTGGCCGGTTCGAAGCGCAGCGAGCCAACCCCGAGCGGCGTCCCACCCGCAGTGCCGTCGCCCTTCACGGCCAGCGCGGTGAACTCGAGTTGGTCGATCGCCTGGGCATCCGGATTCTCGATCGACAGGGGGATACGGAGCACCTGGCCGGCCCGGACCGCCGGACCTTGGGCGCCCGGCCGGCTTCCTTGGGCCGGATCGGCGGTCGCGCCATCGCGGCGAACTGCCGTGCCTCCTTCGCGCACGGCGTTGCTCACCATTCCGACCACGTTCGTCACCGTCGCCACGCCGTACGAGGACGGCAGCCTCCGGCCCGGACAGGCGCCGTTCGGGTGAGGAAGATTCGCGATGGAACCCGGGACGGATGGACGGCCGGCGTCGGCGGCAGCGCGCCGGCCGGATCGGTGGCGGGCGAGGGCGACCGAGGTCGCTCAACCTGGCGGCCGGCGCTCCAGACGCCCCCACATCTGTTCGGGCAGTCGAGCGACACCCTCGACGCGTCGCGATGCCTTGTGTGACGGACGTCACACAAGGCCCCGCGGGACTGCGTTACCTTAGGCGCGATCAAGCGCTGTCAGTCGTGTCAATGGCCGCTCGAACTGCGCGATCGCAGCAGCGGCTCGTCCGGGGAGCGCCCGACCAGGGGCCGGACTCGCCGGTGTCATTCGACTACCTGTCGACGGCGCTCGCGTGATGCCAGTCGAGACACAAGGAGGATCCGTCGCATGGAAACCATCCTCGTCCAGGTGCCGGCGCCAGACGGTGTCGACCCGCCACAGGTCGTCAACGTCGGGCCGGGAGAGACGTTGCGCTTCGGCCGGGGAGCACCGGACTGCGACGTCGAGGTCACGCTCGCCGACACCGGGGTGGCACGCCTGGCTGGCGAGATCACGGTCGTCGAGGACTACTGGCTGATCAGCAACCTGACGAGCGACAAGACCTACGTGGTCGACAACCCGGAGGGAGCAGGCGAGTACCTGACGATCTCGCCGCGGCGCCTTGCCGCACCCGTCCCGTTCGAGTTCGCCCGCGTGTCATTGCCGGTCACCGATGGCCCGGTGAGCTTCCTCGTCTTCTCGCCGCAGCACTCGTACGCCGCCGACACCGAAGGGGCGGGCGCGGTCGGCGGCGAGCGCACGGCGGCGGCCTTTCCGCTCGACGAGACCGCCAAGTACTTCCTCGTGCTCGTGGCGCTCTGCGAGCCGCGGCTGCGCGACGGGTCGACCGTCGCACTGCCGAGCGCGGCGGAGATCGTCGACCGCCTGCGCCCGCACGCCGCGTGCGGAGGGTTGACGCGCACGGCCGTCAACTATCACATCGACTACCTGGCGATCACGAAGCTGCGGGTCAAGCAGCCACAGCCGGGATCCGGCAGCCGGCTGGAGGCCAAGCGCGAGGCGCTGGTGGCGATCGCGCTGCGCTTCGGCCTCGTCCGCGACGAGCATCTACGCCTGCTCCCGCTCCGGCCCGCCGTCCGGCCGCGCTGAGGATGGCGCAGCTGCCGGGCGGCGTTCCCCTCGGATACCGGGCGGCCGGCTGGGAGATCGTCGGGCACATCGCGTCGGGGGCCTGGGCAAGCGTCTATGCCGCCCGCCGATCCACCGGCGGGACTGGCGGCGCGGCTGCCGAGGCGAACGCGGCGCTCAAGATCCTGCCGACCGGTGGCCTCGCCCAGGGGCAGCGCGCCGACCTGTGGGAGGGCGCGGGACACGAGGTCGCCTTCAGCGCGCGGGCCGACCACCCGCGGCTGATCCGGACACTCGAGGTCTTCGTGATCGACGACCCCGACCAGCCGACGCTCGACGGGGCCGTGGTGCTCGCGATGGAGCGAGCGGCCACGAGCCTGAAGGGACTGCTCGACGCGGCCTGCCCGCCGGACCCGGCGCCGGACGCGGGGCGGCTGATCCGCGAGATCTGCGAGGCGCTCGTCGGAATGCACGGCCTCGGCTGGGTCCACGGGGACCTCAAGCCGGGCAACGTCCTGCTGATGGCCGACGGATCCGTCCGCCTGGGCGACTTCGGACTGGCCCGCGAGCTCGAGGGCACTCACGCCTACGCCCCGCGGCTCGGCTCGTCGGACTTCCTCCCGCCGGAATGGTGGTCGGAGCGGATCGGCGAGCGGGGTGTCGCGACCCGCACGACGGGTGACATCTGGGCGCTCGGGGTCACGGCCCACCAGATCCTGACCGGCGGCATGTACCCGTTCCCGGGAACGACGGCGCGCGCGCGGACGGCCGCGGCCCAGGCCTACGCCGATGGGCAGTCCGAGCTGCGCCTCGCCGACGAGCTCCCGCCTGACTGGCGGTCGATCATCGCCGACTGCCTGGCCCCCGATCACGTCGCCCGCCGGCCCCACTCAGCCAAGGCGCTGCTACCGCGGATCAGCGCAGTCGAGACCAAGCACTCCGACGCGGCCGTCCGGCGGCCGGTGGGCGGGCGAGCGAGGCGGAGGCTGTGGAGGAGGGCGGCGCCGCGAGTCGCGGCCGCTGTGCTGGCCGGCGGGCTCGCGGCCGGCGGAGCGGCGCTCGGGGTGATCGGCCGCGGGGGATCGGCGGGGCGCCGGGACGCGCGGATCAGGGTCTACGACGCCGAGACCGCCTGCCAGCACTCCCGGCTCGCGTCATGCCGGATGGGCCTGGCCCGCGACCCGTACGCGACCTATGTGCGGGGCAACGTCGTCGGATATGCGCGCCACGGCGACGAGCTGACCGCCGAGTGCTACCTACCGGACGGCACGCTGGTCAGGTCGGAGAACGGCCGGACGAGCACCCGGTGGTACAAGGTCCGCTTCGCGTCGGCCGTCGCCTGGCTGCCGGGAATCCGCGTCTGGCCGGGAGCGACGCCGGCGGTCGGCCGTTGCTGAGCCGCCCGGATCAGCGTCGCGACGACGCGACCCGGGCGGGTCGGCGGTGTTCAGTTGATGTGGACGCCGATCACGTCAAGATCCCCGAGCGAGTAGACCATCCACTTCGAGAAGGGGAACGTCCAGTCGCCGGTGTTGTTCTGGTAGATCAGATACCCGGCGTTGTTGCCGGACGCGAGGTAGTCGACGCCGCTCATGTCGGCGCCCCAGTTGCCGGCGTCGGAATAGCAGGTCTCGGTCTCGCTGTTGGCGATCTCGAGCACCCCCGGATCGGCGCACCACGTCTCGCCGGCGGGAGTCGCCTGCGGCCGCGAGGGCGGGCTGGCGCCGGCGGTCGCGGGCCCGACGGCGGCGGCCGTGAGTAGACCGGCCGCAGTCGCGATGATCGCGAACTGCCTGCGGCGTCCTGTGCTGAGTGTCATCCTGGTCTCCCCTTCGTGTTGACACCACCGGCCGCCCGCGGCCCCGGCTCGAGACCGACCCACGGGTGCGGCCGGCCGGAGCGTTAG
>DATAUX010000215.1:0-17804 GCA_036268015.1 Solirubrobacteraceae bacterium | reverse complement strand
GACGAGCCAACCGGTGATTCGCGCGTCGCTCGACTAGGACGCCGGCCGGCGGGCGTCGGCCGGTCGGCCCGCGGCCGGGCGGTCGACTGCGGCTGGTAGCGTCCTGCCCGGCATGGAGACCTGCTACCGCCACAGCTCGCGCGAGACGCGGGTCTCGTGCTCGAACTGCGGGCGGCCGATCTGCACCGACTGCATGACGACCACGCCGGTCGGGATGCGCTGTCCCGAGTGCGCTCGCCAGCGGACGCCGGTGCGGACGATGCGTAACGTCGTCTCCGGCGGGATCGAGGCGACCCGGGCGCTGATCGCGATCAACTGCGTCGTCTTCCTCGCCAGCGGCCACTTCACGCTGAGCGGTCCGACCGGCGGCAAGGTGATCCAGAACGGCGTGCTGTCGGCCGAGACGATCGCCGTCAGCCATCAGTACTGGCGGTTGGTGACGGCCGGTTTCCTCCACGAGAACCTCCTCCACATCGGCTTCAACATGTATCTCCTGTATGTGCTCGGCCAGATGCTCGAGCCGGCCCTCGGGAAGGTGAAGTTCGTCGCGATCTACACGGTCGCCCTGCTCTTCGGCTCGGCCGGCGCGATGGTCGGCGTGTCGCAGTACAGCGCGTCGCTTGGCGCGTCGGGGGCCGTCTTCGGGCTCGCGGGGGCCGCGATCGTCGAGATGCGGGCGCGCGGGATCAACCCGATGGACAGCGGCATCCCCGCCCTGATCCTGATCAACCTCGTGCTCGGCGTCGCCCTGCCGAACATCTCGATCGGCGATCACATCGGCGGGCTGATCGGCGGCGGGCTGGCGGCCCTCGCGCTGGGTCTCGGCGACCGCCGCCGGTCGCCGCTGCTCGGGCTGGCCGGGTGCGTCGTGCTCGGCGTGGTCGCCGTGGGCGTGGCGATCGCCGTCGCCCACGCCCAGGTTCCGGCCGCCGCGGCCGGCTTCAGCTTCGGGCCGTGAGCAGCCTGTCGTAGAGGTCCTGGACTCGCTCGAGCAGCAGGCCGGGCGCGTAGCGGCGGCCGACATCGTCGGCCGCGGCCCGCGCCAGCCGCGAGCGCAGCCCGGGATCCCCGGCCAGGCGGCGCAGCGCCCCGGCCAGGGCGGCCGGGTCGTCCGGGGCGACGAGCAGGCCGGTCTCCCCGTCACGGACGATCTCGGTCAGGCCGCCGTGCGCGCTGGCGACGACGCAGCAGCCGGCCGCCGCGGCTTCGAGCGCGGCGTTCGGCAGGGGGTCGGGCCGGGTCGACGGGACGACGACGACGCTAGACGCGGCATACAGGCTCCGGGGATCGGCGACGAAGCCGACGAAGCGAACTCGGTCGGCGATCCCGAGCCCGCTCGCCAGGTCGCGGAGCTCGACCTCCCGGTGCTCCTGACCAGACCAGGCGTCCCCGGCGACGACGGCGATCGTCCCGGGGACCTGGGCGATCGCCCGCAGCAGGACGGCCTGGCCCTTCCAGGGTGAGATCCGGCCGAGCACGACGCAGACGAGCGGGCCGCCGGCCACCGGCGGCTGAGGGTTGGCCGGCGGGCCGAGGATCGCGACGCCGTCGCCGACGACGACGGCCGGCGACCGCTCGGGAAACTGGGCGCGGACGGCGGCCGATACACACGGCAGGGAGTCCGCGGTGCCCAGCACCCGGCGGTAGGCCGGCCACGTTCGCTCGGTGTAGATCTCCCGGACGTGCCAGACGTGCGGCACGCCGGCCCGCCGGGCGGCGAGCGCGCCGGACAGGGTGACCGACGTGTTCGAGTGGACGAGCGCGACGTCCGGTCGCCGGGCCAGGCCGGTCGTCGTCGCGATCCGCAGGCCGAGGCGGGCGAGGCCGCCGGCCGAGATCTCGCTGCGGCGCAGGACGGCCAGCGGCACGACCTCGGTCTCGACGCCGGCCTCCCGCAGCTCGCCGACGAGCGGTCCGTCCTGGGCGAGCAGCACCACCGGTCGATAGCGGGCCGGGTCGAGGCCGGTCGCGATCAGCGCGAGCTGGCGGTCGGCTCCGTAGGCGCCGGCCGACGAGTGCAGGTAGAGCACCGTCCGCCGGATCAGAGCGCCACCTCGAGGATCTGATCCGGCGGCTGGGGCGCCAGCTCGGGATGCAGGATGTGGGCCAGCAGCTCGAGGCCGTCGACCAGCCGGGGGCCGGGCCGCGAGAAGTAGGACGCGGCGTCGACCGCGACGACCCGGTCGGCGCCGGTCGCCCGCAGCCGGTCGACGTGTCCGGTCGCCTCGATCCGGGCCCGGGCGGCTCCGTAGCCGCAGGGCATCGCGACGACGACCTGCGGCTTCGCCCGGGCGAGCAGGTCCCAGCTGGACTGCTCGGACGGCTCGCCCGGCCCGCCGAGGACGTCCTCGCCGCCGGCGAGCTCGATCAGCTGGGGCGTCCAGTGGCCGGCGACGTAGATCGGGTCGAACCATTCGATCGCCGCGACCCGCGGTCGGTCGGCGCCGCGGACGGCCAGCCTGACTCGGTCGATCCGGCCGGCCACCCTGGCGATCAGCGCGATGCCGGCGTCCCGCCGGCCGGTCGCCTCGGCCAGCGTGCGGACGTCGCCGAGCGTCTCGCCGAGCGTGTGCGGGTCGAGCGCGATCACGCGTGGCCGGGCCGGCATCGTCGCGGCGAGCGCGGCGACGTCCTCGTAGGAGACGGCGCAGACCGGGCAGAGCGCCTGGGTGACGATCAGGTCGGGCGCGAGCCGGCGGACGAGGTCGCCGTCGAGCTCGTAGATGCTGAGGCCCTGTTCGGTCCGGTCGCGGACGGCCGCGTCGATCTCCAGGCTGGTCAGCCCGGGCTCGAGCATGTCCCGCGTCGCCCGCGGCAGGCCGATCGCCTGGGGCGGATAGTCGCACTCGTGCGTGACGGCGATAACCTGATCACCAAGGCCGAGCGCGAAGAGCAGCTCGGTGGCGTGGGGCACGAGACTGACGATCCGCACCGATCAACTGTATGGAAACCCTCGACGACCAGCAGATCGAAGCCCACCTGACGGGGGTCGACGGGTGGGTCCGCGACGGCGACGCGATCGTCCGCGATTGCAAGCTGTCGGACTTCGTCGCGGCGATCGCCCTCGTCGACGCCGTGGCGGTCGTCGCCGAGCAGGCCAACCACCACCCGGACATCCTCGTCCACGGGTGGAACCGGGTCCGCCTGACGCTCTCGACCCATTCGGCCGGCGGGCTGACCGGCGCGGACTTCGCGCTTGCGGCGGAGATCGACGCCCTGCTACCGTAGGTCGCGCCGCTCCCTCGATGAACGACGAACCTCCTCGAAGTATCTCCGGCACGAGCGTGCCCCCCCGTTGAACTGGCTCCTGGTCGGGGCGACCATTGTGCTGGTCGCACTCAACGGGTTCTTCGTGATCGCGGAGTACTCGCTCGTCCGGTCGAGCCGGTCGAAGCTCGAGGAGGCCCGCGAGCGCGGCCTCCGGGGCGCGGCCCTGGCCGTCCGCCAGCTCGAGAAGATCAACGAGTACATCTCGACCTGCCAGGTCGGCATCACGGTCGCGTCGATCGGAATCGGGGCGATCGGCGAGGGGGCGCTGTCGCATCTGCTCGAGTCGATCGTCGGCCATCACGAGCACGGCGCGGCCGTCGTGATCGCGGTGATCGTCGCCTACCTGATCATCACGAGCACCCAGATCGTCGCCGGCGAGCTCGTCCCGAAGCTGTACGCGATCGACCGGGCCGAGGGCGTCGCCCGGCGGATCGCCCGTCCGCTCCAGTGGTCGCGGGTCGCATTCACGCCGTTCATCTTCGTCCTCAGCGCGACGTCCAACCGGATTCTGCGGATGCTCGGCGTCGATCCGAGCATCCGGGCCGAGCGGGGCGGCTCGCCTGATGACCTCAAGCGGCTGATCCGCGAATCCCACGCCGGTGGACAGCTCGAGGCCAACGAGGCGACGATGCTCTCGGGCGTCTTCCACCTCCACGAGCAGGAGGCCCGCCAGGTGATGACGCCGATCCCGGCCGTCGTGACGGTCGACATCTCCGAGGACGTCGAGACCGCCCTGCGCCGGTGCATCTCGTCCGGCCACACCCGGCTGGTCGTCACCGAGGACGAGAACCAGGACCGGATCCGCGGCCTCGTCCATGCCAACTCGCTCTCGCGGGTGCTGATGGCCGAGGGACCCGAGGCGTCGATCGAGTCGCTGGTCCGCGAGGCGCCGATCGTGCCCGAGACGAAACCGCTCGATGACCTCCTGGCCGATCTCCAACGCCAGCGGAGCTCGCTCGCCGTCGTCGTCGACGAGTACGGCCGGGTCGCCGGGATCGTCACGGTCGAGGACATCGTCGAGGAGGTCGTCGGCGAGATCACCGACGAGACGGACCCCGCCGGCGGCGACGTCCGACGGCTGGCCAACGGCGACTGGTTCGTCCGCGGCCACGTCGCCGTCTCGGACCTCGCCGACCACGGAATCGCCCTGCCGGCCGACAGCGACGCGTACAACTCGGTCGGCGGCCTCGTCTTCAACGACCTCGGCCGGCTGCCGAAGCGGGGCGACAAGGTCGACGTCAACGGCTTCGAGCTGCGGGTCGAGTCGGTCCGCGAGAATCGGATCGTCGCCGTGCGGATTCGAGAGCGCCGCCGCCGGGCGGTCGGCGCGCCGTCCGCCGCACCCACGTCATAGGGCTCGCGGGCCTGCCCGCCCTCCTGGGTCCGGCCCCCGCCGACCGGCACCCGGCCTCGCGGCGAGCGGCGCACGACCCGTTAAGGAGCTAGCGCCCCGGGGGGGTACCGGGGCGCTAGCGGTGCTTCGGGAGGAGGTGCGGTTGCGAGGGTATGTGTCGCAAAGGAAGTATCCGCCGGGATCCTCAATCGAGGCTAAAAAGAGACGAAGCCCAGGTAAATCCTTGAGCCGATCCGCAACTGCCGCCCGCCGGACCGCCTCCAGGTAGGCTTGCTCCTTAAATGGCTAGCGCCCCGGGGCCGGGGCGCTAGCTGGGTGCTTCTGGGAGGAGGTGCGGTTGCGAGGTATGTGTCGCACAGGGAGTATGTGCCGGCACCTTCAAGCCAACCTAAGGAGTTCCAAAGGCCGGCTAAAGATCACGCGTAGACGTGGAAGCCGCGGCGGCTCTTGCGGCCGAGCGCTCCGCCGGCGACGAGGTCCCGAACCAGCTGGGGCACGTCCGCGTCGATCGCCAGACCGATCGCCAGCGACACGTCCAGGCCGACGAGGTCGAGCAGGGCGAGCGGACCCATCGGGTGACCCGCGCCGAGGCGCATGCAGTCGTCGATGTCGGCCGCCGGCATGCCGGTCTGCTCGAGCAGGCGGACGGCGTCGAAGAGGTAGGGGAACAGCAGCCGGTTGACGACGAACCCGGCGACGTCGGGGACGGCGACGGCGGTCTTGCCGAGCGCGCCGCACAGGGCGAGCGCACGCGTCCTCGTGTCGTCGGTCGCGGCGGTCGGGAAGGCCAGCTCGACGAGCGCCATCCGGGTGACCGGGTTGAAGACGTGGAGGCCGCAGAAGTGGGCGGGCCGGCCGCTCGCGAGGCCGAGCACCTCGACCGACAGGGACGACGTCGTCGACGCGAGGATCGCCCCACCGGCCAGCTCGCCGTCGAGCAGGCCGAGCAGCTCGCATTTCGCGCCGAGCTCCTCGGCGATCGCCTCGACCACGAAGCTGGCCTCGCCGAGGGCGTCGCGGTCGGTGACGACCCGGACGTTGGCCGGGTCGACGTCGTCGGGCATCCGCGCGCAGAGCTTGTCGATCACGCCCCGCGCCCGGCCGGCCGAGGACTCCGAGCGGGCCCAGAGCAGGACGGGACCACGGGCCGCGGCGACCGCTGCCACGCCGCACGCGATCGCCCCGCTCCCAGCGATCCCCAGCCGCTCGCCCAGTCCGTCCACGCGGCGTAGGTTACGAGACGGCCGCCGGCCGCCGCGGTTGGCGGCGCGCGCCGCGACAATGGGTCGATGAGATCGCTCCACGGCCGTGACGTCGTGATCGTCGAAGCGCTCCGCACGCCGATCGGCCGGGGCCACCCCGGGCGTGGGTACTACCGGCACGTCCACCCGAACCACCTGCTCGGCGCCTGCTATTCGGAGGTCATCCGGCGGGCCGGGATCGACCCGGCGACGGTCGAGGACGTGCTCGCCGGGTGCGTCGCCCAGTTCGGCGAGCAGGGAACGAACATCGCCCGGAACGCCTGGCTCGAGCAGGGGCTGCCGATCGAGACGGCCGCGGCGACGGTCGACCGCCAGTGCGGGTCGGCCCAGTCGGCCGTCAACTTCGCGGCCGCGCTGATCGCGACCGGCGTCCACGACGTGATGATCGGCGCCGGCGTCGAGCACATGGGGCACCTCCCGTTCGCCGCGACGGCCCGGACCCAGGAGGAGTTCGGCAGCCCGCTCACGACCGAGCTGCTCGCCAGGCACGAGATCGTCGGGCAGGGTCTCGGCGCCGAGCTGATCGCGGCCGAGTGGGAGATCCCGCGGGTCGAGCTCGACGAGTTCGCCGTCCGCTCGCATCGGCTGGCCGACCGGGCGACCCGGGAAGGCCGCTTCGAGCGGGAGATCCTGCCGATCACCGTGAGCGCCGGGCCGGGCTCGCCGCCGGAGACGTTCACCACCGACCAGGGGATCCGCCCGGACACGAGCCTGGAGGGCCTGGCCGCGCTGCAGCCGGTCTTCAGGCCGGACGGCGCGATCACGGCCGGCACGTCGTCGCAGATCTCCGACGGCGCGTCCGCCGTCCTCCTGATGGCCGCGGACGCCGCCGACCGGCTCGGGGTCCGGCCGCGGGCGCGGATCGTCGACCAGACGACGGTCGGCTGCGATCCGGTCAAGATGCTCGAGGGGCCGATCCCCGCGACCGCGAAGATCCTCCGCCGGCAGGGGATCTCGATCGACGACATCGACCTGATCGAGATCAACGAGGCGTTCGCTCCGGTCGTCCTCGCCTGGGCCCGCGAGCATCGGCCGGAGATGGACCGCGTCAACGTCAACGGCGGGGCGATCGCCCTCGGCCATCCGCTCGGCTGCTCGGGCGCCCGGTTGATCACGACGCTCGTCCACGAGCTCGAACGGGCCGACAAGGAGGTCGGTCTGGTGACGATGTGCTGCGGCGGCGGGCTCGGCACGGCCACCCTGATCCAGCGGATCTAGATCGGCCACGAGCCGTCGCCGGCGGGCCGGCCGGCGCCGACGTCAGCCGGGCGGCGGCCCCCAGCGGAAGCCGATCGGAGCGGGGACCGGCGCGAGCGGGCTCGACTGGAGGCCGTCGGCCGGGTCGGGCAGGTTGTAGCCGGTCGGAGCGATGTCGTTGGGCGTGTCGGGGTGGAACATCGACGCGAGGTACTGGTTCTGCCCGCGGCCCGGGCCGAGCTCGAACTGGCCGCCCCCGTAGCACCCGATCGCCTCGGCCGTGCAGTAGTCGTAGGCGTCGAGCAGCCGGCGCAGGCCGCCGAGGCGGGACGGCTTGATGTTGACCATGCGCGGCGGGAACGGCCGGTCGCGAATGTCGGCGACGCCGTGGATCGGCGCGTCCCAGGTGATCCGGTCGTGATGGGCGGCGAGCACCCGGCTGGTCTCGTCGGTCAGCGCGGGATCCTCGATCCAGGCGTTGGGGAAGGCTTCGACGACCCGTCGGTAGAGGTCGGGGTCGGCCGGGTTGTCGACGACGGTGCCGGTGTAGAGGCCCTTGAAGTCGACCGAGTCGACCGCGCCGGTCTCGACCAGCGCGGCGATCACGTCGTCGGTCCACGAGGCGGTCGGGTCGAGCTTGAAGCGGAGCGTCGGGTACCGGCCCAGACGGGTCCACACCGGGTCGAGGCTGGCCGGCTCGCCGAGCCGGATCGAGACGACGAAGGTGACCGGCCGGGGTTCGCGTCCGAGCACGGCATGGAGCGGCCTGCCGGCCTGCCGGAGGGCGAGGTCGAGGGCCGCGGAGTGGAACGCCCATCGCCGGTAGAGGCGGGAGACCGAGCGGACCGGCTCCTGCGCGAACAGGTCGAGCTCGTCGACGCGGTCGCAGAAGTCGCCGAGCGTCCAGACGCCGGCGAACTCGTGGACCGGGCCGGTCTTCTGCTGGACGTCGTGGTCGACCGCGTCGTATGTGACGTCCTCGCCGACGCCGATCTGACCGCCGCCGTGAATCGTGATCACGGTCGATTTGCGGTCGAAGTCGCTCGAGACCTTCTGCTCCATCAGGTCGAGGCCGTAGCCCTCGATCGTGACCGGGAGCCCGGCGACCAGGTCCCACGTGGTCATGCGGGCCTCGTCCGCGGGGCCGACGGTGCCTCGAGACGCTCGACGAGCTCCTCGAGGCGCAGTTCCTCGAGGCCGCTGCTGACGGCTTCGAGCTCGCGCGCGCAGAACTCGATCAGGCCGCGACCCTCCTTGACGAGCTCGAGCGTCTCCCGCAGGCCGGCCGACCCGCCGTCGAGCCGGCGGATGATCTCCTCGACGCGGGCCGACGCGCTCTCGTAGGTCTCGTCGGCCACGACCGGTCGGCTCTGTCGGTCGGCGCTCATCCGTCGGTGATCTTCGCAGCCACGCGGCCGTCGGCGAAGCGCAGCCGGACGTCGATCGCCCGGCGTGCGACCGCGGCCGTCTGGATCGGCTCGCCATCGGCCGTCTCGACGACGGCGTAGCCCCGGTCGAGTGTTCGCTCGGGGTGGTGAGCCGACAGGGCCAGCCCGAGGCGCTCGAGCTCGTGCGGCCGTCGCTGACGGCAGTCGACGACGGTCGCCTGGCCCTTGCGGGCGAGCACCAGCTCCCGCCTGGCGTTGCGCTCGGCCTCCGATTCGAGTCGGCGGCGCTGGCTGGCCCGGAGCTCGCGGACCCGCTGGTGGAGGGTCACCCGGTGGCGGGCGACCTGCTCGGCCGGGGCTCGCGACAGCGTCGCCAACGCCCGCGCCCGTCTGAGCACGGCCCGCCGGCCGTGGTCTGCGAGCCGGCGCGTGGCCGCCGCCAGGGCCGGCCGGGCGGTCCGGCAGTCGACCGGGACGGCCGCCTCGGCGGCGTGGGTCGGGGTCGAGCAGCTGACGGCCGCGACATCGTCGATCAGCGTCAGGTCCGTGTGGTGGCCGACCGATGCGATCACCGGCACGGGGAGGAGCGCGACCGTCCGGCAGAGCGTCTCGTCGCAGAAGGCCATCAGGTCGACGAGCGAGCCGCCGCCCCGGGCGATCACGATCACGTCGACCCCGCCGACGGCCGCCAAGTCTCGCACGGCGGCCGCGATCCGCGGCGCGGCGTGGCGATCCTGGACCGGAGCGAAGGCCCAGACCAGGCGGCCGGCCCAGCCCCGGCGATCCAGGCCGGCCAGGATGTCGCCGCGGGCCTTGCCGGTCTCCGCGCAGACGACGCCGATCGTCCGCGGCAGCGGTTTCCGCTCGAGCAGCTTCTGCGGCTCGAAGAGCCCGTCGGCCGCGAGCCGGCGGCGGAGCCTGCCGATCTGCGCGAGCAGGTCGCCCTCGCCGGCGACTCTCAGGTCGCTGACGGTGAACGAGAAGGCCGGCGACGAGGTCGCGCTTCCCGGGTAGTAGTCGCACCCGCCGGCCAGGACGACCTTCACGCCGTCGACGAGGTCGCCGGTCAGTCGGCCGAGCCGGTCCCAGTCGTCGCGCCACATCGCGCAGGCGACCGCCCCGTCGGCATCCCGCAGGTCGAAGTACACGCGGGCGGCCGTCGGCGGTCGGAGGTTGACGAGCTCGCCGACGAGCTGGACCCGGGCGAAGCCGCGGAGTTTCTCCCGCAGGCCGACCGCGTACCGGCCGACCGGGAACGGACCCGGCAGGCTCGAGCCTGACAGTCCGGCCGGCACGACGGAATCGAGCGGTTCGTGCATCGCGTCTCGAGCATAGACAGCGTCCCCGCCGGAATCGGTGCGCCGGCGCCCGGAGGCCGCCCTGGATCTGGAGCCGGAGGCGCTGGAGCCGGAGGCCGAGCTGGAGCTCAGCCGGAGAGCGACGGGAGCGATCGCTGCCCGTCCTGGGCCTCGCCGCCGCGCTGCTCACCGTCGAAGCCGAGCCGCTCGAGGCGGTCGATCTCCGACTGGCCGAGGACCCGGGCCGGGTCGTCAGCCGGGAGCGGGGCGATCAGCTTGGCGATCCGCGCACGCAGCTGGAGGGCGAAGTGGGGGGTCGACGCGCCGAACAGCTGGCGGACGTCCTCGACCGTGACCTGGTGGCCGGCGGCGCTGCGCGCGGGGGATTCGGCTTCGCTCATCCGGATGGGTTGGGTGCGCTCACTGGCACGATCTCCAAGAGGCTGTCGATCCGGGCCTGCACGGCCAACGAGATCGTCTGCCCGTCGCCGACCAGCCACGCGTGATTGTAGACCCCGCGTGCCGGATCGGTGGCGTAGCCGGGCTGATTGTCGAGCAGGTACTGGACGACGCTCGCCGGCAGCTGGGACGACCCGGGATCGAGCACGAGGAGCGGGCCGTAGGTCCCGCTCGACGAGAGGGCCGCGGCGGCCGCGGCGACGACCGGGGTGGCATCGCTCGCGACGACCAGGCCGCGTCCGGGCCTGACCGGCCCCCAACCGAAGGTGCCGTTCTGGTAGCGGGCGAAGGCGACCGCCGTGGTGACCGGATCGGGTCCTGAGATCCGGCGGACGGTGCCGAGCTTGAGCAGCACCTCGATCGCCGGCTTGCCGACGATCTTGCCGGGTCCGAAGACGAAGATTCGCGGCTGCTGGAGGCGGCCGATCGCGTCGCGCGTCTCGGGTGGGACGGTGTTCTTCGTCACGAAGAGGATCGGATCGCCGGACTTGGCCGACCAGGCGGCGGCCGCCATCGCGTACTGGGGGTCGTCGGCCGAGACGATCAGGACCCGGTTGTCGGCGACCGATCCGCGGGCCTTGGCGACGTAGGCGGCGACGTTGGCGGCCATCGCGTACGGGTTGGCCCCGGTGATCTGGGTCGAGCGGGTCCCGCTCGGGCTGGCCGTGTCACCGACGCGGATCACGTTCGACGGCGAGAGCGCCGAGAGGGCGGACTTCGTCGCCCCGGGCAGGCTGCCGCCGTCGCTGAGCAGGAGCGGGGCGCGGACCGGCGGGCTCATCAGGGCGGTGGCGGCGAGCGCGGCCTGCCAGTCTCCGGCGTCGGCCAGGGCGACCGTCTTCGGGCGCTCGGTGCCGCCGGGATAGACGGCGAGCGCGACGCCGGCCGCGTCGTCAGCCGGGGTCGACCCGTCGATTCGCGTCGTGTTCTTGGTCGCGATCAGCGGCAGGCCGTCGACGACCGCGCCGGTCTCGGCCGAGCTGCCCAGCCCGAGTCCGCTGCCGCCGCGACCGACGATGACGAGGATCAGGAGAACGACGATCACCCCGAGCAGGACGGCCGAGGTCGGGTTGCGAAGGCTCGCGGGGATCGAGATCCGGCGGACGAGGCCGACCGGCATGCGAAGCAGGCTGCCGACGCCGCGGACCAGCCGGCGGCCGGGTCGCCGGCGGGGGCGCGGCGGCTCGGTCGGGGGCGGCGGCGGGGGGGCGGCCTGGTCGGGTCCGGGGGAGCCGGACCGGCGCAGTGCCTTCGGGGCTCTGGGGACGCGCATCGGAGCGAGACAATACGCGCCACGGCTCCGACCCGGTCTGGCTGGCGACGAGCGGGCGGTCGGCCTGCCGGCTAGCCTTCGGCCGATGACCGACGTCTCAGCGCGCAATCGCATCGCGATCGACGTCGACCGGACGCTGTGCTTCGGGTTCGGCGACTGCGTCGACACGGCGCCGGCCGTGTTCGGTCTCGACGACGAGAACGTCGCGTACGTGATCGACCCGGATGCGGCCGATCTCGACATGATCGTCGAGGCGTCCCAGAACTGCCCGGTCGACGCGATCATCATCTGCGACGAGGCCGGCGCCCAGATCTATCCGTAGGAGCCGGTCGGTCCGGCCTGGGAATTTATCTGCACGCTGTATTGCGGTCTGGTAGGTTTTCGCGCCAAGACGCCGAATCTTTGGTAGGGAGCCAAAGAACGGGGGACCCAAGTTGTTTGGGGCGAATCTCGCGGTCTTCCGCGGAAGCGCAGACTCTTTCAGCGCTAGCCCGTCAGCTAACCCCGCAGGCCGACGAAAGAGGTGCTGGATGCGGTCACGAGCGATCTGCGTCGTCTTGGCGATATGCGGGATTGGTGCGGCGGGTGCGCCGGCCGCCCTGGCCAAGAAGGCCGCGAAGACCGCCGTGGCAAGCTCGTCCGGGGGCGCGGTCTACGCGCCGCCGGTCATAACCTCGCAGTCGTCGACGACCTCGAGTTCGGGCACGACGACGAGCGTCAGCTCGACCGGGTCGACCGGGTCGACGGGGACGACGACGTCCGGCGAGTCGCTGGCAGCCCAACTCGAGGCGGACACGGGTGGCCAGGCGTTCGGCCAGCCGAACCCGGCTGTGACGCCGACCGTGCCGGGCACGGTTGCCGTGATCCTCCCCGACGGGATGGCCGCGGCTCCGCTCGGCGCGCCGGTCGCCGTGCGGGCGGCGATCTGGGCCGGCAACCTGATCGTCGGGCTTCCGTACATCTACGGCGGCGGCCACGCGGCGTTCATCGCGTCGGGCTACGACTGCTCGGGCACCGTGTCCTTCGCGCTGCACGGGGCGAGCCTGATCAAGACGCCGATGGACTCGAGCGACTTCATGAGCTGGGGGACGAGCGGAACGGGTCAGTGGATGACGATCTTCACGAACCCGAGCCACGTCTACATGGACATCGCGGGGATCCGCCTCGACACCAGCCGCGAGGGCGATCCGGGCGGTCTGTCGGGCCCGGAATGGCGGCCGGTCATGAAGGTGCAGCCGCCGCACTTCCACAAGCGCTACCTGCCCGGCCTGTAGCCGATCTCCGGAATCTCACCGCTGGGCCCCGGCGTCGGATACGCTTGGCCGTGCACCCGACCAGGAGGATGAGATGCCCGGGTTGACCGGCCGCATGTCCACGGTCGTCAAGGCCAAGGTTTCGAAGCTGCTCGACCGCGCTGAGGATCCGGCCGAGACGCTCGACTACAGCTATCAGAAGCAGCTCGAGCTGCTTCAGAACGTCAAGCGGGGAATCGCGGACGTCGTCACGTCGAAGAAGCGCATCCAGCTCCAGGAGGCGACCCTCCAGCAGCAGATCGTCAAGCTCGACACGCAGGCCCGCCAGGCGGTCGCCGCCGGGCAGGAGGATCTGGCGAAGATCGCGCTCGAGCGCAAGCAGAACGTCCAGACCGAGCTCCAGAGCCTCGACCAGCAGGTCGCCGAGCTCGAGGACCAGCAGGCGAAGCTGACCGACTCGGAACGCAAGCTGCGCACGAAGATCGAGGCCTTCAGGACGAAGAAGGAGGTCATCAAGGCCCAGTACTCGGCGGCCGAGGCCCAGGTCCGGATCTCCGAGGCGGCGACCGGCGTCGGCGAGCAGATGGCGGACGTCGGTCTGGCGATGCAGCGGGCGATCGACAAGACCGAGAACATGAAGGCCCGGGCCGGCGCCGTCCAGGAGCTCGAGGCTTCGGGTACGTTCGACGACCTGACGGCTCTCGGGTCCGGCAAGGACGACATCGATCGCCAGCTCGACGCCCTGTCGACATCGAGCGCGGTGGACGACGAGCTCGCGAAGATGAAGGCCGAGCTCGGCGCGGGCAGCGCGCCGGCCCAGCTCGAGCGTCCGCCGGGTGCGGGTCCGGCCGCCGGATGATCGTGCGGATTCTCAACGAGGACCAGTACCGGGTGCCGGAGGATCTCCTGGCGAGCCTCAACGACCTCGACAATGCGTGCGTGGCGGCCGTCGAGGCCGGCGACGAGGTCCTCTTCCGGGCGACCTACGACCAGCTGCTCGCGCTGGTCCGCGACCGGGGCGAGGTGCTCGACGACGACGACCTGACCGGCTCGGACCTGATGCTCCCGCCGGCTGACATCACGATGGACGAGGCGGCCGAGGAGTTCACAGGCGAAGGGCTGATCCCCGACTGAGCCGGCGTCGTCGACGTGGGCGGCGCAGGCGTCAGAGCCAGCCGCGACGGCGGAACGAGACGTAGAGGACGATCCCGATCAGGAGCATCAGCCCGAGCGACCCATAGAAGCCGGCCTGCTGCTGGAAGCCGGGGTAGGGGACGTTCTGACCGAAGAAGCCGGTGACCGCGGTCGGGACGGCGATGATCGCGGCCCAGCTGGTCAGCTTCTTCATCGTCTCGTTGAGCCGGTTGCCCTGGATCGTCAGGTGGGTCTCGAGGATCGTCGTGACGAAGTCGCGCAGGCCGTCGGTCCACTCGGTCGCTCGCAGGACATGGTCGTAGACGTCCTGGTAGTAGGGCGCCATCGAATCGTCGACGACGCCAAGGTGGCGGCGCATCAGGGTGTTGACGAGCTCGCGCATCGGAAGGACGACGCGCCGCAGGCGGACGAGGCTCTTGCGGAGCTCGAAGCTTCGCCTGGGGACGTCGATGCCGCCGGACGGCTTCTCGTCGAAGAGGTGGTCCTCGAGCGCCTCGAGCTCGTCGTCGAGCACTTGGACGGCGGCGAAGTGGCTGTCGACGACGAGGTCGAGGAGGCCGTGGAGGAGGAACCCGACGCCGCTCCTGGCGAGGTCGACGTTCCCGTCCCAGACCGCGGTCAGCTCGTCGGCGTCGAAATGGTCGTCCTTGCGGACGGTGATCAGCGCCCGCCGGGTCACGAACGCGGCGACCTCGCTCGTCTGCAGCTCCATCGTCTGGCGGTCGACGTAGCCGGCGTACAGGTTGAGGAAGAGGTGGTCGGGATACCGGTCGAGCTTCGGACGCTCGCGGGCGGCCGTCGCGTCCTCGATCGCCAGGGGATCGAGCGAGAACTCCTCGCTGATCCGCCGGAGGTCGGCCTCGCACGCGGCCGACAGGTCGAGCCAGACGATCGCGTCGTCATCCTCCAGGTGGTTGCTGATCTCGGCGACCGGGAAGCCCTCGGCGACGAGTGCGCCGCCGCGATACAGGCGGGTCCGCGCGGTCGCCGTGGTCTCGTGGACGCGACAGACGCTCGGATGCGGCTGGCCGGCCGCCCGGGGGGACGTCGTGTCGTCGAGCGTGCTCACGCCCGCGCCGGACGTCTGCCGCACAGGACGGCCGGGCGAGCGTTGGGGTCGTGACCCACGCAGCTGAGTGTCCCATGTTCCCCGGCCGGCCGGAGCCGGCATCGGGCCTGCCACTGCCACGAACGCGGGTGCGTCGGGTTGCGTGGGGTCCGCCTGGGGGTTGCGCGGGCGACCGGGCCGCCGGAGCCACCGGGGCGGGCGACCGGGCCGCCGGAGCCACCGGGGTGGGCGGACGGGTCCCTGGACGGAAGTTCGAGTGCCAAAGTGTCCAGGTTCTGTGACCGGGCTAACGCGGGACCGGATCCGGCCCGATGTGGGGGCTATGCCAGTTCAGAGGTCAAGCTCGGAGGTGCCCGGCGAGGAGCCGTCACGGGACGGGCACGCCCGAGCAGACCGACTGACTGACGACCAGGGCGGACGCCTTCGGGGCGGACGCCATCTCCGGATCCTCGGTCGCGAGGAACCCAAGTTGCCAGAGGAGGCATCGATGTCCCACCCCGTTCAGGATCACGCTCTCGGCGTGCGTGGCCGACTCGCGCGGTTCGCGCTCGCCGGGGCGCTCAGCGCCGGTCTGATGGTCGTCGTTCCGGCCGCCCAGGCCGACACCCTGAGCAACGTCCGGACCCACGTGCATCGTGCGGACTCGTCGCTGGCCAAGGTGGTCGCGGCAGCGCCGAGCGGTTCGGTCAGCGGGCCGCTGTCGTCGCTCGAGGCGGCGATCAGCGCGGCCGGCGCGCAGGCGGCGAATCTCTACAAGCACGCGCACACGGCGGGTGTCCGGGAGAACGCGGCCGCCGCGATGGACAAGGTCGCAGCCCAGGAAAACCGTGACGCGGCCGCCCTGACGCCGATGATCGGTCAGCTGACCGGAGCCGCCCAGTCGCAGGTCGCGACGGCAGTCGCGGCGGCCACGCAGGGTCGTGAAGAGGCGCTCAGCCTCGTCTCGGCACTGGTCCCGAAGCTCCCGGTCGTCAACCGGACGGCCGTCGCCAGCACGGTCGCATCGCTCTCCGACAGCGGGACCGGCCAGGTCGGCCAGCTGATCGGGTCGATCTCGCCGAACTCGATCGCGTGCACGGCGCTCGACGCGGTCGGCCAGGTCGTCGCGACCGTCGTCGCGTCCGTCCAGACGGACCTCGGCCGGGTCCAGGGCCTCCTGTCGATGCTGCCGGCGGGTGGCGACACCCAGTTCAGCTCGATCATCAGCGGTCTTCCGGCCCAGCTGACCTCGCTGGTCGGAACGCTCGAGTCGGCGTTCGACTGCTCGCCGTCGAGCACCAGCACGAGCACGACGGGCGCCGGTCTGGGTGGCGTGACGTCGCTGGTCAGCTCGATCACGAACCTCGTCCAGGGGATCCTCGGCAGCTTCCTGCCGAGCCTCAGCGGCGGGTCGGCGTCGGGGTCGGGCGCGGTGACCGGCGTCCCGGTCACGGGTCTGCTCTCAGGCCTGCTGGGTTCGGTCACGAGCTCGGTTCCCTCGCTCGGCGGGTTGCTCGGCGGGTCGGGCGGCGGTCTGCTCAGCGGGATCCTCGGCCTGTTCGGCGGGAGCAGCAGCGCCGGCGGCCTGTTCGGCGGTCTGCTGTAGGTCGGTCCGCCCGGGCACGGCCCGGATCATCGAGCCAGACGTGAACCCTTCCAACCCGCCCCGGTTGGATGCGAGGCGCCCCGGTTTCGGCCGGGGCGCCCGTCGTTGCCGGGGCCGGCGAGCGGGGCGGCGGGTCGCTGGCGGGGAGTTGTCCGGCGTGAGGAGAGGGGCGCCGGTAGCACGAGAGGCGACCTCGACCCAGCGCTAGAAGGGAATCCCCCAGAGCGGAAACCACCGCTCGAGCTCGGGTTCGACCGGTAGCTCACGGCCGACCTGGGCCTTGATCTGGAGCTCGCGCTCGACCGAGCGCTGGCCGGCGCCGGCGCCGGTCGGGACGAAGGGGTACCAGTAGCCGCGCTTGTAGTTGTAGATGAAGTAGATCTGGGGGTCGCGGGGGCCGTGGAAGGCGAACACTGCGCAGAGCACTCGTTCGCCGTAACCGCCGGCGACGAGGGCGCTGGAGACGCCGTTGACGGCGACGACGAGATCCTCGAGCGATGGGTCGGAGATCACCATCCAGCGGTAGCCGAAGCTGTCGTCGTGGGTCCGGACGGCGGCTCCGAGGTCGGTCGCGGTGGCCGTGACGACGGCCTCCATGTCCTTGACGATCGACTCGAAGTCGCTGGTGGCGAGCGGCTGAAAGACGATGCCGGCGAGTCCGCGGGCGGTGATCTCGTGTTCGGTCTGGAGGGCGACGTAGGCCGTGGAGAGGGCGAACAGGCGATCGGGGGCCGGGCCCTTGAGCCTGTGGCGGCCGGTGAGGGCGTCGCGGAGGCTCATCGGCCGGACTGGAGCTGGGTCTCGAGCCGGGCGAGGGCCGCGAGGCGGGCGTCGAGCGGGGGATGGGTGGCGAAGAGGTTGTGAACGGCGCGCTTGGCGGCGGGGGGGACGATGTAGAAGGCGGCCATCTCGCCGGAGGCGGCGCGGAGGTCCTGCTGGGGTACGCGGCCCATCGTGCCGGTGATCTTGACGAGGGCGGATGCGAGGGCGCTCGGGCGACCGGTGATCACGGCGGCGCCGCGGTCGGCGGCGAACTCGCGGTAGCGGGAGAGGGATTGCATGAGGACGAAGGAGACGGCGTAGACGGCGGCGGAGACGAGGACGATCACGATCATGTCGTCGCCGTCGTCGTTGTTGTTGCCGCCGCCGAATCCGCCGCCGAAGAAGAAGCCGAACTGGACGATCATCGAGGCGATCGCGGCGAAGAAGGAGGCGATCGTCATCACGACGACGTCACGGTT
>DATAUX010000214.1:0-3154 GCA_036268015.1 Solirubrobacteraceae bacterium | reverse complement strand
GCCCACCTGCCCGACGCGGTGCTCGGCCGGGCGGCGGCGGGTGTCGTGCGCCACATGGCCGGACGGTTCATCGTCGGCCGCGACCCGGTCGACGCGGCAGCCGACCTCGAGCGGATGTGGCGGGCCGGCCAGGCGACCACGCTCGACCTGCTCGGCGAGGCGACGGTCACCGAGGTCGAGGGCGAGCGGTACGCCGAGCGGTGCGCCGATGCCCTGAACGCGCTGGCCGACCAGACGGCGGGGTGGCCGGCGAACGCGCTGCTCGACGGCGCCACGACCGGTCGGCCGGTCCGGCGGGCGGACCTCTCGATCAAGCTGTCGGCGCTGACGCCGCTGCTCCGGGCCCAGGCGCCGGATCGGGGACGAGCGGCGAAACCCCGCCTCAGAGCCCTGCTGCGCCTGGCCGCCGACCGGGGGGCCCACCTCCAGATCGACGCGGAGTCCTACGACACCCACGATGCGTCGATCGGCCTGGCCCTGGAGACGATCGCCGAGGACGAGTTCCGCGACGGACCGTCGGCGGGGGTCGTCGTCCAGGCGTACCTGCGCGAGAGCGCGGCGATCCTCGACGACGTGATCGACCGGGCGGCGGGGATGCGCCGGACTTCCCGGCTGGCCGTCCGGCTCGTCAAGGGCGCGTACTGGGACGCCGAGTCGGCCCAGGCGGCCCAGCACGGGTGGACGCCGCCGGTCTTTGCCGAGAAGACCGCGACCGACCGCAGCTTCGAAGCCCTGACCGCCCGCCTGATCGACGCGCGGGAGACCGTCCGCCCGCTGATCGCGTCGCACAACCTGCGGTCGGTCGCCCACGCGATCGCCCTGGCCAGAGCTGCGGGAGCCGAGTCCGATGTCGAGTTCCAGGTGCTCCGCGGCCTGGGCGACGACCTCGCGGCGGCGCTCGCGGCCAGCGGCCTGCGGGTTCGCGTCTACTGCCCGGTCGGCGACCTCGTCGCCGGGATGGCCTACCTCGTGCGCCGGCTGCTCGAGAACACGAGCAACGACAGCTTCCTCCACCAGGCGGCGGCCGGCGAGGCGCTCGACGACCTGCTGCGGGCGCCATGACCCGTCGGCCGGCGACCCTGACCGAGCGGACCGTGCCGTTCGCCAACGAGCCGCTCGCCGAGCTCCGCCGGCCGGACGTCCGGGCAGGCTTCCGTCAGGCGCTCGCCGAGCTCGACGCCCGGGAACCGGCCAGGCTGTCGTCGCTGATCGACGGCGAACCGATCACCGGCGGCGAGCCGGCGCGTTCGACGGACCCGGGCGACCCGGGCAGGGTGATCGCCGAGCACGCGCTCGCCGGCCCGGAGGACGCCGGCCGAGCGGTCGGGGCCGCGCGGACCGCGTCCCCGGGATGGGCCCGACGGCCGGCTGCCGAGCGGGCGGAGATCCTGATCGAAGCGGCGGCGATCATGCGCCGGCGACGGGCCGGCCTGGCAGCGCTGATCGTCCGCGAGTGCGCGAAGCCGTGGGTCGACGCGGACGCGGAGGTCGCCGAGGCGATCGACTTCCTCGAGTACTACGCCCGCGGCGCGGTCGGGCTCGCCGCCGGCCGGGAGCTGATCTCGCCGCCGGGGGAGCGCAACGCGCTGGCCTACGCGGCGCGGGGCGTCGCGGCGGTGATCGGCCCGTGGAACTTCCCGCTGGCGATCCCGACGGGGATGACGGCGGCGGCGCTGGCGACCGGGAACACGGTGGTCCTCAAGCCGGCCGAGCAGTCGCCGGCCTGCGGGGCGGAGCTGGCCGGGATCCTCCACGCGGCGGGCGTCCCCGGCGGGGTGCTCGGCCTGCTGCTCGGGGACGGCGAGGCCGGCCGGGCGCTGGTCGCGGGCAACGTCGAGACGATCGCCTTCACGGGGTCGCAGGCGGTCGGCCTCGAGATCCTCCGCGAGGCGGCCGGCGTCCGGCCGGGGCAGCGCCAGCTCAAGCGGGTGGTCGCCGAGCTCGGCGGCAAGAACTGCGTGATCGTCGACACGGACGCGGACCTCGACGAGGTCGTCCCGGCGGTCGTCGCATCGGCCTTCTCCTACGCCGGGCAGAAGTGCTCGGCCGCCGCGCGGCTGCTTGTTCCCATTTCTCTGGCCGGTGATCTGGGGTCGCGGCTGGCGGGGGCGATCGACCTGCTGGTGGTCGGGCAGGCCGATGACTTCGCGACCGAGGTGCCCCCGTTGATCGAGCCGGCCGCACGCGACCGGGTCGAGCGCTACATCGAGCTGGCGCGGCGGACCGGACGGGTCCTGACGGCCGACCGGAGCCTTCCGGCGAGCGGGCATTTCGTCGCACCGACGCTGGTCGCCGGGCTGCCGGCCGACTCGCCGATCCTCGGGGAGGAGATCTTCGGCCCGGTGCTGAGCATCGAGACGGTCGAGTCGCTCGACGACGCGTTCGCCCGGGTGCGCGACAGTCCGTTCGGTCTGACGGCCGGCTTCTTCTCCCGCCACCCGGGACACGTCCGGCGGGCGATCGCCGAGCTGCCGGTCGGCAACCTGTACGTCAACCGCCACATCACCGGCGCGGTCGTCGGCCGCCAGCCGTTCGGCGGCAACCACCTGTCGGGAAACGGGACGAAATCCGGCGGACCGGACTATCTACTCCAGTTCGTCGAGCCGCGAGTCGTCAGCGAGAACACGGTCCGCCACGGCCTGGTCGTCTGACCGTCGCCCGCGGAAGTCGACGATCGAGACGCGACGGATCGGGTGAGAGGACCGGACGTGCGCCGTGCTCTCCTCGCGATCTCCGTCCTTCTCGCGCTCGCGGCGCCGGCGGTCGCCGAGGCGGCCGGACCGACCGCGATCGGCCAGGATGCGCAGGGCACGTCGTACGTCGGCTTCGCGACCGGCGGGAAGATCGAGCGCTTCGACGCCCAGGGCAACCAGCTCGCGTCGTGGGGAGCGCCGGGCACCGGCGCGGGTCAGCTCGGCCCGGTCGCCGCGATCAGCGTCGGGCCGACCGGGAACGTCTGGGTGCTCGACACGAACGACCGGGTCCAGCAGTTCACGCCGGGCGGGACGTTCGTCTCGGGCACGACGCTCCCGTCGTGCGGCGGGGGTACGCCGAATCCGCTGACTCGGGGTGGCCTCGAGGTGACGGCGACGCAGATCTTCGTGGCGCATCCGTGCGCGAACGAGGTGATCCGGATGAACCTCGACTTCTCGGG
>DATAUX010000213.1:0-22426 GCA_036268015.1 Solirubrobacteraceae bacterium | reverse complement strand
GCGCGGCGGCCAGCGCCCGCCAGCCGAACGCCGGGTTCAGGTTGTGCGCGTGAACGACCCGCGCGCCGGTCCGCCGGACGGCCCGACCGACCTCCTCGGGATCGAGCCCGCCGCGGAGCATTCCCGCGGCGGCGGCCGCCCGGCCGAGCCCGGCCGAGTCGCGATCGAGCAGCTCGGCGTCCTCGCCGAGCTGGTCGCGGACCAGCCAGAGCAGGTTCTCGACCGCCTGCTCCTCGCCGCCGAGCGTCCGGTACCGGTTGTGCAGGAAGAGAACGATCGGCCCATGCTCCCCTACTCTGGCCGGTGATGGAGCTCACACCGACCGCGACGATCGTCGTCCCGACACTCGGGCGGCCCGACTACCTCGATGTCGCGCTCGCCTCGATCGCCGGTCAGGCCCGCGAGCTCGGGGCCGAACTGCTCGTGATCGAGGACGGGCCGCCCGGTTCGTGCCTGGCGATCGCCGCCCGTCACGGAGCCGGCTACCACGCGCTGGGCAGCCGCCGCGGCCTCAACGTCGCCCGCAACGCCGGCCTGCGGGCAGCCGGATCCGAGCTGATCGTCTACGTCGACGACGACGTCGAGGCAGCTCCCGGCTGGCTGCGAGCACTGCTCGAGGCGGCCGACGCCCAACCCGAGGTCGGCGTCTTCACGGGACCGATCCACGCCCGCCTCGAAGGCCGCGGGCTGCGGACATGCGGGCGCGAGGGCGCCCCGATCACCGAGCTCGAGCTCGGCGGCGACGACCTCGACGCGCCTCACGCCTGGGGCGCGAACATGACGATCCGGCGCTCGGCGTTCGTCGCGATCGGCGAGTTCGACGAGGACCGGTCGGGCGCCGGCGACGAGGAGGTCTGGCAGCGAGCCCACCTGGCCGCCGGCGGCCGGATCCGCTACATCGCCGGGGCCGCCGTCTGGCACCGGCGGGCCGCGGTCGACGCGACCGTCCGCGCCCTCGCCCGCGGCGCCTTCCGGCGCGGCGCGCAGGCCCGCCGCCTCGACCAGGAGGACGGCGTCGAGCCGAGCCTGGCCGGCGAGCTCCGCGTCCTCGCCGGCTGCCTCTGGCACGCCGTCAACCGGCGGTGCGAGAACGGGCTCGTGATGGCCGCCCACACGGCCGGACGCCTCCGCGCCGGTCTCGCCCGCCCGGTCGACCAGGATCGCGGTGGAAGCATCCACCGGGACACGCTCGACCGCAGCGACCGGGCCGACGACTTCCTCTCCGGCGAGAGCGGCACGGTCGGCGGCCGCCGCGACCTCCTGCGGGGCGCGGCCGACCTCTTGCTCGACGCCCAGCTCCTGCTCGGCCGGCTGCTCGACGGTCAGCTGCGGCCGGGACGTCTGCTCGACGGGCAGACCCCGCTCACGCGACTGCGCGACGGCCGCCGCCCGCCCAGCCGGACGCCGGCGAATCCCGACGCGACCCGCGACGACCGTCCGGTCCGCCGCCGCGTTCTCGTGCTGACGGTCGCCCGGCCCGACCACCGCGACGCCGTCCGGCGGGCGGCGACCGAGCTCCACGGCTCGGCCCACGACGTGACGATCGACACGTGTCCGCCCGGAGAGAACGGGAAGTTCGAGAACGTCAACGCCCTGCTCACCGGCCACCGGCTGGCCGACTACGACTGGCTGATCGTCGCCGACGACGACATCGAGCTCCCCCGCGGCTTCCTCGACCGCTTCCTCGGCCTCGCCGAGAACTTCGACCTGCGCCTCGCCCAGCCGGCCCACCGGATCCGCTCGCACGCCGCCTGGCGGCTGACCCGCCGCCGGCCGGGGAGCATCGTCCGGGAGACGCGCTTCGTCGAGATCGGCCCGCTCACGCTGCTCCACCCCGACACCTTCGACACGCTGCTGCCGTTCCCCGACCTGCGCATGGGCTGGGGACTCGACGCCCACTGGGCGGCCCTCGCCGCCGATCGCGGCTGGCGCCTGGGCATCGTCGACGCCACGCCGATCGCCCACCGGGCCCGGCCGGCCGGGGACGCCTACTCCCGCGAGCAGGCGCTGACCGAGGCTCGCGCCTTCCTCGCCGACCACGCCTACCTCCCGGCCGCCGAATCCCAGCGGACGCTGGTCGTCCATCGCCGTTGCGCGTAGCCGTCGTCGCCGAGTTCTATCCCCGGGCCGCGGATCCCGTGCTCGGGATCTGGGCCCATCGCCAGGCGCGCGCCGCGCGCGACGCCGGCGCCGAGGTCACGGTGTTCGTCCTCCACCGCGTCGTCCCGCCGGCCGCCGACCTCACCGCCCGCGCGCTGCGCACCCTGCTGGGCCAACCGGCCGTCGAGACCCGCGACGCGATCACCGTCCACTACGTCCGCTACGTCTCCCCCCGCCGTGAGACGGCCTACGCCCGCTGGGGCGCCTGGGCCGCCCCCGCGCTCGCGCTCGCGCTCCGCCGGGCCGGTCCGTTCGACCTGATCCACGCGCACAACGCGGTCCCGGCCGGCGACGCCGTCCTCCGCGCCCGGGTCCGCCCGCCGCTCGTCGTCTCCGTCCACGGCGGCGACGTCCTCTGGACCAGCACGCGGGTCCCCGGCGGTCAGCAGGCCGTCCGCCGGACGCTGGCCGGCGCCCGGCTCGTCCTCGCCAACAGCCGCGGCATCGAGCGCAGCTCGCTCACCCACGGCGCCGTCCGGACCCGGGTCGTCCGGCTCGGCACCGATCTCCCCGACCTGCCGACCCCGGCCGCCAGGCCGCTGCTCGCGACCGTCGGCCACCTCGTCGCCCGCAAGCGCCACGCCGACGTCCTCGGTGCCCTCGCCGAGCTCCCGGACGTCGACTACCTCGTGATCGGCGACGGCCCCGAACGTCCGGCCCTCGAAGCCCTCGCCCGCAGGCTCGGTCTGTCGGACCGCGTCGAGTTCGCCGGTCAGCTCCCGCCGGCCGAAGCCCTCCGGCGCGCCCGCCGAGCCTGGATCTTCGTGATGGCGTCGACCGACGAGGCATTCGGCGTCGCATACATCGAGGCGATGGCCGCCGGCATCCCCGCGATCGGCGCGGCCGGCGAGCCCGGACCCGCGGAGATCGGCCGGGGTCTCGTCCTCGTCCCGCCCCGCGACCCGCCGGCCCTCGCCGCGGAGCTCGACCGCCTGCTGCGCGATCAGCCCGCCCGCGCGGCCCTCGGCATCGCTGCGCGACAGAACATCACCGACAACTTCACCTGGGATCGCTGCGGCGAGGCCACGCTCGCGGCCTACGCCGACGCGCTCGGATGAAGCCGGTCCTCTTTCTGACCGGCCACGTCCCGGTCGACCGGCACGCCGGGTTGCGCGAGCTCCACGACCGCCAGGGCCTCGAGCTCGGCCTGTTCGGCGGACCCGACGCCCACGGCGCCGCGGCCGGCGGACCGCCGCCCGGCGTCCCGTCGCGGGTGCTCTACCAGCGCGCCGTCGGCCGGCTCGTCGGCTCCGGCCAGCACCGCGCCGTGATCGCCGGCACCGGCGGTCGCGTCGCCCTCCCGGCTGCCTGGCTGGCGGCCCGGCGGGCCGGCATCCCGTTCGTCTTCTGGGCCGCCCTCTGGCGGACGCCCCGCACGCCGGCCCACCTCGCCGGCCTCCCCCTGATGCTGTGGATCTACCGCGACGCGGCCGCCGTCGTGACCTACGGCGAGCACGTCTCCGCCTACGTCGCCGCCCGCGGCGCCCGGCGCATCCAGATCGCTCCGCAGGCGGTCGACAACGACTTCTGGGCGGTCGGCGCCCCCGTCGATCGGGCGCCCGGGCCGCTTCGCGTGCTCTTCGTCGGACGGCCGATCCCCGCCAAGGGAGAGGCCGTCCTGCTCGACGCGTGGGCCCTGTCCGGGCTGGCCGCGACCGGGGCGACGCTGACCGTCGTCGGTCGCGCCGACGGCCTGGTTTCGCCCGGCGTCGTCCGGGTAGGGCCCATGGATCGGGACGCCCTGCGCAACTTCTACGGGTCGGCCGACGTTCTCTCAATACCGTCGATTCCAACCCCGGCGTTCGTCGAGCCGTGGGGACTCGTCGCCAACGAAGCCATGAACCAGCGCACAGCCATCATCGCGACCGACGCCGTCGGGGCCGCCGCCGGCGGGATGCTCCGCGACCGGCGCAACGCGCTTCTCGTCGCGGCCGGCGACCCGGCCGCCCTGGCCGGCGCCCTCGTCCGCCTGGCCGAGGATCCGGAGCTGCGCTCGAGCCTCGCGGACGCCGGGACCCGCGACGTCCGCGCCTTCACCCAGTCGGCCTGGGCCGACGCCTTCGTCGCCGCCCTGGAGACCGCCGGGGCCGGCCGAGACTCCCTGTCAGCCTGTGCAGATCCCGCGGTCTAGCCTGCTCGGCCCCGCCGGCCGGCTCGTCGCGCTCGTCGCCGCGGTCGGCCTCTTCGCGGGCGCTCCTCCGGCCGCCGACGCCAGCGTGTCCGCCCTGATCCACGACTGCACGACCAACGGCAAGATCACAGGTCATTACTCCCAGCAGGACTACAGCCAGGCGCTGCTGCACCTGCCGACCGACGTCGAGGAGTACACCGACTGCCCGACCGTGATCCGCCAGGCCGAGCTGAACGCCGCCGCCGGTGGCAGGACGGCGGCTGCCGCGGCCGCGTCGACTCCGGTCAATCCGCGGGCCAACCCCCTCGTCACGGCCGCCCCGGCCGAGCAGTCGGCCGTCACCCAGGCCGAGCAGACCGGCGCCCGCCAGGTCGAGCTCGGCGGAGTCGTCGTCAAACCCGGAGTCGTCGCCGCCCGCACGTCGTCGATCGTCAACGGCCTGCCGACGCCGCTGCTGGTCGCCCTGGCCATCCTTGCATCGATCGCGCTGGCCCTCGGCGGGTGGCGCGCGAGGAAGTTTGTCCGCGCACGCCGCGCCACTTGACCGCCGGTCGGTGCTCGTCCGCACCGGCGTCCTCGCCCGCGTCAGCACGGCCACCTGGCTGACCCTGGGGATCGCCGCCGTCCTCGCGGCGATCTCCTTCGACGCCGGCGGCGGCCTCCAGATCGGGTCGCAGACGACGGTCGAGATCGTCCTCACGCTCGGCGGCGCGTCGCTCGTCGTCGGCGCGCTCGCGGTCGAGACCCGCGTCCGCCTCCACGGAGCCGGCGCCGTCGGCCTGATCTTCGCGCTGGCCGTCTTCACCGCCGCGTCGGTGACCTGGTCGGTCGCCCCCGACGCGTCGTTCATCGAGGCCGGCCGGACGCTCGCCTACGCGTTCACCCTGCTCGCCGGGGTCGCCCTCGTCCGCCTGATGCCCGACCGCTTCGCCAGCCTCCTGGTCGGTGTCCTCCTCGCCTGCCTCGTCGTCTCGGCCTACGCCCTCGCCACGAAGATCTTCCCCGACCTGCTCAACCCCGGCGAGACGTACGCCCGCCTGCGGGACCCGTTCGACTACTGGAACGCCGTCGGCCTGACCGCCGCCCTCGGCGTCCCCGGGTGTCTCTGGCTCGGCGCTCGCCGGTCGGGCCACGCCGCGCTCGGCGCGCTCGCCTACCCCGTCCTGATGATCCTCCTCGTCACCCTGATGCTCGCCTACTCCCGCGGCGCCCTGCTCGCCCTGGCCGTCGGCCTGGCCTTCTGGTTCGCGACCGTCCCGCTCCGCCTTCGCGGCCTCACCGTCCTCGTGCTCGGCGTCCTCGGCGCCCTGCCGATCGTCGCCTGGACCTTCCACCAGGACGCCCTCAGCGCCGACAACGTCGCGCTCGCCCCGCGCGTCCATTTCGGCCACCTGCTCGGCCTTCTGGTCGTCGGCGTCGCCGTCCTCGTCACGGCCGCCGGCCTCTGGATCCGCTTCGCCACGTCGGTTCGGCCCCCGTCGGCCCGGCTCCGCCGGCGGGCCGGCGTCGCCGTGCTCGTCGTCCTCGCCCTCGTCCCGGTCGCCTTCGCCGGCAGGCTGGCGGTCAGCTCGCGCGGCCTCGGCGGATCGGTCTCCCACGCGTGGAACTCGCTGACGAACCCGAACGCGACGACCCCGCCGAACGACCCGAGCCGCCTGACCGCGATCGGCAGCGTCCGCGCCCGCTACTGGAACGACGCCCTCAAGATCGCCCAGGCCCACCCGGTGATCGGCGTCGGCGCCGGCGGCTACCCGACCGCCCGGACCCGCGTCCGGACCGACACGCTCGACGTCCAGCACGCCCACGGATACGTCGTCCAGACGCTCGCCGACCTCGGGATCGTCGGGATGGCGATCAGCCTCCTGCTCTGCTTCGCCTGGGTCCGCGCGGCCGCCCGTTCGGCCGAACCCCTCCGCGGCCGGCTGCGCGGCGCGCTGACCGGCCGGCGGCCTCGCCTCGACCCGGATCGCCGGGCCGACACGGCTGGCGAGAGCACCGAGCGGATCGGCCTGCTGACGCTGATCACCTGCGTGATCGTGTTCACCTTCCACTCGTTGATCGACTGGACCTGGTTCGTTCCAGGCGACGCGGCGATCGGCCTGGTCTGCGCCGGCTGGGTCGCCGGACGCGGGCCGTACCGGGCCAGCCTGCGCGACCCGGATCGCCGCCGCCGGCCAGCTCGCGACGGACGACTGGACCGGGCGGTCGCCTCGTTCGCCGGCGTGTTCGGCGGACTGCGCCGCCAGCCGGCCCGGGCGGCCGGGGCCGTCGCCGCCGTCGTCCTCGGACTCGCCGTCGCCTGGCCCCAGTGGCAGCCGCTGCGCTCCCAGGACGCCCAGAGCCAGGCCCTGACGGCGCTCTCCCATGGCGACTACGCGGCCGCCCGGTCGAAGATCGCGGACGCAATCGACCGCGACCCGCTGTCGGTCGACGCGCTGACCGACCTCGCGACGATCGATGTCGCCGCCGGCACCCCGGCCCCCGCGAGGGCCGCCCTCGTCCGAGCCGTCCGCCTCGTTCCGTCCGACGCGGCCGCCTGGGAGCAGCTCGCCAGCTTCGATCTCGACCAGGGCAACCGGGCCGCCGCGCTGGCCGACCTCGGCCCGGCGCTCTACCTGGATCCGCAGTCCTACGCCGGGATCTCCCAGTATCTGGATACTTTGCGCGGCCTTGGGACGACCACGACACCCACGCCCGGGGCCGCCCCGGGGACCGCGTTGACGCCGGGGACCGGATCCACGCCGGGCACGGCCGCTCAGGGGGCGACCTCGCCGGGGGCGACCTCGCCGGGCGAGACGCCGGCGCTGCCGGCGCCGGGCGCGACCCCGCCGGGGACGACGGCCGCGCCCACCGGGGTCATGTCGAGCTCGCCGGCCGCCGTTCCGGGGACGACGTGAGCCGGCCTGGCGACCCGGCCCGCGGGGTCCGGGCCGGGCTTCGCGTGCACACGGGCCGGCGGCCGATCGCCGGTCGATTCGCGCTGCTCGGGCTGCTCGTCGGCCTGCTGGCGTCGGTCGGCTGCGCCACGGCCGGGGCGGCGGTCCCGGCCGGCGCCCGGGAATCGACCTTCCAGGACGACAACCTGCTCGTCTACAACACGCCGATCGGGGTCGCCCGGACGCTGAACACGATGGCCGCGCTCGGCGTCGACCGGATCCGGGTGTCCGTCTTCTGGAACATCGTCGCGCCGGACGCGACGTCGACGACCCGGCCGGCGAACTTCGACGCCGCCGACCCGAACGCGTACCCGGCCGGATCGTGGACCCGGTACGACACGATCGTCACGTTCGCCAAGGCCCGCGGGATCGCCGTCAACTTCGACGTCACCGACCCGGCGCCCCTGTGGGCCACGGGAAAGCCGCCGCGGTCGGACATCCAGAAGACGTTCAGCCCGTCGGCCAGCGAGTTCGGCCAGTTCGTGCAGGCCGTCGCGACCCGCTACAGCGGGAGCTTCGTCGCCCCGATCCCGGTCGAGGACACCGGCGCGCCCGGACCGGCCGGCGCCCTGGCGCGCGTCAGCTACTGGTCGATCTGGAACGAGCCGAACCAGGCCGGCTGGCTGACGCCGCAACTCGTGCCGGGTTCCGGCGGAGCGGTGATCGAGCGCTCGCCGACGCTCTACCGCCAGCTGGTCGACTCGGCCTATTCGGCGCTCGAGGCGACCGGCCACGGCGACGACACGATCCTGATCGGCGAGACCGCGCCCGAGGGGCTGGCGGCGAAGGGGCTGCGGCCGTGCTCGGCCAAGACCGGCCCGAGCCAGTGCACCGGGTCGATCAAGCCGCTCCACTTCATCCGCCAGCTGTACTGCCTCAACGACAGCTACCACCCGCTGACCGGGTCGGCGGCCGCGGCCCGCGGGTGTCCGACGACGGCGGCCGGGCGGGCGAGCTTCGCCGCCGAGAACCCCGGGCTCTTCCAGGCGACCGGGTGGGCCCACCACCCGTACTCGCTGATCTTCGCGCCGAGCGTCAAGCCGACCGACAAGGACGACGTGTCGATCGCCAACCTGCCGACCCTGTCGAGCGCGCTCCAGAAGATCCTCGGCGTCTACGGCCATGCCCGGCGTGGCGGGCTGCCCCTCTACCTGACGGAGTTCGGCTACCAGTCGGACCCGCCGAGCCAGCTCGGCGTGTCCCTCAAGCAGCAGGCCGGCTTCCTCAACGAGTCGGAGTTCCTCGCCTACAGCAACCCCGCCGTACGGACGCTCGCGCAGTTCCTGCTCAAGGACGACAACACCAGCGCGAGCAGCATCGCCCAGATCAACTCGACCTTCCAGACCGGCCTCGAGTTCAGCAACGGAAAGCACAAGCCGGCCTACGACGCCTACCGCTTCCCGATCTACCTGCCGGCCCCGAGCATCAAGTCCGGCCACAAGCTCCGGGTCTGGGGCTTCGTGCGGGTCGCGCCCTATGGCACCCCACAGACCACGCAGATCCAATACGAGCCGAAGGGCGGCCACGGCTTCAAGACGATCGCCAACGCGACGACGGACGGCCAGCGCGAGTACCTCGACGTCAGGATCGCCGTCCCAGGGTCAGGCTCGGTGCGCCTGAGCTGGACGAACCCGAAGACCAAGGCCGTGATCGTCAGCCGGACGGTCAGCTTCAGGGTCGGCTGAGTCGCTGCCGGGGGACGGGACCGGGCCGGGGGCGAGCCGGGACGGGGGCGAGGCGGGGCCGGGGGCTAGCCGAGGCCGGGCGGGCCGGGGCGGCGCGGGCCGGGGCCCGGGTGGGACGCCGGCGCACCGGGGGGAGATCGCGCCGACGCCCCGGAGATCTGGCATCCTTGGCTGGCGGCACGCGCCTCACTCGCCTGGGGCGCGTCCGCGTGTTCCGAGCCGCGAGGCTCCCCTCAGTCCGCCGCCGGCGCCGGCTCGTGTCGGTGCGCCGCCCGCTTCAGCGAGACCTCCGTCGTGCCGATGCAGTCCTGGTGCGATCGCCCTGGCCCACGGCCAATCATGGCCGACCGGCACGCCCGGGGTCCAGACGACGCGAGCGCGGTGGGCGTCGGCTGGGCTCGGCGGCCCCGACCGGAGATCACGGTCGGCCGGCGCGGGCCGGATTGATCGGAGCGCTCGTCATCGTGGTTCTCGCGATCGGCCTGCCGGCCGGCGCCCGGGCGGACGCCGTCTGGTCGTCGCCGGCGCCGATCGACCGCGACAGTCCGGGAACGCTCGCGGCCGTCGCGTGCCCGTCGGCCGCCCAGTGCACGGCGGTCGACTCGTCCGGCCAGCAGGTCACCTTCGATCCGTCGTCGCCCGGCCGGCCGACACCGACGACGATCGACCCGGTGACGACAGCGACCAACGGCGACCTCGTCGGCGTCGCCTGCCCGACGGTCGGTCAATGCACGGCGATCGACCGGGCCGGCGAGGAGATCACCTTCGACCCGCGCGCGCCCGGCGCGCCGACGCCGACCGAGATCGACGGCGGCGCGACCGCCGTGGCCTGCTCGTCTGCGAGCCAGTGCACGATCGTCGACAGCGGTGGCGGCGAGGTCACCTTCGACCCGGCCGCGCCCGCCGGCCCGACCCGCTACGTGGTCGACTACGACCCGTCCTACGGCGTCGTCTACAGCCCTTCGTCCGTCGCGTGCCCGTCGGCCGACCAATGCACGGCGGTCGACGACGGCGGCCACGAGCTGACCTTCGACCCTGTCGATCCGGCGATCGTCACGGTCGTGGTGCTCAGCGACACCCAGCCGAACTGGGTGGCGCTGGCCTGTCCGTCGACCGTCCAATGCACCGCGCTCGACGCGGCCGGCCACCTCGCGACCCTCGACCCGGCCTCACCCGATGAGCCGGGGATCACGACGGTCGACGCGGCCGGCGACCCGCCGACCGCGCTCGCCTGCTCGTCGGCCGTCGACTGCGCCGTGATCGACGCCGCCGGCCGCGAGGTCAGCTTCGACCCGACATCGACGGCACCACCGGTCTCCGCCACGGTCGAAGACTCCTTCCAGCCGCTCGGCCTTGCCTGCCCGGCCGACGGGCAGTGCACCGCGGTCGGGACCGCTGGGTCGCAGGTCACGTTCGGGCCGCGCTCGCCCGCGAGTCCGACGCCGACCGTCGTCGATGACACCGCCGCCGCCAGGCTCCTCGGGCTGGCCTGCGCCTCCGCCGTCCAGTGCACGGCCGTCGACGCGCGCGGCCAGCAGGTCACCTTCGATCCCCTGCTCCCCGGCACGCCCACGCCGACGACGATCGACCCGGGTCAGCCGCTCGACGGGGTGGCCTGCCCGTCGAGCGACCAGTGCACGGCCGTCGACGCCGACGGCCGGGAGGTCACCTTCGACCCGCCGGCTCCCGGCTCCCCGACGCCCGATCCGATCGACGCCTCCGGCTACCTGACGGGGGTCGCCTGCCCGTCGCCGAGCGAATGCATCGCGGTCGACGACACCGGCCACGCCGTCGTGTTCGACCCGTCCACCAGCGGAGCCCCGACGCTGACCGAGATCGACGCAAGCGCCGGCGGCAGCGGCGATCTGGCCGGACTGGCCTGCCCGGCGGCCGATCAGTGCACGGCGGTCGACACGGTCGCCGACGAGATCACCTTCGACCCGGCCGACCCGGCGTCCTCAGCGCCGGCCGACATCAACGGCGACGGCGCGATCCGGATCGGGCCGCTGACGGGGATCGACTGCCCATCGACGAGCCAGTGCACCGCGGCCGACGAGGTCGGGCGAGAGGTCACGTTCGACCCGTCCTCATCTGGCGCGTCCACGCCACCGGTGATCACCGAGGCCGAGATCGAGTACGTCCCCTACGACGGCACCGTCTTCTCGCTGGCCTGCCCGTCGTCGGCCGCGTGCACGATGGTCGGCGGGGACACGGGCCAGGAGATCGCCTTCAATCCGCTCTATCCGGCCTACTACGTCGGCGGGCCCGACCCCGGCCCGATCGGCAGCGCGATCGACGCCGCCGGATCGTCGACCGCCGTGGCCTGCCCGTCGACCGGCGAGTGCGCGACCGTCGACAACTACGGCGACGAGGTGACCGGCTCGGGCCCGGTCGTGCCGGCCGCGATCGCGTTGCCGACGGTCTCCGGGACGCCGACCACCGGACAGACGCTGACGGTCTCCCACGGCGTCTGGTCGGACGGCCCGACCTCGTACACCGACTCGTGGGAGCGGTGCAACGCGTCCGCGACGACCTGCACGATCGTGCCCGGCGCGGGCCAGACCTACACGCTCGGGGCGGCCGACGTCGGCTACAGCATGCGCGCGTATGAGAACGCCGTCAACGCCGCCGGCCAGAGCCGGGTCGGCGCCCGCTCGGCCCTGACCACCCCGGTCGTGGCCGGCCCCACGCCCGCCGGCGGAGCGGGATCGGCAGGCTCAGGGTCGACCGGCGGGTCAGGTCCGGCCGGCGGCGCCGGCGGGCAGCCGTCCTCGCCGGCGTCCACCAGGAAGCCGCTGGGGATCGCGAAGACGGGTCGCCCGGCAACCACGGGGCCCACGACTGCCGGCGCGCGGGTCTCGTGCACCGGGCCGACCGGCAGCTCGTGCACGGTGAAACTGAGCTTGACCGTCGTCGAGACGCTCCGCCGCGGGAGGGTGACCGGTGTCGGCCCGGCCGGCCACGCCGGCTTGGCCGGGACGCGGACCGTCGTGCTCGGCAGGCGGACGATCCGTTTGGCGCGTGGACACGCCACGTCCGGCCGGGTGTCGCTCGACGCCGCCGGCAGGCACCTGCTCGATCGGTGGCGCCGGCTCCGGGCGACGTTCCGCGCGGTCGGGACGGGACCCGGGCATCCGGCGAGGGCCGGCGCAGTCACCTTCACCGCGCGGTCGTAGCCGACCGCCAACGTTCAGCTCGCGTCGAACGCTGTTCGACGCGAACGCTGTTCGACGCGAACGCTGTTCGACGCGAACGCTGTTCGACGCGAACGCTGTTCGACGCGAACGCTGTTCGAGTCGAACGCCGTTCGTGTTCGTGTTCGTTCTGCTGACAGGTCGGCGGACGCCGGGCGCCCGGAGCGCCCGGGACTTCGACGACAGAGTCCGCCGCGCCCGGCCCCGAGACCCGCCCCGCCCGCCCGCGCCCTATGGCCCGGCGAGAATCGGCGGCGGGACGTCGAGATCGACCAGCTCGGGCGGGAGCGCCCCGTGCCGGCGCAGGGCGCAAACGCTCTCCAGGAGCGCCTCGTACTGGTCGGTGACCGAGTCCCATGTGTAGCTCTTGGCTCGCTCGAGGGCCCGCCGGCGGTACGTCTCGACCATCGCCGGGTCGTCGAAGCACCGCTCGAGCGCGTCGACCAGGGACGAGACCCCCTCGGCGCCGGAGAAGGTCAGCCCGGCGTCGCCGATCGTCTCGACGTTCGGCGGGTGGTCGTTGACGACGACGCAGTTGCCGGCGGCGAGGGCCTCGAGGATCACGGGATGGGTCCCGCCGACCTCGGTCGGCGCGCAGAAGGCATAGGCGTGGCGCTGGAGCTCCCAGTAGCCGCGGCCGAAGACGTAGCCGGGAAAGATCACGCGGGGGTCGCCCTGTCGACGGACCTGGCGGATGTAGTCGCCGGCGTAGGGCGCGCCGCCGACGATCACGAGCTTCATCCCGCGGGCGCGGGCCGCCGGGATCCGGGCGAATGCCTCGACCAGCAGGTGGGGGTTGTTCTCGGGTTCGAGCCGCCCGACGAAGAGGATGTAGCGGCGGGGCTCGAGCCCGAGCTCGTCGAGCTTGCGGGTCCCCGTGTACCCGGGGTCCTCGACGCCGTAGGGGACGACGCCGATCCGGGTCCCGTAGCGCTGCTCGAAGACGTCGGCGACGGCGTTGGAGTCGGTCAGGGCGGTGTCGGCCCAGCGGGGCGAGTTGCGCTCGGCGAAGCGGAGGTAGGCCTTCGCGAGTGCGGGCCACTTGCGACGGTCGGAATCGAGCCCGTCGACGTTGATCACGGTCGGGATCTGCGCCTGGCGTGTGATCAGGCAGAGGGGGCTGTTGCCGGCGATGAAGAAGAGGGCGACGTCGGGCCGGAGCTTGTGGGCGCAGTGGAGCGACGCGAGGAACGTGTGGCTGAAGGTGTCGAGGTACTTGTTGCGGACGGCCGGCACGTGGACGAGGTGGGCGCCGCGCCACTCGGTCAGCCGGCGGTCGACGACGTGCGGTCGGCAGTAGACGTGGACCTCGTGGCCGCGCTCGCAGAGCCGGCTGGCGATCTGCTCGGCCGCAGTCTCGAAGCCGGAGTAGGAGGCGGGTATGCCGCGGGTGCCGAGGATCGCCAGCTTCATCGGCAGGCGAGGGTATACGCCTCGATGTGCGCGCGGGCGCTCGCCCGCCAGGTGAACTGGGCGGCCCGGGCCAAACCGGCGGCCGCGAGCCGGTCACGCGCGGGCGAATCGGCCGCGAGCAGGCGCATCTCGGCGCGGAGTCCGGCGACGTCGCCGGGCGCGAAGTAGCGGATCGCCGAGGCGCCGACCTCGACGGTCGCGGGAGACCGGGCGGCGATCACCGGCGTGCCGATCGCCATCGCCTCGAGCACGGTCAGCCCGAAGCCCTCGGTCCGAGCGGGATGGACGAGGGCGATCGCCGCGGCGTGGAGGTCCTCGAGCCGGCGGCGCGAGACGGGATGCGCGGCGCCGCCGGCGATCTCGAGCGGCGGCGCCCCGGGGCCGAGGCCGGCGTGGGCGGCGCGGAGCGTCGCGAGGTCCTTGCGTGGCTCGTCGTCGCCGACGTAGAGGAAATGCCGGGGGGTGGTCCGCGGCGGCGGGATCGCCGGGGCCTGGCCGGGTCCGTGGCGGGCGACGAGGCCGTCCAGATCGAAGTGGTCGCGGAGCTCGGTGCGGGTGGCCTCCGAGACGCAGATCACGGCGTCGGCGCGGCGGGCTGCCAGCCGGTGGGCGCGGCCGGCCCAGAGCGCGAAGCGGCGGTCGAACATGTCGGGGAGGCTGAGGAAGGCGAGGTCGTGGACGGTGATCACCTGGGGAGCCGGCGCCCACGGCGAGTGGGCGGGCAGCGGGTGGTGGATCACGTCGACGCGGGCTCGGCGGGCGAGCCGGGGGAGCTCGATCGCGGTCCAGCGCAGATCGGAGGCCAGGTTCGCGGCACTCCGGGCGGGTCCCCGGCCGGGCGGGCCGCGCCGGCGGTTCGCGACGCGGACGACGTCGACTCCCTCGGCGGCGAGCGCGGTCGCGAGCGCGTCGATGTAGATCCCTGTTCCGCTGGGCCCGCGCAACGTGAAGGAGGTGTCGAGCAGGACACGCATCAGTGGGGGTCGGCCGGGGTCACGGTCACCGGGCGGCGCAGGCGAGCAGGGTCTGCCGGCGGCGCTCGATCCGCGGCCGCTCGAAGCCGGCGTCGTCGAGCAGGAGGCCGAGCGTCCGGGCGGTGAAGAAGCGGAGGTGATCGCTGCGGGGATCGAAGTGAGCGTCGAAGGCCGGGCGGCTGACGGCAAGCTTGAGGCGCAGGAGGAGTGGATGGTCGGGGGTCGAGAGGACGAGCCGACCGGTCACGGCGAGCACGCGGCGGACGTCCTCGACGAGGGCGGCCGGGTCGCGCAGGTGCTCGATCAGCTCGCCGGCCCAGACGACGTCGAACGAGCCCCGGTCGAAGGGAAGTCGGCTGCTGTCCTGACCGTCGAGCAGATGGAGCGCGAGCTCGGGGTTGCGTGCGCGGGCCCGGCGCAGCGGCTCGGCGGCGACTTCGACGCCGACCGGCCGGGCGCCGGCGGCGGCGAGCGCGGCCGTGAACGCGCCGTCGCCGCAGCCGACGTCGAGGACGCGGTCACCGGGGGCGACCTTGGACAGCAGATAGTCACGTCGCATCGCGAAGTTCTCGGGCTCGGCGCCGTCGGGCACGCTGGCCCAGATCCTCTCGAAATAGTCCATCGCTGATCGGGCGCTCTCTTCAGGGCGGCGGGCCGCGGGTCGCGGTCCAGCGTAGCCTCCAGCGATCGCCGTGTCCGAAGATCCGCAAACACTCGCCGGCAGGCCGGGCGCGCCGGCGCCGGCCGGGCGGCCGTCGATGCTCGCCGTCTGCGCGACTGCCCACCTCGGCGGCGCCGAGGCGGCGATCGTCCGCCTGGCCAGACGGCTCGACTGGGACGTCCTGCTCTCGATGCCGGAGGCCGGCCCACTCGGCGAGTCCGGCTTCCCGTGGACCCGGCTGGCGGTCGGCGGTCTCGGCCGGGGCGAGGGGGCACGGGCGCTGGCCGCGTGGCCGCGGGCCCGGTACCTGGCCCGCGGCCGTGACGTCGTCTACCTCAACGGAACGATCTGCGGCCGGCTGCTGCCGGCACTGGTCGGCAGGCGGACGGTGCTCCACGTCCACGACATCGTCGACCGGGTCCCGGCGATCTGGCGGCTGGCGGACGTCGTGCTGGCCGCGTCGCAGGCCGTCGCCGACCACCTGCGGCCGCTCGACGCGGAGGTCGTCTACTGCCCGATCGAGCTGGATCCGGCCGACTGCGAGCCGCCGTGGCCGAGCCGGCCGGGGCCGATCGTCGCCTTCCTCGGACGGATCGAGCCGCGCAAGGGACCGCTCGATCTGATCCGGGCGGCGCCGGCGATCAAGGCCGGCGCGCCGGGCGCCCGGGTCGTCGTGATCGGGTCTGACCCGTTTGACAGTGATCCCGGATATGTTGCGGCTGTGCGCGCGGCCGGGGAGGTTGAGCACTACGGATGGGTCGCAGACGGAGCCGCCTTGATGCGGCACATCGACGTGCTCGTCGCCCCGTCCTACCAGGAGCCGTTCGGGACGGTCCTGTCGGAGGCGATGGCCGTCGGGACGCCGGTCGTCGCGACCCGGGTCGGCGGTCTGGCCGAGGTCGTCGACGACGGCGTCAATGGCCGCCTGGTCGACCCGGGCCGGCCGGATCAGCTGGCCGCGGCCGTGCTGGACGTGCTCGCCAACCGCGAGACGATGGGGGCGGCCGCCCGCCGTGCGGCCCGCCGGTTCGACGCCGATGTCTATGCGAGCCGCGTCGAGCGGCTGATCGCCCCGACGCGCGCGCCGTCCGGCGGCAGATGAGGGTCGCCTTCGACAGCCGGGCGCAGACCGACCGGCGGGGGATCGGCCGGTACGTGCGGTGTCTGCTCGAAGCCCTGCGGGAGACGGCGGCCGACGGCGACGAGGTGATCGAGGCGCATCGCCCCCGGCGGGCGGATGTCTTCCACTCGCCGTGGATCGACGGGGCCCTGCTGCGCAGCCACTGCCCGATGGTCGTGACGGTCCACGACCTCGTCCCGCTCAAGCGGCGCGGCGAGTACCTGCGGACGGGTGTCCGGTTCGGCCTGCGGTACATGGCCGTCCAACGCGCCGTCCGGCTGATCGTGCCGACGCAGGCAGTCGCCAACGACGTGGTCGAGCGGCTGGGCGTCGAGCCGGATCTGGTCTGCGTGATCCCGGAGGCGCCGGCCGCCGCGATGTACCCGCGACCGGAGCCGGAGATCGCGGCCGCCCGCGAGCGGTATGACCTGCCGGACGAGTACCTGCTCTGGGTCGGTGGCCTCCAGCATCCGGACCCGCGCAAGCGGGTCGCGGCGCTCGCGGCGACGTCCCGCCACCTGCCGCTGGTCCTGGTCGGCCAGGCCCAGCAGTGGGCGTACGAGCTGCCGAACGTGACGCTGACCGGCCACGTCCCGGACGACGATCTGGCGGCGATCTACAGCGGGGCGCACGCGCTCGTCTTCCCGAGCGACGACGAGGGCTTCGGCCTGCCGACGGTCGAGGCGCTGGCCTGCGGGCTGCCGGTCGTCGCCTGCGACGTGCCCGCCCTGCGGGAGGTGCTCGCCGACCGGGCGACGTTCGTCGAGCGGCGGGACATGCGCGGCCTGATGGATGCGGCCGAGGCGGTCCGCCGGCCGGCCCCCAGGCCGCCGGACTGGTCGTGGAGCGACGCTGGGAGGGCGACCTGGGAGGTCTATGTGGCGGCTGCCGGAGCCGAGCGCTGACGCGAGGCCGGTCGCCGGAGGCGAACGCCGACGCGGGGCCGGCCGTCGGCCTGACACCGACGAGCCGGACCCGAGGCGGCAAACCGGTTCTGGGAAACTTGGCCGCGTGCCCAGCGAGAGCCTCGGTCCGCCAAGAATCCTCGTCGACGGTCTGGCCCGCCCGTGCCGGACGATCCTGTCGTACGCGGGAGTCCACCAGCTGACGCTGGCCTCGTCGATGCCGGACCTGTCGATCGAGCTCCATTCGACGTACCTGGGCCACCGCCAGCACGGCTACATCGCGACGACCCACGCCGCCCGGGTGCTCGGCCAGCCGACGCGGGTCTACTGCGCGCCTGACGGGGCGGCCGAGCTGCCGGTCGGCCAGAGCCGGAGGAGCTGCCTGCTCAACCACCTCGACCAGCTGAGCATCCTCGTCACCGAGACGACCGGCTTCCGGGTGGCGATCGACATCGACGATGCCGCGCTCGACCGGATGGACGCGACCTAGCCGGCCGTGGGCAACCCGTTGGAGCTTCGGGATGTCGGCCCGCGCGGAGGGTTCGGGGGCTGCCGCGGCCGGGGCCATGGGGTGGCACGGCCGGCAAAAGACCTGCACCCAGCGTACCTAGACAGGATTGTGCCGATAGACACAAAACTGCATAGGTATACTGATTTGGAGTCGCCCGGACGCGACGAGCGACCTGGAGACGGGTCAGCCCTTGAGCGAGGAGAATCTGATGGCAGACGAGGAGACCAGAGGCGCCCTTGAGACGCTCCTGATGAGCCGGTCGCTGAGCGATCGAGAGCTCATGGAAGCGAGCGACGCGGCACCCGACTACAGGATCCTGCCGGATGTGACGGTCTTGAAGATCGGCGGCCAGAGCCTGATCGACCGGGGGCGGGCGGCGGTCTATCCGCTCGTCAAGGAACTGGTCTCCGTCAAGCGAAGCCATCCGATCCTGATCGGGACGGGCGGCGGGACCCGCGCCCGCCATGCGTACAGCCTGGCGGCCGAGCTCGGCCTGCCGACCGGAGTGCTGACCGACGTGGGTGTTGCGGTGGCCGGTCAGAACGCGACGATGCTCGGGCATCTCATGGCTCGCTACGGCGTGCCGGTCGTCGGCGGCTCGGCGATGGGCGCGCTGCCGCTGTATCTCGCCGAGTGTGGCGCGGCGATCTTCTCGGGGATGCCGCCGTACGACATGTGGCAGCGGGTGCCGAGCGAAGGAGTGATTCCGCCGTACCGGACGGACGCCGGCTGCTACCTGATCTCGGAGGTCTACGGCGCGAAGAACATGATCTTCGTCAAGGACGAGGACGGCCTGTACACGGCCAACCCGAAGACGAACCCGGACGCCGAGCTGATCCGGGAGATCACGGTCGACGAGCTGATCGAGCTCGATCTCCCGGACCTGATCATCGAGCGGCCGGTGCTCGAGCTGATGCGTCACGCCCGTCACGCCAGGTCGGTCCAGATCATCAACGGGCTCCGACCCGGGCTGATCTCACGGGCGCTGAACGGCGAGCACGTCGGCACCATCATCTCGGCGAACTGAGCGAGGACCCCATGACTGACACACCAACCGATCTCTCCTTCGCGACCAAGGACGTCCCGTCGGCGCTGATGCGCCAGACGCTCCTCGATCGGGATCTCGTCCGGGCGGTCGACCGTCCGGTCGTCCGGCTCCTCCCGTGGCTGAACATCGTCGCGATCGGCGGCCGGTCGATCATCGACCGCGGCCGGGACACGCTCGAGCCGATCGTCGCGGTCCTGCGGGGCGCGCTCGCCGACCATCGAATGCTGATCCTGACGGGCGCCGGAATCCGCGGGCGGCACGTGCTCGGGGTAGGGCTCGACCTCGGCCTGCCGACCGGCGTACTGGCGGGCCTGATCGCCACCGAGGCCGAGCAGAACGGGCATCTGCTGGCCGCGCTGCTCGCCGAGGACGGCGTCTCGTACCTGTCGCACGCGACGGTCGCCCACCAGCTGTCGATCCATCTGGCCGGCGCGCCGGCCGCCGTGTCGAACGCGTTCCCGCCGTACGAGATGTACGAGCTCCCACCCGAGGTCGGCAAGATCCCGCCGCACCGCAGCGACACCGGCGCCTTCCTCCTGGCCGACGCATACGGTGCGGCGAGGACGATCTACGTGAAGGATGTCGACGGCGTTATGACGCACGACCCGGCCGGACCCGACTCGGCCAAGGCCGAGCTGATCGAGCGGATCTCGGTCGGCGACCTCCAGACGATGGACCTCCCGGGCCTGCCGATCGATCCGCTCGTGCTGGAGCTGATGACCCGGGCCAAGCACCAGAAGGAGGTCCAGATCGTCAACGGCCTGGCGCCGGAGAACATCGCGGCCGCGCTGCGGGGCGAGCCGGTCGGGACGATCATCCACGTGTAGGGCGGCGCCCGGGTGGACCGCCGCCGGCGAGTGGCGGTCCATCAGCGCGCAATGGCCCCGTTGACCGGCGAGTACTGGACGGTCCAGTACTCGGGGTTCCGCGAGACGACGGCTCGCCGCGCTGGCCGGTGGGCCGGCAGGGCCGGGGGGCCGGGGGGCCGGCAGGGCCGCTGCGCCGGCAGGGCCGGTGGGCCGGCAGGGGGCCGGTGGGCCAGCGGGGCCGCCGCGGCCGACTCAGAGCCGGTCGCGGGCCGTCCCGGCCCTGACCGCGTGCTCGCGGAGAGCCGGCTCGGTGGCAGCCGAGAAGCGGGCGACGATCTCGGCGTAGACGCCGGCAGCATCCTCGGGACGGCCGAGAGCCTGGAGCACCGCGGCCTTGCTGGAGAGGGCATCGGCGACCTGCTCGCGGAGAGCGAGCTCGGGGGCGACGGCGAAGCGGCTGACGATCTCGTCGTAGGCGCCGAGGGCGTCATCGGCCCGCCCGATCGCGCCGAGCGTGCCGGCCTTGTTGAACAGGGCGCCGGCAGCCCGCTCGCGCAGGGCGGGCTCGGCGGCCGCGGCGAACCGGCTGACGAGATCGTCGTAGACGCCGACCGCCTCGGCCAGGCGGCCGAGATCGCCGAACGTGACGCCCTTGTTGAACAGGGCCTTCGCGACCCGCTCACGCAGGGCCGGCTCGGAAGCGTCGTGGAACCGGGCGACGATGTCGTCGTAGGCGCCGACGGCATCCTCGAACCGGCCGAGGTCTCCGAACGTGATCGCCTTGTTGAAGAGGGCGCCCGCCGTCCGCTCGCGGACGGCCGGATCGAGCGCTTCGGCGAACCGGCCGACGAGGTCGTCCCAGACGGCGACCGCGTCCTCGAAGCGGCCGAGATCGCCGAGCGTAACGGCCTTGTTGAACAGGGCGTCGGCGACCTGCTCACCAAAAGCCGGGCCGGGGGCGGCGGGGAACCGGGCGAGCAGATCGTCCCAGACGCCGACGGCCTCCTCGAAGCGACCGAGATCGCCGAGCGCGACCCCCTGGTTGAAGAGGGCGTCGGCGACCCGCTCGCGGAGCACCGGCTCCGCCCGGGCACCGAACCGGCTGGCGACCTCGCCATACACGTCGACCGCCTGCTCCAGGCGTCCCAGCGAAGCAAGCGCGACGCCCTTGTCGACGAGCGTCTCGGCGAGCTGCGCTCGGAGATCCCGATCGGAGGCGACCGGCGCGTCGATCCTCGCCGCCTCCTCCTCAGCCTCAGCCTCCTCCTCCGCCTGCTCCTCAGCCTCAGCCTCCTCCTCCGCCTGCACCTCAGCTTCTTCGCCAGCTTCAGCCTCCGCCTCCGCCTGCTCCTCAGCTTCTTCGCCAGCTTCAGCCTGCGCCTCCGCCTGCTCCTCAGCTTCTTCGCCAGCTTCGGCCTCAGCCTCCTCCTCAGCTTCCTCGCCAGCTTTAGCCTCCGCCGCCTCCTCCTCCGCAGCTTCCTCCCCAGCCTCCGCCTCCGCCTCAGCCCCAGCCGCTTCCTCCGCTTCTTCTTCCGCCTCAGCCTCGTCCTCCGCCTGCGCCTCTTCCTCTTCCTCCGCCTGAGCCTCTTCCTCCGCCTCTTCCTCTTCCTCCGCCTGAGCCTCTTCCTCCGCCTTAGCCTCTTGCTCCGCCTCAGCCTCTTCCTGCGCCTCCCCCTCCGCCTCAACCTCGTCCGCCACCTCAGCCCAAGCCTCTTCCTCGGCCGAGGACGCCGCCGGCTCATCCCTCGGAGCCACCTCCTCCTCGCTCTCCTCGGCGGCGGCCATCCGCCCGACGCGGGCAACCGCCTCCTTCGAGAACGCAACCGGCTCGTCGGCGCGGATGGCCGCGTCTTCGGCGAACGTGACCAGATCATCGGCGGGCCTCAGGACGGCCTCGGCGAGCCGCCGCTCCGAGCGGGCGCGGGCGACCTGCTCGAGCAGGACCGGGTCCTCAGAGCCGTCGAACCGGTAGACGATCTCGTCGTAGACGACGACCGCCTCGTCGAAGCGCCTCAGGGCACCCAGTCGGAAGCCCTTGCTCAGGAGCGCCCTCGCCACCTGCCCGTGGAGGGCGGGGACCCTGGCGAAGCGAGTGACGACATCGTCGTACACGTCGACGGCGTCGGCCGACCGACCGAGCACGCCCAACCTGTAGCCCTTGTTCACGAGAGCCTTGGCAACCTGCTCGCGGAGCGCCGGAGCAACCGCGCCGGCGAACGTCGTGACGACCTCGTCATACACGCCGACCGCTTCCTCGGAGCGCCCCAGCAGACCCAACGTGACGCCCTTGTCGACGAGGGCACGGGCGACCTGCTCGAGCAGGATCGGCTCGTGCGCACCGGCGAACCGGAGTACGACGTCGTCATACACGTCGACGGCCTCCTCCGCCCGGCCCAGCAGTCCGAGCCTGAAGCCCTTGTTGAGAAGCGCCTTTGCGACCTGCTCCCGGAGTGCCGGCTCGCGAGCGTCGTCAAACCGGGTCACGACCTCGTCGTAGACCGCGACCGCCTCCTCGGAACGACCGAGCACGCCGAGCCGGTAGCCCTTGTTGAAGAGGGCCACCCCAACCTGCTCGCGGAGCTCCGCCTCCGGCGCTCCGGCAAACCGCGTGATCACGTCGTCGTAGACGACGACGGCCTCCTCGGACCGGCCGAGCACGCCGAGTGTGACGCCCTTGTCGACGAGGGCCCGGGCGACCTGCTCGCGGAGTCCCGGCTCCGGCTCGCCGGCCGCCCTGCTCTTTGCGTCGCGACGTAGGCGGTCGGCCGTGCGGATCGTCTGCGGGACCGCGTCGATCCGGTCGGCGAGCTCGTCGCCGGCCAGGATTCCGGCCGGCACCTCCGAGACGCCCCGCCGGGGTCTGGCGGGCGATGACCGGC
>DATAUX010000212.1:0-9832 GCA_036268015.1 Solirubrobacteraceae bacterium | reverse complement strand
CCGCTTTAGCGCCTGCTTCCCGCCCCGCGGCAGCGACACGCCGGCCGCCGGCCGCCAGTCGCCGAGCGGGTCGTCGGCGAACCAGATCCTCGGGCCCCAGAACGACGATGTCACCGACGCGAAGAACCGGCCCGTCCGCGGGTCGCGCATCGCGTAGTCGACCGCCTCCCCGACGAACGCCCGGCCGACGACCTCGAATCGCGCGCCCGGCCGGCCGTCGAGCATGAACAGGCCCTTCCGGGTCCCGACCAGCAACTCCGTCATCGCTAGGTCCGGCTCAGCCGCCGGAGATCGCCGGGAGGATCTCGATCTTGTCGTCCGTGCCGACCGGCGCGTCCTGCTTCGCCCGCTCGCCGTTCACGAACACGTTGATGTGCTTGCGGATCACGCCGGTCTCGTCGAGGATCCACCCCTCCAGCGCCGTGTTCGTCCGCTCGAGCTCCTGGATCAGCTCGCCGACCGTCGCCCCGTCGACCTGCCGGTCCTCGCGGTCGCCGACGAGCTTCTGGAGCGGTCCCCTCAGGGTCACGATGGCCATACCCCAATCATAGGCGGAGGCTGGGATAGAGTGACCGTCGATTCGCGTGCTTCCAGTTCAGACCCCAATGGCCGTCCGCATGGCCCGCGCACGCAAGGCCGAGATCGACATCCTCGCGATCGACGGCCGCTTCAAGAACCTGATGGTGATCTCCTGGTCGACCGGCGCCGCCGCCCTGACCCGCTTCGCGCTCGGCCTCGAAGCCCTCGACCCCCAGCCCGACGGTCTCGACGACCTCGTCTCCGGCCTCCAGTCCGCCCGCGGCCTCGACGCCGCCCTCGGAATCGTCACCTGGTGGCATCTGCTCGGCTCGCTCGCCGCGATCTGGCCCGACCGCTTCGCCGACGCCGCCGCCCTCGCCCGACAGGTCACCCCGTCCCACGGACCCGTCGAGGACCGCGTCCAGAATCTCGACGCCCCACCAACCGTCGCCGCCGCCTACCTCGACGCCTACGAGGCCGCGACCGAGACCCAGCCCGACCCGGCCGGCCCGCCCGCCGACGTCGCCGCGATCTGGGAGGACTGCCTGCTCGCCGCCCAGCGCCGCGCCGTCGACGGCAACCGCGGGATGTACATCCCCGGCGCCGGCCGCCTCAACCCGCCCCTGCCCGGCGATCCACCCGCCTAGGCCGTTCGTCTCACCGCCAAGCTTCAACAGAGGAGGCCGCCATCAGCAATCTCGCCAGACGACCCGGAGACCGCCCCACCCGCCGCCAGCGTGAGCAGCGCGCCTACGGGCTCGTCGTCGCCACCGGCGGCCTCAGCGTCGTCGGCGTCGTCGGTCTCCTGCTCGCCGTCGTCGGCGTCGTCGGATTCGGCGCGCCGATCCTGATCGCGATCGCCGCCGTCGTCTGCGGTCTCGTCCTCCGCCGGTCGCTCGCTCCCTGACGCCGGTTGGATCCCGCGGCCGGCCGCTCGGGTTCGATCGGCGGATCCGCCGGATTCCCGGGTCGGCTCGGGCCGGGCCGGGGCGGCGTGTGGGTCGGGCCCGGCGGCGTGTGGGTCGGGCCGGGGTGGCGTGTGGTCGGGCCGGCGGGCGTCGGGGCGGGGACCCGGTACTGGACGGTCCAGTACCGGCGAACGAACGCTCCGAGTACTGGACGGTCCAGTACTCGGCTGGCGTGTGGGTCGAGGCGGCCGGCGACCGAGCTGGTTTGTTCCTTGGGGGGAGTCCGTTCGACGGGGTCGACTCGGTGAACAGCTTCAAGAGCGAGTCCTGAACGTGTCAGAAGTCCGGATGATCCTCGTGGGGTGTGAAATCGATCCGCTGGCGGGCTCAGACCGGTCGGCAGGCCGGCGCCCGGCCGGACCTGCTCGCCGCCGCGGGCACCTGATCCCAGCCGGCGTGGCTGGTCTCGGAGCTGGCGGGTGAGCCGGGCTCGCGGCGTCCCGGTCTCCGTCGTCGCGGCTGGTTTCGTGACGGTTCTCGTCGGGTTCACGAGCTCGGCGGCGATCGTCTTCCAGGCCGCCCGTGCCGGCGGCGCCTCGCCGGCCGAGGTCTCGTCGTGGATCGGCGCGCTCGGGATCGGCATGGGCGTGACCTGCATCGGCCTCTCGCTCCGCTACCGCGCGCCGATCGTCACCGCCTGGTCGACGCCCGGCGCCGCCCTGCTCGTCACGAGCCTGGTCGGCGTCCCGCTCGCCGACGCGATCGGCGCGTTCATGTTCTCGGCCGTCCTGATCGTGGCCGTCGGGGTCAGCGGTCTCTTCGAGCGGGCGATCGGCCACATCCCGCTGCCGCTGGCCCAGGCCCTCCTGGCCGGCGTCCTGATCCGCTTCGGGCTCGCCGTGTTCACGGCGATGCGGGTCGAGTTCGGCCTGGTCTTCTCGATGTTCGTCGTCTACGTCCTCGCCCGACGCTGGTCGCCCCGCTACGCGATGGTCCTCGTCCTCGGGGTCGGAATCGCCGCCGCCGGCGCCGGCGGGCTGCTGCGGCTCGGTGCGCTCCACCTCGCCGTGACCCATCCCCACTTCATCAGCCCGGCGTTCTCGGCCAGCACGATGCTCAGCGTCGGCATCCCACTCTTTCTCGTGACGATGGCCTCCCAGAACATGCCCGGCGTCGCCGTGCTTCGCGGGCTGGGCTACCAGACGCCGATCTCCCCGCTGATCACCACGACCGGCCTGGTGACCCTTGTGCTCGCCCCGTTCGGCGCGTTCGCGATCAACCTCGCGGCGATCACCGCCGCGATCTGCGCCGGCCCCGAGGCACACGAGGACCCCGCCCGCCGGTACATGGCAAGCGTCGTGGCCGGCGGCTGCTACCTCCTGATCGGCGTCTTCGGCGCGACCGTCGCCGCCCTGTTCGCCGCCTTCCCGGCCGCCCTCGTCGCCGGTGTCGCCGGGCTCGCCCTGCTGCCGACGATCGCCAGCAGCCTGGCCGGCGCGCTGACCGACGTCTCGACCCGCGAGCCCGCCCTGATCACGTTCCTGGTCACCGCGTCCGGCGTCACCCTGGCAGGCGTTGGCTCGGCCTTCTGGGGTGTCGTCGCCGGCGGTCTCGCCCTCCTCGTGTTCACGGCCGGCGCTTGCGCCCCGGGGTCCTCCGGGCAGTCAGCGCCGACCGGGGCAGGGCCGCGGCGGGGCCGGTCGGGCGGGTCCGGCGCCGATCGTCGATGAGCTGCGCCAGGGAGCCTTGGTTTCGGCGCGGCTGCCCGCGTAGACTCGACCCAGATGCCGCGGACGCCAACCGCCGACCAGGAGACCCCGGCGAATCAGACGGTGCCCTCGGTCCGGCGGGCGACGATGCGCGGCTCGCGGATGACCGGCGTGATCGGCTTCGCGGTCGGCGCCGGCGTCGGCGAGATCTTCGGCTGGAGCCCGTGGATCTCCGCGGTCGTCGGATTCATCGTCTTCGCCGAGCTTCCGGATCTCCTGTACCGGGTGCGGGCGAGGCGGGGCGAGACCAGCCCGCTGCTGCCGGCCTGGGATCCGTCGGAGGCCTACCTGGTGACGCTGCGCCGGTCGCGCCGGTCACGTCTCGATCCGGACGACTGAGCGTGTCGCGCGGCCCTCACGCCGATGACTTCAATCTGACTGACACGAGGAGGATCGTCTGATGCCCACGATGCGAGCTGTGCAGGTGACCGAGCCGGGTGGTGCGTTCGAGCTGGTCGAACGGGAGATTCCCCAGCCGGGTCGCGGCGAGGCACGCGTCCGGGTCGAGGCGTGCGGTGTCTGCCACAGCGACTCGCTGGCCAAGGACGGCGGCTTTCCGGGCGTCACCTATCCGCTGATCCCCGGCCATGAGGTCGCCGGCGTGATCGACGAGCTCGGCGACGGCGTGCGCGGCTGGGACGTCGGCCAGCGGGTCGGCGTCGGCTGGTTCGGCGGCAACTGCGGCTACTGCGAGCCCTGCCGGCGGGGTGACTTCATCTGGTGCGTGAACAGCTCGATTCCCGGCGTCACGATGGACGGGGGGTATGCCGACTACCTCGTCGTCTCGGCGACGGCGCTCGCCCTGATCCCGGACGACCTCTCGGCCGAGGATGCCGCGCCGCTGCTGTGCGCGGGCGTGACGACGTACAACGCGCTCCGCCAGAGCGGCGCCCGTCCGGGCGATCTCGTCGCCGTCCTCGGCGTCGGCGGGCTCGGGCACCTCGGCGTACAGTTCGCCGCCCGGCAGGGCTTCGAGACTGTGGCGATCGCCCGCGGCACCGACAAGGAGCCGCTGGCGAGGAAGCTCGGCGCCCACCACTACATCGACTCGACGACCGAGGACGTCGGTGCCCGGCTGCTCGAGCTGGGCGGGGCGAGCGTCGTGTTGGCGACGGTGACGTCGGCCGATGCGATGACGGCGACGTTCGGCGGCCTGCGACCGCGCGGCAAGCTGATCATCGTCGGCGCGTCGATGGATCCTCTGACGATCAGCCCGATGCAGTTCATCGGCGGTGGGAAGACGATTTCCGGGCACGCGTCGGGGACGTCGATGGACTCACAGGACACGCTCGCGTTCAGTGCCCTGAGCGGCGTCCGGCCGATGATCGAGACGATGCCGCTCGAGCGGGCGGCCGAGGCCTATGACCGGATGATGAGCGGCGCCGCCCGCTTCCGGATGGTCCTCACGACCGGCGCCTGAGCCGCTCCCGGCCGCCCCGGGCGGGTCGGCCGCCGCGCTAGAGTTCGACCCGAACCCGCCCGCGCGCCGTTGACCCGGAGGCGGCTCGCCGAGAGCAGAGCAATGCACGACCGTCGGATGCGCACGCAGCCAACCGGTGTCCCGACCGCTCGGGGCGGATCGAGGCGGAGCCCCGGGCGGCGCGGTGCGACGCGGGCCGTCGTCTCGGTCGTCCTCGTCGGCGCCTGCCTGGCCGGTTCGGCGGTCGCGACCGCCGCGCCCGGTGACATCGTGATCGGCGACCGCAACACCGACGGCTCGCCGACCTTCCTCGGAGCGATGTTCCGCCTCCCGCCGGCCGGTGGCACGCCGGTCCGCTTCACCGCGATCGGTGCCCCGCTCAATCCCGAGGGAGTGGCGATCGAACCGTCGGGATGGATTGACGAGACCCAGTTCGAGGCGGTCAATCGGATCAACCCGATCACCGGGGCGGTGACGCCGCTGGCCACGGGTGCCCCGCTGTCCGAGCCGGCGGCCGTCGCGGTCGAGCAGGACGGCAACCTCCTCGTCGCCGACGGCGGCCCGACGACCGGCGGCGCGGCCGACGGCAAGGTGATTCGCGTCAACGCGATCACCGGTGCCCAGACGGTGCTCGCCTCCGGAGGGATGCTCGTCGACCCCGCGGGGATCGCGATCGGGTCCAACGGCTACACGTACGTCACCGACCGAAACGGCGGCAGCCCGGGTTACGTGCTGCGCATCAACCCGACCACGGGCGCCCAGACCGTCGTCGCCTCCGCCGGCGGCTTCGGCGACCCGACCGGGATCGCCTTCACGCCCGACGGCCGGCTCGTCGTCGCGGACGAGACCTACGCCGGGCAGTTTCGGGGCGCCCTGGTGCGGATCAACGTCACGACCGGCGCGGTCACCCCAGTCAGCCTGGCGGCCAGTACGGTCGACCTGCCGACCGACGTGACGGTCGACTCGACCGGCCAGGTCATCCTCAGCGACCGGCGCAGCGGTGGGATCTACAAGGTCAACCTGACATCCGGCGTCGCCACCGAACTGAGCACAAGCCCGCTGTCGCCGGAGGGCGTCGCGATCGAGCCGGCGACGACCCCGGCCTGCGTGGTCACCGCGACGAGACCTCCAGGCCCGTCGACCACCGCCCAGCAGGACGTCACGGTGACCGACTTCAGCGGGCTGGCATCGATCACGAATGTCGCGGTCACGAACGGAACCGTCCACGTCGGTGGCGCATCCGGCACCCGGATCGATCCGGGCGGGACCAGCCTGCCGACTCACCCGACGTCGATCGTCCTGACCGCGGTGAAGGTCAGCGCCGCGGCCAAGACCGTCTGGTCCTTCGACGTGACGAACGCCGCCGGCAAGACCGAGCACTGCGCGTAGGCCGTTGTAACGGGCCCGGGTCGTGGGGTCGGGCGGGGCCGGCCCGGGGCGTGCGTGATAACGTACGCTCGTATGTCATCCAGTCCGTACCGCGACGCCGTCACGTACGACCGGATCTCGGCTCCGCTGGAGCGGATCGGCAACGAGGTGCTCGCCCGCCTGGACCTCGCCGGCGACGAGACGGTGCTGGATGCCGGGTGTGGGTCGGGCCGGGTCACGCAATGGCTGGTCGAGCGGCTGCCACACGGCCGGGTGATCTGCGTCGACGGATCTCCCGAGATGCTGGCGGTCGCCCGTCAGCGGCTCGGCCCGTCGGTCGACTACCTCCTGCAGGATCTCAACGAGCTCGACCTGTCCGGCCGCCGGGTCGACGCGGTGTTCTCGACCGCGACCTTCCATTGGCTCGCCGACCACGATCGACTCTTCGCTCGCCTGCGGGCTGTCCTGGCGCCGGGGGGCCGGCTGGTCGCCCAGTGCGGCGGGACGGGCAACACGGCGGAGCTCGTCGCGGCGGCGCGAGCCGCGGGAGATCTCGGGCTGTTCGCCGCCCGCCTCGGTGGGTGGCCGGGGCCGTGGAACTTCGTCGGGCCTGACGAGACGACCGCCCGGCTGGCGGCTGCCGGGTTCACCGAGATCTCGACCTGGCTCGTCCGTCGACCGGCGCCATTCGACGACCTCCGAGAATGGCTGCGGGCGAACGCCCTGACCGCGCATCTCGAACGTCTCCCGACGGGGCTCCACGGGCCGTTCGTCGACGCCGTCGCCGACCGGCTCGGACCCGACCCGGAGATCTCGTACATCAGGCTGAACATCGACGCGGCGGCGGCCGGCGGCGCCTGACCTCGTAGATTGACGGTGTGGCCCCGCTCCGCGTCCTGATCGCCGACGACGAGGTCCTCCTGAGCGCCGGGGTCGCGCGCCTGCTCGAGGACGCCGGCATGGACGTCGTCGCCCAGGTCGCGTCGGCCGACCGGATCCTCGACAAGGTCGTCGCACTGCGGCCGGACATCGCCGTCGTCGACGTCCAGATGCCGCCAGACCGGACCGACGACGGCCTCCGGGCGGCGATCGAGATTCGCCGCCTTGGCATCGGCACGGCGGTCATCGCGCTCTCGAACTTCCTCGAGGAGCGCTACCCGCTCGACCTGATCGACGACGACGCGACCGGCGTCGGCTACCTGCTGAAGACGCGGATCGGCGATGTCGAATCCTTCGTCGAGTCCGTTCGCCGCGTCGCGGCCGGCGGATCCGCGCTCGATCCGGAGGTCGTCCAGCGGATGGTCGGCCGCCGGCGGCGCGACAACCCGATCGACGGGCTGACCCCCCGTGAGCGCGACGTCCTGTCGCTGATGGCCGAGGGCAAGTCGAACCACGGGATCGCCGCGTCGCTCGGGATCACGCCGGCCGGCGTCGAGAAGCACGTGACCGGACTCTTCCACAAGCTTGGTCTCGTCGACGAGCCGTTTGCCCACCGCCGGGTGATGGCCGTGCTCACCATGCTGAGGGCGTCGTAAGCGGCGCCCAGGGGGATCGGAGGGCGTTCGGCCGGGGCGCCGAGGACGATCGGGGGAGGGGTTGGAACGGGGCGCCGAGGACGATCGGGGGAGGGGGTCGGAACGGGGCGCCGAGGACGATCGGAGGGGGTCGGGAAGGGGCGCCCAGGACGATCGGAGGGGGCCGAAGGCGTTGTGGCTGTCGGTCCGCGAGCGTTCCGGCACGTCCACGCGCGTCCACGCGCGTGTCGAGCTTCTTCCACGAAGCAGGCCGGTACTGGACCGTCCAGTACTGGCGGAGAACCGATGAGTACTGGCGGAAAACCGATCAGTACCCGGCGAGTACTGGACGGTCCAGTACTCGCCGCCCGCATCAGCGCACACCCCGCGCAACCCCAAGCCCTGCGACGGCCCGGCCCGCTCCACGCGGCCGGCGGCCCGCCCCACGCGGCGGGCGGCCCGCCGCCGACGCCTCGCCGGAACCGGACACTCCGGCGCGGCGGGCCGACGCGAGCGTCAGGTCGGGTCAGTCGGCGGTCGGCGAGACCGTCGGCAGCATTACGCGCAGACGCGTTCCCGTCTCCGACGGCGTCGGCTCGAGCGTCAGCGACCCGCTCAGCGCGGCGACTCGGTCCTCGAGTCCGGCGAGCCCGCCACCCGTCCCGATGCGGGCGCCGCCCTGGCCGTCGTCGTTGACCACGATCAGCAGTTGACCGTCCGATTCGGTCACGACCACGCCGGCGGTCGTCGCCTGCGCGTGCTTGATCACGTTGGTCAGCGCCTCGGCGATCACGAAGTACGCGGCTGCCTCGATCGTCGGCGAATACCGAGCCTTCGGGATCTGCAGGTCGACCGCGAGCGGCAGCGGAGCCGTCAGGCTCTCGACGGCGGCCGCCACGCCCCGGTTCGTGAGGATCTGCGGGTGGATTCCCGATCCGAGGTCACGTAGCTCGGCGATCGCCGCCCGCGTCTCGGCAAACGTCCGCTCGAGGATCTCGCTGACCTCGCCGTCGGTCGTGCCGAGCGCATCGCGGGCGAGACGCAGTCCGAGCAGGATCCGCACGAGGCGCTGCTGGGCGCCGTCGTGGAGATCGCGGACGAGTCGTCTGCGCTCGGCGTCGGCCGCGGCGACGATGCGCGCCCGCGACGCGTGGATCTCTTCGGCCCGAGCCCGCTCGACCGCCTCCATGCGGGCCGCGTCCTCATCCTCCATCTGGCGGGTGACGTCCCGGAAGACGACGACCGCACCCCGGCCGCGGCTCGTCGGCAGGGGCGCCGACGAGTAGGCGACCCGGAACTTCGACCGGTCCTTGCGCCAGAACGTGTCGCCGTAGGCACGGACCGTCTCACCCGTCGTCCGCGGACGGAGCATCGGGCACTCGTCCTGCGGAAACGGGGTCCCGTCCCAGCGGTGGTGGTGGATCGTCGGATGGCTGACGCGGCCGAGCAGCTCGTCCTCCTCGTAGCCGAGCAGCTGTAGTGCCGCCGGATTGGCGAACTCGACTCTCCCGTCGACGTCGACGAGATAGACGGCGTCGGCACTGCTCGTCAGGAGGGCTTCGAGGACATCGCGTGGGGCCGTCCCCAAACGGGCTCCGACGCCCTCGAATCGAGACTCACTCATGTCCCCAGGGTACCCCTCACCCGGTGAGCCCGAGGACGGCGTGGGGCTGGCCGGACGACCGGTCGTAGGGCCTGGACCTCCAGTCCGGCCGACCTTCGGGAATCCTGGCCGACGGGCCATGTGTCGGGGGCGAGGGGCGACGCACACTCAGTAGATCCGCTTCCTCACGACAGAAGGAGCTGCGCATGGCAGTCGAGCCGCAACTGAGTGAGCAGGAGATGATCAGCCTGCTGGAGATCGCTCATCCGACCAAGCAACCCGGCGAATCGATCTACGGCTCCACGAAGGTCTTCCCGGACTACCAAGCCGAGGAGGGCGAGACATACCTGGGCATGGTCCACGGCATCGCCCACGAGTCGTCGGTCAGCTTCGTCGCCGTCCTCCTGGCGATTCGCGCCCTGCGCAAGGGCTTCGACTCGGCGCTCTACTTCTTCGGGATCGGCTCGCTGAACTGTCTGGCGACGCGCGGCTTCCCGACCGTCGGGACCGAGCTGTTCCCGGGCATGCGCAACGAGAACGGCCAGCTCGAGAAGTTCATGGGAGAGGGCGGCAAGGTGTTCGCGTGCCGGCTCGGCCTGGCGCTCCACGGCGCCCGCGAGGAGGACCTCATGTCCGGCGTCATTCCGTGCCACCCGCTCGACATGCAGGACGCGATGATCGAGTACTCGCGCAAGGGTGCGATCATCAACACGACCTGGATGTTCTAGGCA
>DATAUX010000211.1:0-15827 GCA_036268015.1 Solirubrobacteraceae bacterium | reverse complement strand
GCTTCGGGTCGGGTCGGGTCGGCTGAGGAGCGCGTCATGAGCATTTTTTCCGCAGACGTACGAATCGCGACAAACTGTCGAGCTTTGTACGGGGTCCGGCAAAACTCTCGCTACAGCCGACGGCCGGGCCGGCCGATGGAGTCCACCTAGTGGTGATCTACGCAGGTTTCCTCAACCGGATCGAGAGCGGCGCGGAGAGCTGGATCCCGCTCGCGACGATCCTCTTCATGATCGCGATGGTCGCCCTGATCGGGCGGACGATGACGCTGATGCCGAAGACCAAGCCGCAGGAGATCAAGCCGGCGTCCGATATGGCAGTCGGCTGGGCCGACATCGCCGGGGTCGAGGACGCGAAGGCCGAGCTCGAGGAGATCGTCGAGTTCCTCCGGGATCCCAGCCGCTTCGCCAAGCTCGGCGCCCGCGTGCCCCGCGGCGTGCTGCTCCACGGACCTCCCGGGACCGGCAAGACGCTTCTCGCCAAGGCCGTCGCCCACGAGTCCGGCGCCCGCTTCTACTCGCAGTCGGCAGCCTCCTTCGTCGAGATGTTCGCCGGCCTCGGCGCCTCCCGTGTCAGGCGGCTGTTCCGGATCGCCCGCAAGAACGAGCCGGCGATCATCTTCATCGACGAGCTCGACGCCGTCGGCGGAAAGCGGGGGATGGACATCTCCGGCGAGAAGGATCAGACGCTCAACCAGCTGCTGATCGAGATGGACGGCTTCCACTCGACCGGTCGGGTCGTCGTGATCGCCGCGTCCAACCTGCTCGACAAGCTCGATCCCGCCCTGCTGCGGCCGGGCCGCTTCGATCGCCAGATCTACGTCGCCCCGCCCGACGTCCGCGACCGTGAGTTGATCCTCGAGGTCCACACCCGCGACAAGCGGGTCGAGTCGGTCGACTTCGGGCTGATCGCCCGCCAGACGAGCGGCCTGACCGGCGCCGACCTGGCCAACATCTGCAACGAGGCGGCGATCTTCGCCGCCCGGCGGGCGGCTGACGAGATCGAGATGGTCGACTTCGACCAGGCCCTCGAGCGGATCATCGCCGGCGCCCAGTCGCGTCGCGTCCTCTCAGATCACGAGCGCCGGGTCGTCGCCTACCACGAGGCCGGCCACGCCCTCTGCGCGGAGCTCCTGCCGACCGTCGATCGCGTCCACAAGATCTCGATCGTTCCTCGCGGGCGGGCGCTCGGCTACACCCTGAACCTGCCGGACGAGGACCGCTACCTGAAGACTCGCGACGAGCTCGTCGACTACATGACGATGCTGATGGGCGGCCGGGCGGCCGAGCAGATCGTCTTCGGCGACGTCACGACCGGCGCGTCCGACGATCTCCGCAGGGTCGCCGACATCGCCAGGGCGATGATCGCCGAGTACGCGATGGGCACGTCCGGCGCGGTGATCGGCACCGACACGGCCGGCACGGTCTCCGACATCACCCTGCGGATCCGCGACGAGGAGCGCGAGCAGGTCGTCCACGAGGCACGCCAGGCCGCCCGCGAGCTGATCGAGGACAATCGCGCCCAGCTCGAGGAGCTGGCCGACGAGCTGCTGCGCAACGAGGTGCTCGACCGGCCGACGATCGATCGGATCATGTCCGCCGTACCTCGCCGGCCGTCGATCGCCGCCTTCCGTCGCAGCGGCGGCACCGTCGGCGGAACCCCGGCGCCATAGCCCGGTCCGGCTCGGCCGGTGCGGCTCGGCGTTGCGGCCTAGGGTCGCAACGGCGGGACGCTCGACTCGGCGCGGTCGACCGCGAGCACGGCCTCGGCACGCGTGTGCATGCCGAGCTTGCTCAGGCTGTTGCGCGCGTGCGTGCGCACCGTGTGCGGTGACAGGAACAGGTCCGCGGCGATCTGCGCGTAGGTCCGGACGGCCGGCCGACCGAGCGCCGAGGCGTACGTCTCGAACAGCCTCTGGCAGGAGACCTTCGGGCCGGAAGTGAGGCTGGGCGAGGGCTGGAACCTCGTCACCTGGCAGGTCCCCGCGGGCGTCTCCGTGCCGCTCGAGGCGGTCGGCATGCAGATCGACAACGGCGGCGGCTACGACGGCGTGGTCTATCTCGGCGAGGCCGCGTGGTGGGCCCGCGCTACTAGACTCCCGGCGGTGTTCGACCGCATCGACCATGTCGGCGTAGCCGTAGCCGACCTCGAATCGGCCGTCGGCCTGCTGTCGGGAACCTTCGGCATGACGGTCGCCCACCGCGAGACGGTCGAGTCCCAGGGCGTCGAGGCCGTCCTGCTCGACATCGGCGACAGCCACGTCGAGCTGCTCGCGCCGACGGGCGAGGACACGCCGATCGGTCGCTTCCTCGCCCGCAAGGGTCCCGGCATGCACCACGTCGCCTACCAGGTGACCGACATCGACGCCGCGCTGACCAAGCTCGTCGAGGACGGCGTGCGCCTGATCGACACGACCGCCCGCCCGGGCCTGCGCGGCTCCCGCGTAGCCTTCCTACACCCCGCCGCCTGCGGCGGGGTCCTCACCGAACTCGTGGAGCCCGCACACTGATGGCAACCTCAAAGCCCCAACGCATTTCGATCGGATTCACCGGCGGACAGGTGCTCGCCGCTCGCCTCCAGGTGGCGGAGCGCGAGGCCCTCGAGACAGCGCTCGAAACCCGCAACGGCTGGCACAAGCTGGTCTGCGAGGACGCGACCGTCCGGCTCGACCTCGCGCAGGTCGTCTTCGTCCGCACCGACTCGGATGAACCCCGCGTCGGCTTCGGCGCCTGAGCCAGCCCGTCGACCCTCGATGCCGGACCCGGGCCGGCGTGTCGCCCAATTCTCCCGCGCCGGCAACTACGGGGCGATCTGGTTTGCGTTGGGCGCGACGATGTCCGTGCTCGGCCCGGCCGACCGGCGCCCTGTCTGGCGCGCGGCGACCGGCCGGGTGGCCGCGGCCTACGCCATGAACACAACGCTGAAACTCGTCGTCCGGCGGCGTCGGCCGGCCGGCGGACTCGTCTCCACGCCCACGCAGTTGAGCTTTCCGAGCGCCCACGCCGCGACCTCGTTCGCCGGCGCCCGCGCCTACTCGCGGGCCGGCGGGCCAGCCACCGCGCTCTACGCGCTCGCGCTCGGGCTGGCCCTCTCGCGCCTGCGCCTCGGCGTCCACCACCGGTCCGATGTCGTCGCCGGCGCCGTGCTCGGCATGCTCGTCGGCGGTACCGGGCCGACCGCGGCCGCGGGCGCGCCGGGGAAGGGCAGCGGCCGATGAAGATCGGAATCGTCGGGATGCCGAACGCCGGCAAGTCCTCGCTGTTCAACGCCCTCACCCAGGCCGGCGCCGAGGCCGCCAACTACCCGTTCACGACGATCGAGCCGAACGTCGCCGTCGTCCCGGTCGTCGACGACCGTCTCCAGCGAGTCGCCGAGACGGTCGGGGCGAGCGAGCTCGTCTACGACACCGTCTACTTTCACGACATCGCCGGCCTCGTCGCCGGTGCGTCGTCGGGCGAGGGCCTCGGCAACAAGTTCCTCGCCAACATCCGCGAGACCGACGCGATCCTCCATGTCGTCCGCGCCCATCGGGACGACAACGTGATCCATCCCGAGGGCCGGGTCGACCCGCTCGCCGACATCGAGACGATCGAGACCGAGCTGATCCTCGCCGACCTCGAGCAGGCCGAGCGGCGGATCGAGCGGGTCGTGCGGACCGCCCGCGGCGGCGACCGCGCCGCGATCTCAGAGCTTGCCTGGCTCGAGCAGCTGATCGACGCCCTCCAGTCCGGTCGTCCCGCGCGGACCGTGGCCCCGCCCAAGGACGCTCCCGATGCGATGCGACTGCTCGGTCCGCTGACCGCCAAACCGGTCCTCTTCGTCGCCAACGTCGACGAGGGGTCCGACGAGATCCCCGAGCCGATCATCGAGCACGCCGCCGGCCAGGGCGCCGGCGTCGTCGCCGTGTCCGCTCGGATCGAGGCCGAGCTCGGCGAGCTCGACGACGACGAGGCCCAGGCGATGCGCGAAGGGCTGGGCGTCGGCGAGTCCGGACTCCAGCGGGTCGTCCGCGGCGCTTTCGACCTGCTCGACCTGATCGCGTTCTTCACGGCCGGCGAAGCCAAGCCCGCCCAGTCGTGGCACCTCCGACGTGGCCTGACCGCCTGGCACGCGGCCGGGCAGATCCACTCGGACATCCAACGCGGGTTCGTCCGCGCCGAGGTGATCGGCTGGGAGGCGCTGGTCGAAGCCGGAGGCTACGCCGGCGGCCGCGAGCGGGGCACGCTTCGCCTCGAAGGCCGCGACTACGTGATCGCCGACGGCGATGTGATCAACGTCAAGTTCACGCCCTGAACCGGTTGGCGGCCCGTCTGGCCGGTGGCTCGCGGCGGACGGGCGGCTCGTTGCGGGCGCCGCGGGTGCAACGGACGTTGCGGTGTGGCCTGGATTCGGCGCTACGGTCGCTGCTCGTGGCGGTCGGTTCCGGCGGTTATCGGCGACGTGAGCATCAGGCGACCCATCAACAACCCGTACGTTCGAGCCGTCGGCGTCGCCCTGCCGCTGGCCCTCGCCGTCAGCTCGCCGGCACTGGCTTCCCAGGCCGCCGCCCAGCGCAGCGGTGGTGTGGCGGCCGTACCCACGACCGCGGCCGCCTCCGCCCAGCCGGTCCCGGCCGCGGCCGGTGCCACTACGCCGGCGAGCGCCCTGGCGCCGTCTGTACGGCTGCTCCAGCGCCGTCTTCGAATCGCCGCTGACGGGATCTTCGGGGCGGCGACGACGAGGGCCGTCAAGCGGTTCCAGGCTGGTCACTCGCTCACCGCGGACGGCGTCGTCGGCGCGGCGACCTGGGCCGCACTCGGCGTCCGCGGGCCGCGTCCGGTGCTCGCAGCGGTCGGGCCGACCCAGGCTCGGTCTGCTCCGGCGGGCGTGGCGGCCGGCGTGGCGCCCACCTCGGCGGCTCCCGGCCAGACGCCGGCCGGACCCGCGCCGACGCCAGCGGTGACGACGTCCACGTCGAGCGGTCTCACGCCGACGCCCGTCGCCGGCGTCCCGGCTCGCGTCGGCCTGGCGATCGCCGCCGCCAACCGGATCGCCACGCTGCCGTACATCTGGGGCGGAGGTCACGCGGCCTGGGCGTCGGCCGGCTACGACTGCTCGGGTTCGGTCTCCTACGTTCTCCACGCCGCGCTCGCCCTCTCGACACCCGAGGTCTCGGCACAGTTCGAGACCTACGGAGCGGCAGGTCCGGGACGGTGGATCACGATCTACGCGAACGTCGATCACGTCTACATGACGCTCGCCGGCCGGCGCTTCGATACGAGCGGGCAGACGGCCGCCGGAACCCGTTGGCAGGCGCTCGAGCCCGTCCCGGCCGGATATGTCATCCGGCATCCGGTCGGTCTGTAGTCGGGTGAACCGGCGGATCGACCGGCCAGCGAAGTAGTCGCGGGTTCAGGCGATCGGCCGGGCGGGTCGATGCTGGTGGGAGTCCGTTTCCGATGGGCTCGACGATATGGCCGTGACACAACCCTCCAAGTTCTCGTCTGGTCGGCTCGCCGGCGTCGTGGTCGTGGTCGCGCTCGCGGCCTACCTGCCGGCGGTGGCCGCCGCCGGCCCGCCGCCGGGCAGTCGAACGGCTGAGAGCGACGGCGGCGTCGTCGCGAGCTCACCGCCGGCGGGCGCGGCGGCTGCCAGTGGGCTGGGGCGACGATCAGGCCGACGGCGTCGGTCCGCCTCCTCCAGCGCCGTCTCGGCCTGAGCCCCGACGGGATCTTCGGCCCGGACACAGCCCGCGCGTTGAAGCGCGTCCAGGTGAGGCACCACCTGGACGGGGACGGCGTCGTAGACGCGGCGACGTGGGCCGCTCTCGGCGTCCGCGGCCGCCACCCCGTGCTCCACGCGGCCCAGCTGACTTACGCCCCGCCGGCGGCCGCGAGCCTCGCGGCGGCCGCGCCCCCGCCGGCGGCGGGCCCGATTCCGACGCCGATCCTTATGGCGGTCGCCGCGGCCGACAGAATCGCTCGGCTGCCCTACGTGTGGGGAGGCGGTCACGCGTCGTGGAATTCGGCCGGTTACGACTGCTCGGGGTCGGTCTCCTACGTGCTGCATGGCGCCGGTCTGCTGTCCTCGCCCGAGGACTCGGGCCAGCTCGAGACGTACGGGGCCGCGGGACCCGGGCGATGGATCACGATCTACGCGAACGCCACCCACGTGTTCATGGTCATCGGTGGTCTGCGCTTCGATACGAGCGGGCAGAAGGCGGCCGGGACCCGCTGGCAGCTCCCCGGGAAGACGCCGGCCGGCTACGTCGTTCGCCACCCGATCGGCCTGTAGGTGGCGAGACCCGGCTTGGGGCGGCCGGGCAAGGCGCTCAGGCGGGCGCGGTGCGCGACCAGGAAGTCACGTGGAGGACGGCCTTGGCCGGCTGGATGCTGACGCGGAGACCGTCCGGCGCCGTTTCCTGGATCTCGGCGACGCCGTCGACGATCAGGGCGTATTCGCCGGGTGCGGGCGACGGCCAGAGGAGGGCGACGGTGTCGTTCGCGCCGATCGCCGCGGCCGTCCGCCGGCCGGCCGGCGCCACCAGGCAGGTTCCCTCCCAGCTGACGCGGACCGACGTCACGCGGGGCGTGAAGTCGCCGGACACCGTCACGATGTAAGGATGGAAGCCGAACCGGAGGACCTGGTCGTGGAGCTCGATCAGTGGGACGGCGACGGACATGCCACCATGCTACGGCGATCCACCGACACAGGCGCAATGCACACGACACCCCCAGAGCTCGGCTACATCGTCGAGGTGAGCGACCACCGCAGCCAGTCGCTGACCGGCCGCAGCGACGCGCGATACGTCTCGCCACCCCAGGACCGCGATGCCGCGGTCGAGCTGATCCGCCTCGTGCTCGGCCGCGACGCGGTGACCGGCGACGGCCCGTGGCAGACGGTGATCGCCGGCGGGCAACGCACCGTCACGCTGCGACTCAGCGACCGCCTGTTCGACTGACCGGGCCTGGTCACCCAGCGCCGCCCGCGGCGGCTTCGAGCCGGGCCGCGAGGCGCTCCATGCCGTAGCCGCGGGCTGCCCGTGCGCCCGCCGCGAGGTCGGTCGCCGCGTCGGTCGGCAGCTCGACATCGACGTCGACGAGAGTCGCGATCTCGAGGAACCTGCGCAGCTCGTCGGCCTGCGCTCGGAGCGCCTCGGCGATCCGCGGCCGGATCCCCCTGGCCGCGGCGGTCGGGCTGGCCGCGGCCGTGAGGACGGCCTCGAGGCTCTCGTGTTCGCGCAGCAGCTCGGCGGCCGTCTTCGCGCCGACGCCCTTCGCGCCGGGAATGCCGTCCGACGGATCGCCGCGGAGGGCGATCAGGTCGGGGATCTGCCGGGGCTCGACACCCGCTGCGGTGCGGACGTGGTCGGCGCCGAGACAGGCGGCCGGCTTGTCGCGGCCGAGCTCGAGGATGCTCGTGTCGTCGTCGACCGCCTGGTAGAGGTCACGATCGCCGGTGTAGATCAGCGTCCGGCCGCCGGCCTGCCGCTCGGTCCGTGCGAACGACCCGAGCAGGTCGTCGGCCTCGAGCGTCTCGTGCTCGGCCACCGTCCAGCCGAACTCGCGCAGCAGCGCCGGCGCTTCGGTCCACTGGGCTCGCAACTCGTCGGGCATCGGGTCGCGGTGGGCGTGGTACGGCGTATAGAGGGCGACCCGGTAGGCCGCCTCCTCGGCGCCGAAACAGCACACGACGGCCCGCGGGCGACCGGCGTCGATCGCCGCTAGCACGGTGTTCACGAGGCCGAGGAGGGCGCCCCGCGGCTCGCCCTTGCCGTCGCGGATCGACCGGGGGAGACCGAAGTACGCGCGGTAGAGCAGCCACGGCGTGTCGAGGACCAGGAGCGGTGTCGTCGGCCAGGCGGACTCCACGGCGATCAGCTCGGCGCGGCGTTCCCGCCGGTCGGTCCGGCCGACGGAGGCGCCGGCGCCGTCGGTGCACCGGGGGTCGTCGCCGCCGGCGGGCTCGACAGGGAGATGTCGGGCGGCTGGCAGGCCGAGTCCCAACCACTCGGCGGGGCGGGCTTCGACGTGACGGTGAAACAGGCCCACGTCGACGTCAGGCCGAAGCTCTCGGCGAGCTGGTCGCCGGTCACCGTGCTCGATCCCCCGGTGCCGACGACGACGGCGCTGACGATGCGCGGTGAAACGCCCCGCTTGGTGACGTTGATCGACTTCAGCGACCCCTTGACGAGACGACCGAGGGCGGCGTCCGCCGCGCCGATGCTCAGCCGTTTGGGGCCGAACCGGTCGGTCGGCGACAGCGTGTCGTACGGGTCCGGCACGCCGACCAGCCACGGCTCTGGCGGGCTCCCCGGGAACGCGTTCTGGACGCTCTCGGTCTCTCCGCCCGAGCTCGAGAAGAAATACGTGATCACAGGCTTGCCCTGGTAGGTCACGATCTGGCCGGCTGTCGCCGCGACCGCCTTGTCGCTCGCCGGAGTCTCGGCCGCGATCCCGCCGTACTGCTGGGAGCGGGTGTCCGAGTAGACGTCGAAGTCGGTACCCAGGTCGTCGGTGAGCGCGTACGTCCGCGAAGCGACGGCCTGGGCCTCGAGCTCGGCAAGCGGCCAGCTGGCATCGCTCTCGGCGGCAACAACACCGCGGACGTAGTCGTCGATGCCGACGACGTTGACGGCCTCGAGGCCGCCGCCGCTGGGCACGAGCGCGAGCGACCCGCGGTAGCGGCCGTTCGCGATCCCGTTGAGGGCGCTCCCGTCGAGCGTGATCACACCGCCGGCGCCGGTCACGGTAAGCGGCGCCGCGAGCACGAGACGGCGCCCGCGGGACGTCGTCACGGCGACGTGGGCCCGGCCGTCGAGGGTTGCCCGGTAGACGCCGGCTGCCGAGAGCCGACGGCTGCCGGCCCGGCTGGCGCCGGTGAAGACGACGGCGCCGCGGCCCGACTGCATCAGGACGCGGACATCCTGCCCGCTTGGCGTCGACCCGATCGTGGTACCCGTGTAGTAATGCGCAAGAATCTGCTGGTAGGTGAAACCGTGTTGAGCCAGGCCATCGGCCCCCCACTGGCTCATGCCGACGCCGTGGCCGTCGCCGCCGCCGTCGATCACGAGGGCCGGCGCGGCGATCGACGCAACGGGGCCGAGCAGGGCGCAGGCGACGCAGGTCAGGACCGCTGCGGCGAGACGACGCATCGACGGCACGGTAGCCGACGCCGATGAACGAGGCAGCGGTCCTGGCCGGCGTGCCCAAGGGCCTGCTGATCGGCGGGACCTGGCGCGAAGCCGAGACCGGCGGACACTTCGGCGTCGAGGACCCGGCGACCGGCGACGTGCTCTGCGAGGTCGCGGACGCCCGAGCCCTCGACGGCGCCGCGGCGCTCGATGCCGCAGCCGGCGCCGGCGCCGACTGGGCGCGGACGGCGCCTCGCGAGCGGGGCGAGATCCTCCGGCGGGCGTTCGACGCGATCGCCGCTCAGACCGACGAGCTGGCTCTCCTGATGACGCTCGAGATGGGCAAGCCGCTCGCCGAGTCCCGGGCCGAGGTCACGTATGCGAACGACTTCCTCCGCTGGTTCTCCGAGGAGGCCGCCCGGATCGACGGTCGGTACTCGTCCGCCCCGAACGGGAAGGGCCGGCTCCTGACGATGAAGCAGCCGGTCGGACCGTGTCTCCTGATCACGCCGTGGAACTTCCCTCTCGCGATGGGGACCCGAAAGATCGGTCCGGCGATCGCCGCCGGCGCGACGATGGTCGTCAAGCCGGCCCGGGCGACGCCGCTGTCGATGCTCAAGCTCGCCGAGATCCTCGGCGACGCGGGGTTGCCGGACGGCGTCCTGAACGTCCTGACGACGACCCGATCGGGTGACCTGATCGACCCGCTCCTCGACGATCCCCGGCTGCGCAAGCTGTCGTTCACCGGGTCGACCGAAGTCGGCGCCAAGCTGGCCGCACGGGCCGCGTCGAAGGTCCTGCGGATCTCGATGGAGCTCGGCGGGAACGCCCCGTTCGTGGTCTTCGGCGACGCTGATCTCGACGCGGCGATCGACGGGGCGATGATCGCGAAGATGCGCAACATGGGCGAGGCGTGCACGTCGGCCAACCGATTCCTCGTCCACTCCAGCCTGGTCGACGAGTTCTCGCGCCGCCTGGCCGGCCGGATGGCCGGACTGCGCCTGGGTCGGGGCACCGATCCTGAGGTCGACGTCGGCCCGCTGATCGACGAGGACGCCCGGGCGAAGGTCGCCGAGCTCGTCGATGACGCGCGCGGCCGGGGCGCCCGCTGCCTGACCGGCGGCGAGGCGGTCGATCGGCCGGGCTACTTCTACCGGCCGACGGTCGTCGTAGATCTTCCGGCCGACGCCCGCCTGCTCCACGAGGAGGTCTTCGGTCCGGTCGCGCCGATCGTCAGCTTCGAGACCGACGGCGAGGCGCTCGACCAGGCCAACGGGACCGAGTTCGGCCTCGTCGCCTACGTCTACACGCGCGACCTCACGCGCGCGCTGCACGTGTCCGAGGCGCTCGAGGTCGGGATGGTCGGCCTCAACCAGGGGCTGGTCTCGAACGCGGCGGCTCCGTTCGGCGGCGTCAAGCAGTCGGGCTTCGGTCGCGAGGGTGGGTACGAGGGGATCGAGGAATACCTCGAGACGAAGTACGTCGCGATCGGCGTCTGACCGGAACGGCCAGCCCGACCAACCTCGCCGGACTCCTGTCGTCCACAAACAAGTAAGCCGCGCGCGCTGGATCCTCCGTGTGAGACATGCCACACACCTCGCAGCTTCGACCTGGTCCCGGACGGTTTCACGACCAACATCGACGGTACGAGCAGTGCGCTGACGGCGTCGTCGATCGCGTCCCGACGAGCGCTGTAGTCCGGTGGGAGGGCTCCACCTGACCGACGGACAGGCGGCTCCCCGCGGGAGCCGCCTGCTGGCGATCGGTTCAGGCCATCGCGCCGAACAGCTCCTCGGACTCGACGAGTCCGGCGTCGCTCGGGGCCTCGCCGTCGACGAACACACGGTCGCGCTGGCGCTCCCGCCAGTCGGGGTGGGCCTCCGACGGCTTGTCGTAGCCGTAGCGCTCGCGAGCCTCGGCCGGCGTCAGGATCTCGGCGTGCTCCGGCGGGATCTCGAGGAAGATCGGCGTCATCACCTTGTGGGTCGACGGCGACATCAGCCGGAGGATCGCCAGCTCGAGGCGGCGGCTGACGTGGACGACCCGGTAGCTGACGATCATCACCGGCCGGACCAGGAAGTCGAGCAGCCGGCCCTGGCGGATGCCTGCCATCTCGCGCATCCACCGCGGCATCGTCGCGATCGTCGCGATCCGCATCGTCTTGTTGACCACCCACATGATCGGCTTGGTGACCGGCGGCAGCGGCGGGAACATGACCTCGCCGTTGAGCAGGAAGTCCATCATCGACCGGGCGGTCTCCGACCCGACCAACTGGGGGCGCATCTCGTCGAAGTACTCGCGGATGCCGATCCGCGTGCGCGGGACGTCGGCCGGGTCGCAGGTCTGCAGTTCGGCGGCCAGGCGGCACTCCTCCCAGTAGGTGGCCTCGTCCTCCGGTGAGAGCTTGCCCGGGCCGTAGCGCTCGTACGCGTAGAGGATCGAGTGCCAGGCCGTCAGGTGGATCCAGAGCTGGGACTTCGGGTCGTTGGCGTCGTAGCGCTCGCCGCTGAGCGGCTCGATGCCGACGGCCTTGGAGTGGACCTTGACGAGGACGTCGGCGGCCTTCGACGTCGTCCGCGAGTCGCCGAACGCGACCCGTGAGAAGTAGCAGAGCGTCCGGTCGTAGCGGGTCCGCGGCCGCGACCGGACGGCGTCGGTCTTGTCGACCGCGGCGATCAACGCCGGATCGAGTTCCTCGATCACCACGGCCCGCTGGAAGCCGACCGTCAGCGACGTCGGGTACTTCCAGACTCGCCAGGTGACTGAGTCGGGCCCGAAGAAACCGTAGTCCTCGTGGGGCTCGATCGGCTTGGAGTTGCGCGATTTCTTTGACATGGATCCTCGCGTCCGGTCGCTGGTGATGATTGCCACAAGAATGCTACACCGGCGTAGCTTTACTTGTCAAGGTTTGCGCGAGGCGGTCATTCATCCGCGATCGGTCTAGTGGTTGGCCCTGCCCGATAGCCCGCCGACGAGACCCTCGACGAACCCGGCCAGCCGTTGCGCCGAGAAGCGGTCGGGGTCGCTCAGGACGAGCCGTCCCCACTGCTCGACGACCACCAGGAGCGAGTGGGACGCGAGCTCGAGATCGAAGTCCTCGGGCCCGCCCCGGCGGCTGAGTGCCCACCGCAGGAGGGCCTCGAACTGCTGGCGGACGCGTTCGCGGTCTCGATCGATCCGCTCGCGGACGACCGTCGGCGTCCCGTCGGCCGGCAGCAGGATCGGACGCCATGTGTCCGGGTCGGCGACGACGACCTCGACCATCGACCTGACGACCCCGACGATGAACTCACCCGGATCCTGGTCGCCCGGGATCCCGGGCAGCGCGGCCCCCAGCGCTCGCATTGCCCGCCGCTCCTGGCGGTCGAGCAATGCGCCGAGCAGGTCTCCGAGGCCGTCGAAGACGCCGTAGATCACCGGCCGGGACACGTCGACCTCCCGGGCGATCGTCTCGATCGAGACCGCCCCGTACCCGTCCCTGATGATGATGCTCAGCGCGGCGTCGAGCAGCTGCCTGCGCCGGTCGGCCGGCGCCATCCGGGGTGTGTATGGCCGGCGCGGCGGTGTCGTCATCCGCTTCAGCCTCGCAGAGACCGGCAGTTACCGGCCGACGACACGTGTCACGCGGATGGACGCGGCCCCCGTCGTCGGGTAGGCTCGCAGCCGGCGAGGGGCTAGCGTGAAGCGGCGGGTCTTGGGGGAGGGTCAGGCGGGTTGATGATTCGAGAACGCGGGCGGCAAGAGTGAGCACCGGCCTCGAGCCGGATGGCCCAGCCCCGGAGGTTTCACCCACTGCTCCTGTGGCTCCCGCAGGCGCGAAGCCAGCGCCCGAGGGGCGTCTGGCGGGGGTCGGGCAGATCTTCGCGAACCTTGGGGCGTTCGCGGTCGTCCTCGGCGCGGTCGCAGCCGCAACTGTCGCGATCGTCACCGTCCTTCCAGGACACAATGGCCCGCCGTCAGACCGCGACGCGGTCTTCACCTCGCTCAATGTCTCGCCGAACACGTCGCTCTCTGCATACAGCGAACGCGTATCGGTGGCCGTCGCACTGACCGGGCCGCCTCGCGCCGGTCGCCTGCTGCCGGTCGCGTACCGCTCGGCCGTGCTGGTCGATGCGGACACGACGACAACCAGCACCACGCCAACAGCCGGAACCACGACTGAGGGGCAGCCGCCGGACGGCGCCACCGGCGACGGCACGGCATCGTCCAGCGGGGACGACGGTGACACGCCGACGGCGACGACCACCACACCGACGACGGTATCCACGACCGACGAGACGCAATCGACGATGTCGAACGTCGTCACCGACACCCAGCCGGCGAGCACAACCGGTCCGGGCACGGGCGGCGCAGAGACCTCGACCACGGACACCGATACCTCGACCACGGACACCGATACCTCGACCAAGGATTCGCAGACCCCGCCCGTTGCCAACGGCGGAGCAGGGCCCGGAGTCGGGTACGGCCCGTCACCGTCCGAGGTTGCGGCGACAACGACAGCTGCAGCCCACAGTGGCGTGATAGTCGGGAGTTCCGGGGGCGCCGGACCGGTCAGAGAAGTCGTCGCGCTGCCGCCGGCCTGCACCAGCGGGCATGTTGCGCGTTGCGGTCTCACTCCCGAGATTCGCCGTGGCGCCTCGCCTGCGAAGGTCGCGCATCTCTTGGCGGCCCTCTTCACCGACAGCCGCGGCACGTCGTGTGACGGCGAGTTTCATCCCGAAGGCGCGCTCGTCGACTTCGACCTGCGCCTCGTCGGGTTCTACGGCCAGCCGGTCACGGTGAGGTGGTCCCTATGGCCGGACGGCGGATCGCATGCGCTCCACCGAGAATGGCTTGACTCCGTGCCTGCCTATCGGTTCACGCCGGCGGCCTCGGACGCGTCGTTCGCCGAGCCTATCTGGGTGCCCGAGCCGCTCGTCAGCGGGCGCTACTTCGTCGCGCTCGTGGTCACCGACCGGCACGGCGTCGAACGCGCTTCCGCCAATTCCAAGAGCTTCGACCTCCCTCCGGTGAAGCCTGACCAGTCCCGCTGCTGAGCGTCTCCGAGCGCGGTGGTTGTCGATCGGCGATTGACGCCTGCCGTCCGCCATGCCCCTAACGCAACCCTAAGATTCCGCCGCGCCTTGGCCGACTCGTGGTAGGCTCGCCCGGCCCAGGGTCGACCGACCGGCCCTGGCCCGCCAGCACTTCACCCCTTGTGACCACCCAACTCCGCGACGACCCGGTTCCCGCGCCGGGACCGCCACGAAGCGGGTCGAGCCGGCCCGAGGCCGATTCCGCCGGCCTCCAGGTGATGGCCAACCAGCGGGCCGAGCGGATCGCCAACGCCGCGGTCGTGATCGCTCCGTTCCTCCTCCTCTTCGTCGCCGGCTGGCTCGCCTGGGGCGGCCTTCTCCACTGGCAGGACCTCGTCGTGATGGCGATCACCTATCTCCTGACCGGCCTCGGCGTCACCGTCGGCTACCACCGCCTCTTCACCCACCGGAGCTTCAAGACCGGCAAGGCCGTCCGCATGGCCTTCGCGATCCTCGGCTCCGCCGCGATCGAGGGCTCCGTGATCGAGTGGGTCGCCACCCACCGCATGCACCACCGCTTCTCCGACAAGGAGGGCGATCCCCACAGCCCTCACGTCGGCCACGGCTCCGGCTGGCGCGGGGCCGTCCGCGGTCTGATCCACGCCCACGTCGGCTGGACCTTCCGCGGGATCGACCGCGCCTGCACCAAGCACTACGCTCCCGACCTGCTCGCCGACCCGGTCGTCTCTTTCGTCAACCGGACCTTCGTCGTCTGGCTGCTCGCCGGCCTCGCCTTCCCCGCCCTGCTCGGTTTCGCCCTCACCGGCACCTTCGTCGGCGCCCTCACCGGCTTCCTCTGGGGCGGCGCCGTCCGCGCCTTCTTCCTCCACCACGCGACCTTCTCGATCAACTCCCTCTGCCACTTCTTCGGCAACCGCAAGTTCGAGACGGGCGACTATTCCCGCAACCTCACCTGGCTTGCCATCCCCACTCTCGGCGAGGCCTGGCACAACAACCACCACGCCTTCCCGACCTCCGCCTGCCACGGCCTCGGCCGCTGGCAGCTCGACCCCTCCGCCTGGGTGATCAGCGCCCTCGAGGCCACCGGCCTCGCCTGGGACGTCATCAAGATCTCCCCGGCTCGCCAGGAGTCCAAGGCGATCCGCACGCCCGCCTGACGCCGTCGGGGGCCGGAGCCCGCTCCGCCCGACCGCGGCGGGTACTGGACCGTCCAGTACTGCCCGGGTACTAGACCGTCCAGTACTGCGCGGGTACTAGACCGTCCAGTACTCCCGGTTCCCGAAAACAGTTGACGCCCCGCTCGCGATCCACTCACCGGCCCGCTGCCGAATCCGTCGCCGTCACGCCCGTCCGGCGGCCAGCCGCTCGTCCCGCGATCCCCGCTGGCCTGCCGGACGCGTCGCCCCGCCGAGCCAACCCGGCCGGCCCGCCCGACCCACCGGCCTCCCGGACTCGTCGGCCGCCGAGCCAACCGGCCTCCCGGACCCGCCCGGCCCCCGGCCCCGCCGTTCCGGCCTCGGCCCCGCCGCCCCTTCAGCTCGCTCGCCCGCCCGCCGCCTCGGCCTCGGCCAGCAACGCCGGATCGGCGACCTCCCGCGGCCGCTTGAAGAACTCCGGGTAGACCGGCCGGGACACGAGCATCAGGACGACCCCGACGACCAGCGACCCGACCCCGACGACG
>DATAUX010000210.1:0-13255 GCA_036268015.1 Solirubrobacteraceae bacterium | reverse complement strand
CCGACGTCGCAGAACCAGACCCTGACGGTCTATTCGGTGCTCCCGCTCAAAGGGCCGGACCAGGCTCGGCAGGCGAGCGTCGTCAACGGGGAGAAGCTGGCCCTCTACCAGGCGGGCGGGCACGTCGGCAAGTTCCACATCAGCTTCGCGTCGCTCGACGACTCCGACTCGAAGACGGGCTCGTGGATCCCGAACGACACGCTGACCGCGGCGCGGACGGCATCCCAGGACACGACGACGATCGCCTACGTCGGCGACTGGGACTCCGGCGCGTCGGCGATCTCCCTGCCGCTGCTCAACGAGACCGGCGTCCTCCAGGTCAGCCCGGCGAGCACGTACGCCGGACTGACCGACGCGACGCCGACCGACGGCCGGGGCGAGCCGACCCGGTACTACCCGGCCGGCGGGCCACGGACGTTCGCCCGGCTGGAGCCGTCGGACGAGGTCGAGGCGAGGGCGATGGTCAGGTACATGACGGCGGTCGGCGTCCACCACCTGTACGTGCTCGGCGACTACGACGTCTTCGATGCCGACATCGCCCAGATCGTCGCCCGGGACGCGCCGGCCAGCGGGATCACGATCACCGGGCAGACGGAGCTCGACACGACGGTGATGGGCGAGAAGCCGGCCGACTACGCGAAGGCGGCCGCCCTGGCGACGTCGAAGTCCGATGCAGTCGTCTTCGGCGGGACGCCGGGACCCGGGGCAGAGGCCCTCTGGCAGGCGTTGCACGCGGCCGGGCCGGCCGTCAAGCTGTTCGCCGGGAGCTCGCTGGCGACGCCGGCCTTCGTCTCGGCGACCGGGCCCGCCGCGTCCGAGACGTTCGTGACGAGCCCGGTCCTCGAGCTCGACCAGTACCCGCCGGCCGCCCATCAGGTCCTGCGGGCCTATCAGGCGGCCTTCCACACGCCCGGGACGGCCTACTCGCTCTACGGGTACGAGGCGATGGCCGGGATCCTCAACGCGATCCGGGTCGCCGGGCCTCTGGGCAGCGACCGGGCGGCCGTCGTCCACGACTTCTTCGCGACGCGCGACCGGGACTCCGTGCTCGGCCGGTACTCGATCACGCCGAACGGGGACACGACGCTGGCGAACATGGCCGGGTACAAGGTCGACCCGGGCGGGCGGTTGAGCTTCGCGATGAGTCTGACCGGGACGTAGGGGCCGCGGCCGGGGGCGGGCGGACGCGGGCGCGCGGGCGGGCGGCCGGACGGACGACGGACGGGGCGGGCGCGTTGACTTTCATTGGCGAGCGCCGGCAGTACTGGACCGTCCAGTACCCGGCCCCCAGTACTGGACCGTCTAGTACCCGGCCAGTACTGGACCGTCCAGTTCTCGGCCAGTACTGGACCGTCCAGTACCCGATGGGCATTCACCAGTGCTGTCGATCGCCGTCCTCGCCGTCCTCGCCGCCGGGTCCGCCGGTCCGCCGGACGAGCTAGACGACGACGTTCCCCGACTGGTAGGTGATGTGCTTGCAGCCGAACAGCTTCCACTTATGGCGGTCGGCGTGGCTGAGGTAGACGATCACGGAAGCTGAGTTGCAGTGGATGTCGCCGTGGCCGAAGTGGGCGTGGACGATGTCGTAGCCGCCGCCGGTGTCGATATAGCTGAGGCCGTGGCTCGCGTAGATGAAGTCGTTGCCGGTCGACCCGTAGAGGTGGTCGATCTGGCGCTTGGGCTGGGCGTTGTTCTTGAAGTCGCCCCAGATCACGTCGCCGGCCGGCCCGGCGTGGATCACGTCGTTGCCGCCGCCGCCGAGCAGCTCGTTGTGGCCGATCGTCGGGGGGATCAGGGCGGCCGAGGTCAGCGGCGTGGTGCAGTCGAGCGTCGGCAGGGGTACCTGGAGCTCGGCGGTCAGGGCGGTCTCGGCGTCGGTCAGGACGGAGCAGGTGATTCCCTCGACGGCCTGGACGGGGTTGACGGGAATCCCGCCGGGGACGCAGTAGGAGTGGAGCTCGCCGACGGGGCAGGGGGCGCTGTAGTCGGTTCCGTCGAACGGGTCGCTGCCCGGCCGGCCGTCGAGCGGGCGGGACTGGTCGTACTTGTTCATCAGGAGCATCCCGGTCAGCGGCGGCCAGCCGGCGTGGCTGGCGTTGGCCATCGCGGCCGGCGGGCCGAACAGGGCGAGGACGCCGCAGATCGCGACGGTGGTCATGCCGGCGGCGCGCGAAAGTCTCCTCATGCTTCCGGTGTCGGCGGTCACGGCCCGGCACCTTAGCCCGAGTTCGCCTGCCGGCCTGCCGGTCGAGCGGATCGATCGGGGGGCGGTGGCCGGGCGCCCGCCCCGGGGCGTCCGGCCGGCCGTGATCGGCGTGGTCAGCCGGCCGGCTTGTAGCTGATGTGCTTGCAGCCGGGCAGCTTCCAGCCGGGGCGGCTGACGCGGCTCAGGAAGACCGTGACGGTCGGCGAGTCGCAGCGGATCTGGCCGTGGCCGAAGTGGGCGTGGACGACATCGGTGCCGCCGCCGGTCGAGACGAAGTTCGTGCCGTGGCTGGTGTAGATGAAGTCGTTGCCGGGACCGCCGTAGAGGCGGTCGAACTGGGTCGTCGGTTGGGCGTTGGGTTTGTAGTCGCCCCAGATCACGTCACCCGCCGGGCCGGCGTGGATCGTGTCGCTCCCACCGCCGCCGAGCAGCTCGTTGTGGCCGATCGTCGCCGGAATCAGGGCGGCCTTGGCGAGCGGGGCCGAGCAGACCGACGCGGGCGTGGGCGTGTTGAGCTGGGCGCTGAGGGCCGACTCGGCGGCGACGAGTGCGGAGCAGGTCACGCCGACGCCGGGAACGACGGGCAGCAGGGTGCCGTCGGGCACGCATTCGGAGTGGCTGGGCGGGCGGCAGACCTTGCTGGCGAACGAGCCGTCGAACGGGTCGCCGCCGGGCCGGCCGTCGAGCGGGCGGGGCTGGTCGAGGAGGTTGATCAACACCATCCCGGTGATCGGCGGCCAGCCGGCGTGGCTCGTGTTGGCGAGGGAGGCGGCCGGGGCCATGAGGGCGAGCGCGACGGCGATCAGGGCGGCGGACAACCGTGAAGATCTCTTGCTCATCGATCGATCACCAGAGGTTCGGGGATGGTGGACGGGCGGAGGATAGTCCGTGCCCGGCGTTCGTCAAGGCCGGGCGGACGGAAGTTTGACGACCGGGGTCAGCCGCCGAGGACATCGTCGAGGGCGGCGTCGAGCTCGGGATGGCGGAAGTCGTAGCCGAGCTCGGCCGCCCGCGTCGGGACGGCCCGTTGTCCGCCGGTCACGATCTCGGCCATCTCGCCAAACAGGAGCTTGACGGCGAGCCGGGGGACGGGGGCGATCGCCGGCCGGTGGAGGGCGCGGCCGAGGGCCTTGGAGAAGTCGCGGTTGGTGGCCGGGGACGGGCCGGTCGCGTTGACCGGGCCGGTCCATTCGGGGTGGTCGACGGCGGCCAGGTAGAGGCCGACGATGTCGTCGAGGTGGATCCACGGGACGTACTGGTCGCCGCCGGCGACCGGCCCGCCGAGGCCGGCGCGGAAGGGCGGCAGCATCTTCGCGAGGGCGCCGCCGTGCGGGCTGAGGACGACGCCGGTCCGCAGCGAGCAGACCCGCATTCCGAGTGCGGCGGCCTCGCGGGCGGCGGCCTCCCAGTCGACGCAGACGCCGGCCAGCCAGTCGGTCCCGGGGTCTGAGGACTCGTCGAGGACCTCGTCGGCCCGGTCGCCGTAGTAGCCGACGGCCGACGCGGAGATCAGGGCGGCCGGCCGGGGGTCGGCCGCGCGGAGGCCGTCGAGCAGGGCCTGGGTCCCGATCACCCGGCTCTCGCGGATCGACCGCTTGGCCGAGTCGGTCCACCGCTGGGCGACGTTCTCGCCGGCCAGGTGGATCACGGCGTCGCGGCCGGCCAGGGCCTCGTGGGGGGCTGGCTCGCTCAACGGATCCCAGGTGACGCCGCGCTGGGGATCCCGGCTGAGGATCGTGACGTCGTCGCCGCGGGCTCGGAGGGCTTCGACGAGCGGGCGGCCGATCAGGCCGCTGGCGCCTGTGATCGCGAGTCTCATCGGAGGCGATCCTAGCCGGTGGGGTCGGCCGGCCACGAGAATCCGGCCGGGCGGTCCGGGCACCGGCCGGCCCCGGCCGTAGAGTGGTCCGGGAATGCAAGAGCTCTTCCTGATCGACGGAAACAGCCTCGTCTACCGGGCGTTCTTCGCCCTGCCGGAGTCGATCGCGACGTCGACGGGCGAGCCGACGAACGCGATCTTCGGGTTCGCTTCGATGCTCGTCAAGCTGGTCACCGAGCATGGGGTCAAGCCGACGATCGTCGCGTGGGACGCGGGCACGTCCGGGCGCAACGAGGTCTACCCGGAGTACAAGGCCCAGCGAAGCTCGCGGCCGGATCTGCTCAAGGCGCAGTGGCCGGCGTTCGAGCCGCTGGTCGAGGCGTTCGGCTACCGGAACGTCAGGGTCCAGGGCTACGAGGCGGACGATGTGCTGGCGTCGATGGCCGAGCAGAGCAGGGCGGCCGGGATCCAGACGACGATCGTGACGGGTGACCGGGACGCGTTCCAGCTGGTCGACGAGGCGAGCATCGTGAAGGTGATGGCGACGGCCAGGGGGATCACGGAGACGGTCCTCTACGACCACCAGGCGGTTGTCGACCGGTACGGGCTGGTGCCGTCGCTGATCCCGGACTTCTACGGGCTGAAGGGCGACACTTCGGACAACATCCCGGGGGTGCCGGGGATCGGCGAGAAGACGGCGAGCGAGCTGCTCGGCCGGTTCGGGACGCTCGAGTCGGTGCTCGAGCACGTCGCCGAGATCAACGGGCCGAAGCGGCGGGAGAACCTCGTCAACCACGCGGACGACGCTCGCGTGTCGAAGCGGCTGGCGACGATGAACCGGGCGGTCGAGCTGCCGTTCGACGTGGCGGAGGGGCTGGACGCCGAGCCGGACCGGTCCAGCCTGCGGGAGTTCTTCCGCCGCTACGAGCTCCGCGATCCCCTGCGGCGCCTCGAGGAGGCGCTCGGCAGCGCCGACGCGGCCGCGCCTCCGCCGACGCCGGACGAGCAGCTGTCGGCCAGGGTGAGGAATGGTGACCTTGGCCAGCTTCCACGACTTGCGGGTGCGGGCGACGAGCTGACAGTTGCCCTGCGGGCACCGGAGGTTCCCGAGGGAGCCCTGTTCGGTTCGTCGGTGCTGTCCCGGTTCGGGGTGGCGGCCGGGGTAGAGGTGATCGTCGGCGAGTGCGAGGACGGTGTGGGTTTGGTCGCGGCGCTGGGCGACCGGCCGGCGATCGCCCACGACGCGAAGGCGCTCGGGGCGGTCCCGGTGGGCCTGGTCCACGACACGATGCTGGGGGCGTACCTGCTCGAGCCGGCCCGGCGGGGGTACCCGCTGGCGGAGCTGTGCGAGGAGCGGGGTCTGGCGACCACGGTCGAGGACGCGGCCGGCGGGGAGGCTGTTCTGATCAGGGCGCTGGCCGAGCGCCAGCGTCCGGAGCTGGCCGAACGGGGCCTGACGGCGCTGCTGCACGACGTCGAGCTTCCGCTGGTGAGGGTGCTGCGGAAGATGGAGGTCGAGGGGGTCCGGCTGAACATCCCCAGGCTGGCCGCGATCACCGACCGCGTCCGCGAGGAGGTCGGGATCCTCGAGCGGCGGATCTACGAGGTCTCGGGCGAGGAGTTCACGATCGGGTCGCCGCAGCAGCTGGGGGAGATCCTCTTCACGAAGTTGGGCCTGTCGCGCAAGCGGCGGGGAAAGACGGGCTTCTCGACGGACGCGCGCGTGCTGGCGGCGATCCGCCACGAGCACGAGATCATCGTCCTGATCGAGCGGTGGCGAGAGCTCTCGACGCTCGTCAAGACCTACCTCGAACCGCTGCCCGAGTTGGTCGACGGTCAATCCCGGCTGCATACGACATTCCTTCAGAGCGTGGCCACGACGGGACGTCTGTCATCGACCAATCCCAATCTCCAGAATGTGCCGATCCGCACGCCGCTTGGGAGGGAGATCCGCGGCTGCTTCGAGGCGGCGCCGGGGCGGCTGCTGGTGTCGGCCGACTACTCGCAGGTCGAGCTGCGGGTCCTGGCCCAGCTCGCGGGCGAGCCGGTCCTCCACGAGATCTTCCACCGCGGCGAGGACGTCCACACGGCGACGGCTTGCCAGCTCTACGGGGTCGGGCCGGCCGAGCTGGACGCGGGGATGCGGTCGAAGGCGAAGATGGTCAACTACGGGATCGTCTACGGGCTGACGGACTTCGGCCTGGCCGAGCGGCTGAACATCCCGCGGACGGAGGCGGCCGAGATCATCTCGACGTATCTGGAGCGGTTCCCGAAGGTCCGGGAGTTCATCGAGACGACGATCGCCGAGGCGACGGACCGGGGACACGTGACGACGCTGCTCGGCCGGCGACGGCAGATCCCGGAGCTGAAGGCGCGCAACTACCAGCAGCGGACGCTGGGCGAGCGGCTGGCGGTGAACACGGTGATCCAGGGGAGCGCGGCCGACATCATCAAGGTGGCGATGGTCAACACCGACCGGGCGCTCGACGGCCTGGAGACGAAGCTGATCCTCCAGATCCACGACGAGCTGCTGTTCGAGGGACCGCCGGAGGAGACCGATCGGGTGAGGGAGATCGTCGTCCGTGAGATGACCGGCGCGTGGGAGCTCGACCCGCCGCTGGTCGTCGACATCGGCGTGGGGGAGAACTGGCTGGCGGCGAAGTGACCGGCGGCGGGAGACCGGTGGGCATGCGAAGTGTCTTCGGGGTCGACGAACAGCGTTCGTCTCGAACAGCGTTCGGCTCGAACAGCGTTCGAGTGTCGGGAGAAGGACGTCAGACGCGGGCGGGCCGGCCGGAGTGGCCGGCGAGGGCGAACGACGGGTGGGCGATCGACAGGTAGTGGTCGAAGGCCCAGTCGATCAGCTTCTGGCGGCCCATCTGGCCGACGACCCGGTTGAGCAGGGGCCGGCCGTTGAGCCGGCCGACGGCGTGTTGGGCGTTCAGCATCCACGTGAACTGCCACGAGTGCTGGGCGCTGAAGGCTCCGTACCGTTCGAGCGCCTGTTCGCGCGAGATCCGGCCGTCGGTCACCAGTCGCAGCTCGCGGCCGAGCGCGATCCCGAAGTACAGGGCCGTGCGGATCCCCTCGGCCGTCAGCGGCAGGCAGTGTCCGGCGGAGTCGCCGGCGAAGAAGACGCCGTCCTCGACGGCCGGACGGAGCTTGTGGGGGATCCAGTTGCCCTGGTAGCGGACCGCGTCGACGTCGAGGTCGTCGGCCAGGGCCAGCGTGCCCTGCTTGACGTGGTCGCGCGGCTCGAACGACCCGACGCCGACCCGGACCTCGTCGCCGGCCGGAAAGCTCCAGGCGTAGCCGGCCCGGATGTACCGGCGGTCGATCCAGATCTCGAGATCCTCGCCCGAGCTGTGCGGGTGGACCTCCAGGCCGCGCGACAGTCGGGCCTTCGGTGGCTGGACGCCCGAGTTCGGCGCGAGCACCCGTCGCCAGCCGAGCCCGTCGACGACGAGCGGCGACCGCAGCTCGCCCCGATCGGTCTCGACCCGGTGGTCACGGTGGCCGGCCGGTGAGACGATCGACTCGACCTTCGCCGTCTCGAACTCGGTCGACGGAGACTGGTCGCGGAGCAGCTGACAGAGCTGGCGGTAGTCGAAGGTCGAGAACGTCCACGGCAACCGGTAGCGAAAGGTGTCCTGCTCGGTGTGGATCACCAGCTCGTCGAACGTCTGGCGGATCGACGCGTCGAGCGACAGGTTTCCGAGCCAGTCGGTCGGCGCCGCGCAGGCCGACGTCTGGCGCTCGCCGATCTCGTAGCGGTCGATCATCAGAACCCGGGCCCCCGAACCCTCGAGCTCGCGGGCGACGGCCAGGCCGGCGAAGCTGGCCCCGCAGATCAGGACGTCGCAGTCCCGCGCGAGGCGGGTCCGGTCGGTCCCGCGTTTGGTGGCTCTGACCGGCACGGCGAGGATGATATGGCCGGCCGGTCGGCACCCCGCGGGCGGCGAGATCGAGTCGGCGGGCGCGGCTGCGCTAATCTTGCGCCCAGTGCAGACATTGATCGATAACCCCCTCGCGACGATCGTCGAGGGCTCAGACGGACTGCTCCTCGAGATCGACGGGCAGATCTTCCCGAACTACGACGCGACGATGCGGCCCTTCGAAGAGGGCGAGGTCGTCACCGGCCATGTCGTCCGGATCGACCAGGACGAAGTCCTCGTCGACATCGGCTACAAGTCGGAAGGCGTCATCCCGGCCAACGAGCTGTCGATTCGCAAGGCGGTCGACCCGCACGACGAGGTCGAGCTCGGCGAAGAGGTCGACGCTCTGGTCCTCACCAAGGAGGATCAGGACGGCCGGCTGATCATGTCGAAGAAGCGGGCCCGCTTCGAGAAGGCCTGGCGCCGGATCGAGGCCGCGGCCGAGTCTGGCCAGCCGGTCGAGGGCACGGTCATCGAGGTCGTCAAGGGCGGCCTGATCATCGATCTCGGCGTACGCGGGTTCCTGCCGGCCTCGCTGGTCGACATTCGTCGGGTGCCGAACCTCGACGAGTACATGGGCACGAAGATCGAGTGCAAGGTCATCGAGCTCAACCGGTCGCGCAACAACGTCGTCCTGTCCCGCCGCGCCGTCCTCGAGGAGGAGCGCAAGGAGGTCCGCCAGCAGATTCTCGACCGACTCCAGCCGGGCCTGGTCGTCGAGGGTCAGATCTCCAACATCGTCGACTTCGGCGCGTTCGTCGACCTCGACGGGATCGACGGCCTGATCCACATCTCCGAGCTTTCGTGGTCGCATGTCAACCATCCGAGCGAGCTGCTCTCGATCGGTGACACCGTCCAGGTCAAGGTCCTCGACATCGATCGCGACCGCCAGCGGATCTCGCTGGGTCTCAAGCAGACCCAGGAGGACCCGTGGCAGCGGATCGTCGACACGTACAACGTCGGCGACGAGCTGGCCGGCAAGGTCACCAAGGTCGTCACGTTCGGCGCGTTCGTCGAGATCCTCGACGGGGTCGAGGGCCTCGTCCACATCTCCGAGCTGGCGACCCATCACGTCGAGAATCCCCGGGAGATCGTCCAGCCGGGCGACGACGTCAGGGTCAAGATCCTCGAGATCGACTCCGAGCGCCGGCGCCTGTCGCTGTCTGTCAAGCGGGTCGAGAATCAGATCCTGCCGATTCGCAAGCTCGATGGCGACGGGGTCCCCGACGCGGCGACGACCGACGACGGGCCGCAGGACGCGGCCGCCGACCCGACAGGCGAGGTCGACGCGGAAGCGCCGGTCGCCGTCGAAGCGTCGGTCAACGGCGCGCCCCAGACCGAGACGCCGGCCGTCTCCGACCTGCCAGATCCGCCGGCCGAAGCGGTCGCGGTGCCGGAGCCGACGCTCGTCGAGCCCGCTGCCAGCTCCCAGGCGGACGCCACCTCCTAGCCTGCAGCGCCCCGCGCCCCCGCTCGTCGGTCTCACCGGCGGGCTTGGTGCAGGCAAGTCAACCGTGCTCGGCCTGCTCGACCGGCTGGGCGCGGCGACCCTGTCGACCGACGCGGTCGTCCACGAGCTGTACGGGACACCCGGCGTCCAGACGGCCGTGAGAGCTCGCTGGGGCGACGACGCCGTCCCCGGCGGACGTGTCGACCGGGCGGTCGTCGCCCGCCTCGCGTTTGCCGACCCGGCCGACCGGATCTGGCTCGAGGGACTGCTCTGGCCGCTGGTCGCCGACCGGATCGCCGCCTTCCGCGACGACGTCGTCTCCCGCCGACCGCCGCCTCCGGTCGGCGTCGTCGAGACGCCGCTGCTGTTCGAGGCCGGGATGGACGCTGCCTATGATGCGACGATCGCCGTGATCGCCGACGACCAGCTCCGCAGCCGCCGGGCGTCAGCCCGCGGCCATCAGTCGCTGGCCGCGCGCGAGCTGCGTCAGCTCAGCCAGGACGAGAAGGCCCGGCGGGCGACCTACGTGATCGAGAACTCGGGGACGCTGGCCGAGCTCGAGCAGTCGGTCACCCGAGTCGTCGGCCTGCTCACGTCGGCCGGCCCGGCCGGGCTCGGCCCGCCGGACGCGGACGCCGGCCGGTGAGCACGACCGTTCGCGTCCCGTCGCGGGCGGTCGCCCTTCGCCGGCGGCGCCGCCTGCGTCTGGTCGGGCTCCTCCTGGCGGCCACGGTTGGCCTGGTCCTCGCGATGCCGTCCCTGCGGGGGGCGATCCGCCGGCTGACGCTGCCGCTCGAGCATGCCGACATCATCCGCCAGCAGGCCGGCCAGAAGCACGTCGATCCGGCGCTGATCGCGGCCGTGATCTATGCGGAGACGAAGTTCGATCCGCGGACTTCGCCGGCCGGCGCCGAGGGCCTGATGCAGATCCTTCCGGCGACGGCGATGTTCCTCGCCCACCGGTCCGGCGCGACGACGTTCACGACCGCGGATCTGGCCACCCCGCAGGTCAACATCGCCTACGGCAGCTACTACCTCCGTTACCTGCTCGACGAGTTCCACGGCAACCAGACGATGGCCCGGGCTGCCTACAACGGCGGCGAGGCGAACGTCGACCGGTGGGTGGCGGCCGCCCACGCCGCCGGCCGGGCGTTCGGCCTGGGCGCGATCGCCTTCCCGGAGACGCGTGACTACGTCGCGAAGGTCGAAGCCGCCGAACGCGAGTATCGGTCGGACTACGCGTCCCAGCTCGGCCTCTAGATCCCGCGCGCCGACCGGTCGCCCGGCGCCCGGATCGGCGCCATCCTTATGTGTCACTTTAACGCTGGCCAACCGACGTGTCACTTTTGGGTTGACACACGCCGACTGGACATGTGTGTCTGATTGGTGGAATAACTTTGACCATTCCAGCGTGCGTCCGATCCGCCCGAGGCTGCGTATGTACACCTCATGGGTCGAGGAGCAGAAGCATCGCCGGTCGGGACTGGAAATTGTGTACAGACTTTGCAAGACTCGCCCCTGCCGTCGACGAGCCGGCGAGAATTAATTGGGTCGCAGCCCGCAGCCGGGCTCGACCCAGGAGACGCAGGGAGGTCGGGGTGCTGAGGGAAAGGGATTCGCGAGCCACGCAGCATGACGAGGTGCTGGCTACGCTGGCCGAGCTCGACGAGAAGCTCGAGGCCCTGGAGCGCGGAATGGCGGCCGCCCGGGGCGGCGCCGCGCGTGCGCTCGACGCCGAGGGCGCGGCTGCGGCCGCCCGGACCGAGGCGAAGTCGTCCCACGCGGTTGCCGACTTCCAGGCTGCCGCCCGTTCGCGCGGCGGACGCCGGCTCTGGCGCGAGGCGACTCGCGAGGGCGAGCTCGTCCCCGCCGATCTCGAGCCGTCGCCGACGGCCGGTGTCGAGCTGCCGCCGCCGCCGACCGGCGGGCCGGCTGCGCTCGACACGTGGCCGGCCGGCCCGGCCGGCCCGGCCGGCCCCGTCCACGGCGGGCCGGGCGCCGACGCCGAAGGCGCCCCGCCGGCGCCGGACGTGGCGATCGTCGTCGACCCGGTGGCCACCCCGGCCGGCGCCGAGCCCGAGGCGGTCACGGCCACGGTCACCGTCACGGCCGGTGAGCTGGCCGGCTGGCAGGAGCGGCTCGGCCGGGCGGTCGAGCAGCTGGCCACGCTCCAGGCCGAGATCGAGTCGGCGGCGACTCGGGCGGTCGCGAGTCCAGGTCAGCCGACCCGACCCGCCGTCGCGGAGGCTTCGCGTGGGCCGGCCGGCCCGGAGCCCGCCGGGTCACACGCAGGACCGTCGGAGGGTCCCGGTTCGCTGACGGCAGCGCCATCGCGCCGGGAGGGCTCGGTGCCCGAGCCGACTGCCGGGTCGACGACCGCTCGGCTGCCGGTGCCGATGCCGCACGACCGGATCTTCGAGGGCCGGGTACTGGTCGACGCCGGGCCTTTTCTGGACATCGCCGCGGTCACCGCCTTCCAGCAGGCGCTCGAGCGTGTGCCGGGCGCCCGCGACGTCGACGTCACGGCGCTCGAGCTGGATCGGGCGCACGTCGAGCTCGACCTGAGCGATCCGGTTGCCCTCGGCCGTGAGATCAGGGCCGTCTTTCCGTTCAATTTCGCGATCTTCGAGGCCGGACACGGACGTCTCTCGATCAACGTGGACGTCGCGCCCGCCGCGGCTCCACAACACGCCTCCGCATCTCGATGACGCCCGTCGTAACGGGTCCGGCGGCCGAGAGCCCGCCACGCCAACGTTCGAGCGTCTTCAGCCTGATCGGGGTCGTCCTGCTGACGCTGATCGCCTTCTCCGCCTTCTTCATCGGCTTCCTTCTGGCTCCACTGGCGATTCTCCTCTTCTTCTCGCTGATCTTCTACGCCCGCAACCGGTCGGGCGGGCGAGAGGGCGGCGAACCCGCGGAGGTCGAGTCGAGCGGGGGTGCGCGGGGTCGGTTGATCGCCGAGGCCCGCGCCCGCCAGGCGGCCCTGACGCTCGAGGAGCGACAGACCCGGGCCTACGAGGATCTTCCTCCAGAGGAGGCCGGTCGGCCGGCGGACGCCGATGCGGTCGCGAGTGATCGCTCTTCCAACGGAACGGACTGAGGGTGAGGGCAATGGATTGCATGGGTGTGACACATGGTTGTCGCGTGCCGGGGTCGCGGTCGGGCTCGGGTGAGCTGGCGTGAACCGGGCGACGCTCGCGCCTCTGAGTCGCGAGTTCTACCGGCGGTTGGCCGAACACGCGGGTCTGGACTATGTCGTCCTCGATCGTGACCTGAGTGACGATCCGGAGTTCGTCGCCGTCAGCCCGTTGGCAGTTCACCTTTTCGACGGTGAGGCGTGTCGCTACCACCGGATGATCCCGATCTCCTACGCGGAGAAGACGCTCACGATCGCGGTGGCCCAGCCGTCTGACCAGGTCGCCAGGCAGGTGGCGATCGACCTGGCAGGTGGCGCGCGTGCGATTACCGGGAGTAGCGACGTCCGCTTCGTCGTCGCGTCCGAGCGCGACGTCGAGACGGCGATCGACGAGATATTCGGTGACGGGGTCGGCGGCGAGAGCGAGATCTCGGTCCTGACGAAGGTCGACTGGCCGGGACAGCACTTTCCGCCGCGGCTCGGCGGCCTGCTGGTCGAGCGGGGGATCGTCAGCTCGGAGGCGGTCGAGGCGGCGCTCGAGGATCAGTTGCGCAGCGGCTGCCGCCTGGGTGACCTGCTGCTCGTCGCGGGGGCGCTGCCCGAGGTCGACCTGATCCCACTGCTCGCCGAGCAGTTCGGGATCGGGGTGATCGATCTCACCGGCTACGAGCCGGACCCGGCGGCGCTCGAGATCATTCCTGAGCCGCTG
>DATAUX010000209.1:0-14284 GCA_036268015.1 Solirubrobacteraceae bacterium | reverse complement strand
CATCTGCCTGGTCAATGAACGAAAAAGGCGCCGTCCTCTGAGAGGAATCGGCGCCCGGGAGGTTCGCGTGTCGGCTGGACGGGGTCAGGCAGCCGAGGCCTCGCGGGCAGCGTCGGCAAATCGGCGGAACGTTTCGGGATCGCGGACGGCGATGTCGGCGAGCACCTTCCGGTCGAGCTCGATGCCGGCCAGTGCCATCCCGTGAATGAAGGTCGAGTAGCTCATGTCGTTGAGCCGGGCGGCCGCGTTGATGCGGGTGATCCACAGCCGGCGGAAGTCACGCTTGCGGTTGCGACGATCGCGGTACGCGTAGGCGTCCGCCTTCATCAGTGCTTCCTTCGCGCGCTTGTAGTTCGAGTTCGCCTCGCCCCGGAACCCCTTCGTCCGCTCGAGCGTTGCGCGGCGCTTCTTCTTCGCGCTCACCGACCGCTTGACCCGGGTCACTTGCCGACTCCGAGCAGCTTCTTCACGCGGGGGGCGTCATGACTCGAGAGGATCGCCGGCGCACCGAGCGTCCGCTTGCGCTTCGGCGACTTCTTCTCGAGAATGTGGCTCGTGTACGCGTGACGGCCGCGAACCTTGCCGCCGGCGGTGATCTTGAAGCGCTTCTTCGCGCCTGAGTGGGTCTTCATCTTGGGCATGTCGAGCTCGGAAGGTTAGCCGATCGGGGCTCGTCCGTGCCGGACGAGCCGAACGACTCAGGCGCGCTTGGCGCCCGACGGAGTCCCGGCGGCGGCTGCGGGCTCGAGCTCGAGGGCGGCGAGCTCGTTGGCCGGCTCGACCGAGACGGCCTTGCCGCGGACCGGCTTTCCGGCGGCAGCCGCCGGCACCGGCGGCTTCGGGGCGGCCGGCGTCGCCGGCGTGGTCGCGGCGGGAACGGCAGGCTTGGACGGCTTGGCGGGCTTCGACGGCTTCGGAGTCGCCGGCGCAGCTGCGGCGGCCACCGCCGGGGCGGTCGGCTCGGCCGTTTCGGGCGGGGTCGCCGACGCGGCCGGCGGGGAGGGCTCGACCGCGGGGGCAGCGACCGTCGCGGGCGCGGCGGTCGCGGGCGCGGGCGCGGCGGCCGCGGACCCGTTCGCCGAAGCGGCGACCGTCGGCGCGCCGTCCGCCTGAGCGCCGGCGCCGGTCGACGGCTGGCCGTCGGGCGAAGCCGATTCGTCGTCGTCGTGCTTGCCGTCGGAGAACTGCCCGGCGAGAACGGCTTTCGACGGCCCGAGCATCATCGTCATGTTGCGGCCGTCCTGGATCGGCCGCTGCTCGACGATCGCGAGCTCGGCGAGCTCCTCGGCCAGGCGGTCGAGGATCATCACGCCGCGCTCGGGATGTGTGACCTCCCGGCCGCGGAACATGATCGTCACCTTGACCTTGTCCTTGTGCTTGAGGAACCGCTCGACGTGACCCTTCTTCGTGTCGTAGTCGTGCTGGGCGATCTTCGGCCGGAACTTGATCTCGCGGATCGTGATCTGCTGCTGGTGCTTGCGCGCCTGCTTGAGCTTCTGGGCCTGCTCGTACTTGTACTTCGAGTAGTCGAGCACCCGGCAGACGGGAGGCTTCGCCTCAGGGGCGACCTCGACCAGGTCGAGGTCGCGGGTCTGGGCGTAGCGCAGGGCCGCGTCGATCTTGAGCACGCCGATCTGGGACCCGTCCTCGCCGATCAGGCGGACCTCGGGTACGCGGATGCGCTCGTTGATCCGCGTCGTGTCCCGCTCGGGCGGCCTACGATCGAACCTGCGTGGAACCGGCACTAGGGTGTGTACCGATCATCCGCCCGCGAGGGCGGGGTCGAGACGTTCGGCATCAATTGAGCCGCGAGCGCGTCAAGCGGTGCGTGCGCGCTGCGTGGTGGGTGTAGCTGGGGCCAAGATCTTCCAGTATAGCCGTGTCGTCGCCCGCGTGTGTGAGACAGCCGGCCCCGATCGCGCGAGGCGGCCGTCGAAGCCGGAACTTCCGCCGAGTCGCCGCGTTACAGAGTCATGCTCAACCTCCCGCTCGCCGTCGTCCTGCCGGTCGCGCTCGCCGGCGCGCTGCTCCTCGCGGTCCCGGCCGGCGCGCGGACGATCACGCCGATCAAGCGGTTCCCGGACGTCGAGTTCACCGGCTTGACCTGCTCGACCAGCCGGGCCTGTGAGGCGATCGGCGTCGATTCGAGTCAGCTGACCGATCCGACCCCGGGCAGGCTGGTGACGATCACCGCCGGTCGGGCCGGCGGGGCGCGGACGTTCGCCGGTCCGCTCGAGAACCTCGCATGCTCGAGCGCGACCGACTGCCTGGCCGTCGGGAGCGACGCGGGTCAGGGCTCGGTGATGCCGATCGTCGACGGCGTCCCCGCCGGCCCGGTGGACACCCCGGTGCTGTTCTCCGTCAACGCGGCAGCCTGCGTGAGTCCGACGACCTGCGAAGCCGTCGGCGAGACCAACTCGGGCGAGGGCGTCGTGATTCGCGTCGTCGACGGCGCGCCCGAGCCCGCCCGGACCGTCGCCGGGACCGCGGCGCTCGACGGGATCGCCTGTCCGACCGCCACCAGATGCGAGGCCGTCGGCCGGGGACCGGGCCCGCCCGACGCGACCACGCCCGGCGTGGTCGTGCCGATCGCCGGCGGCCGGCCCGGCGTCGCCCGACCAGTCGGCGGGACAGCCGAGCTGCTCGACGTGGCCTGCGCGGCGGCGAGCGTCTGCGACGCGGTCGGCGTCGGACTTCCCGGACTCGGGTTCGGTCCGGGGGTGGTCGTCCCGATCACGCGGGCGATCCCGCGGGCGGCCGAACCGGTCGCCGGGACCTCAGCGCTGCTCGGCATCGCCTGCGCCGGGGTGACGGCCTGTGAGGCGGTGGGTCAAGGGCCCGAGAACCCGGGTTTCGGATCTGCCGGCGTGGTCGTGCCGATCGGCCGGACCCCGGGACCGGTCGAGCCCGTCCCGGCCACCCCGCTGCAGGTTGGGGTCGGGCCGCCGCTGCTCGAAGCGACGCCGCTCTCCGATGTCGCCTGTCCGCGGGCGAGCAGCTGCGACGCGGTCGGCGGCGCGGAGTCCGGGGTTGTCGTCCGGATCGACGCGTTCGCTTGCCGGCGGACGCTTACCGGAGGCCACGTCGGGACGCTCGTCGTGCGGACCGGCTCGACCTGCCTCTCAGGCGCCCGGATCCGGGGGAACGTGTCGGTGCGGCCGGGCGCGGCCGTCGAGATCGACAAGGCGACGATCACCGGCTCGGTGCGCGCCGCCGATCCGGCCGACGCGCGGATCTGCGGGGCGACGATCGGCGGGTCGGTCGCCGTCCGCGGCGCGTCCGGCCTCGTCCTGGTCGGCGGCGACCCGGCCGAGCGGTGCCCGGCCAACCGGATCGGCGGGGCGCTGCGGCTCGTACGCAACACGGGCGGCCTGGAGGCGATCGGCAACCACGTCCGAGGACGGGTCACGATGTCCGGCAACGTCGGCGGCGAGGGCGTGTCCCAGGACGCGACGCCCAACGTGTCCGGCAACGCTCACGCCGGCTGACGTCCGGCTAGGCCGCGCCTAGGCCGAGCGGGCTCGCGACTCCGCAGCCACCCGGGCGGCCAGCTCGGCGACCGGCAGAGCGCCGAGGTCGCCGACGTGGCGGGCGCGGACGGAGACCGTCCCGTCGGCCGCCTCGCGGTCGCCGATCACCAGCATGTAGGGGATCTTCCGCAGCTCGGCGTCGCGGATCTTCCGGCCGACCGACTCCGTCCGGTCATCGAGCTCGGCCCTGATACCCCCGGCGACCAGCGTCTCGAGCACACCGGATGCGACCGGGCCGAGCCGGTCGGAGATCGGCAGGACGATCGCCTGGACGGGGGTCAGCCAGACCGGGAAGTCGCCGGCGTAGTGCTCGGTGAGGATGCCGATGAACCGCTCGTACGTACCCATCAGCGCGCGGTGGATCATCACCGGGCAGTGCTCGGCGTTGTCGGCGCCCGTGTACGTCAGGTCGAACCGCTTGGGCATCGAGTAGTCGAGCTGGACCGTGCCCAGTTGCCAGGCCCGGCCGATCGCGTCGGTCACGTGGAGGTCGATCTTCGGTCCGTAGAAGGCCCCGTCGCCGGGGTTGATCTTGTACTCCAGGCCGCGACTGTCGAGCGCGTCGGACAAGGCCCGCTCGGCGTGATCCCACAGCGCGTCGTCGCCGATCCGGTTCTCCGGGCGGGTCGAGAGCTCGAGCACGGGCTCGAAGCCGAACAGGCCGTAGACCTCGAAGACGGCGTCCAGACAGCCGATCACCTCGTCCTGGATCTGCTCCTCGGTGCAGAAGATGTGGGCGTCGTCCTGCGTGAAGTGCCGGACCCGCAGCAGACCATGGAGCGTTCCGGACGGCTCGTTGCGGTGCAGCAGGCCCGGCTCCGCGTAGCGGACCGGCAGATCGCGGTAGGAGTGACGCTGGGACTTGAACAGCTGGCAGTGCCCCGGGCAGTTCATCGGCTTCAGGGCGAGCTGGCGATCCTCCGACTGAGTGACGAACATGTTCTCCCGGTACTTGCCCCAGTGGCCGGAGATCTTCCACAGCTCGGAGTCGTATAGCAGCGGCGTCTTGACCTCCTTGTAGCCCCGCCGGCCGGTCAGCTCGCGCGACAGGGCGACCAGCGTGTTCCAGAGCGTCGTCCCGTGCGGCAGCCAGAACGCCGAGCCGGGCGAGACGTCCGCGAAGTGGAAGAGGCCGAGCTCGCGGCCGAGCTTGCGATGGTCGCGGGCCTTCGCCTGTTCGAGCCGGTCGAGATGGTCGGCGAGATCCTCCTTGGAGAAGAAGGCCGTCCCGTAGACGCGGGTCAGCATCGTCCGGTTCGAGTCACCCCGCCAGTATGCGCCGGCGACCGACTGGAGCTTGAACGCCCTGACCGTCTTCGTGCTCGGCGCGTGCGGTCCCCGGCAGAGGTCCGTGAACGGGCCGTTCGTGTACAGCGAGACCGTCTCCAACGGGTCGGACGGGTCGGCCGCGGCGACCAGATCGTCGATCAGCTCGACCTTGTAGTCCTCGCCGAGCGAGACGAACCGGTCGCGGGCCTCGCCGACGCTGACGTCCTCCCTGACGAACGGCTCCGCCGCCTTGACGTGCTCGCGCATCTTCGCCTCGATCGCCGGGAAGTCGGCCTCCGAGACGACGGCTCCGTCGGGGAACTCGAAGTCGTAGTAGAAGCCCTGGTCGATCGCCGGGCCGATCGAGATCTTCACGCCCGGATACAGCTCGGTCACCGCCGCGGCCAGCACGTGGGCCGCGTCGTGGCGGATCAGGGCCAGCGCGTCCGGCCCGCTCGACGCCGTGAGGATCGCGATCCCAGCCCCGTCGGGCAGCGGCCGCGCAAGATCGCGGACCTCGCCGTCGACGACGATCGCCAATGCGGCCCGGGCGAGCCCAGGTCCGATCGCGGCCGCCGCGTCGGCCCCGCTGCCGCCGTCCGGGAGCTCGAGTGGGTTGCCGTCAGGGAGGGTTACGGAGATCGCCATCGACCAGCCGATGGTATCCCGAGATCTGTCCCGACCGGCGTCCGCCCGCCGGTCGGCAGGCGAAGCGGTGCCCGCGGCCCGCGATGCTCACAACCGGCTCCGGGCCGGTCGCGCGCGGCGACACGCGGCCCGGAGCAGCAGGGTTGTGTGAAGCGGCTGCTACCCGCCGCTGTAGCCGGTGCGGTTCTGGCCCTGCGTGAAGCGGCCCTTCGGACCGCTGGGCTTGAGGCGAGCGGCCCAGTCCGCGGGCATCGTCGGGGGCGCCGGCGCGACGGCCGGGGCCGGCGCGGCCTGCGTCGGGGTCTGCTGCTGAACCTGCGGCTTAGAACGCTTGTTGCCGATACCGAAAGGCATAGCGATCATCCCTCTTTTCTTTGTCTCGTGATGCGAAGAACGCTGGTCGATTGAGCTTTGGGCGACATCGCGCGGGCTGATTTCTATCCCAAGAATGGCCGCTCGTCAACCCCGAACCAGCATTCTTCGCGGTTCACGTAACGCAGACCCTCCCAAACCCGCAGGCGCGACCATAGTTGACGAGCCGGCAGCCTGCTTCGCCGCCGATCGCCGGCCGGTCGCGGCGCTCCCGCGGGCGGACGGCTCAGGCCGGATTCGGCACGCGGGGAGGGTGCTGGATGCCCTGGCTGAGGCCGAACACGCCGGCGATCATCATCGCCAGGCCGATCGCCTCGCCGGCTACGGCGAGGCCCCCGAGCGAGATGTGCTCGCCGTAGAGGACCTGACCGATCAGGATCGCCACGAGCGGCTCGACGATCGTCAGCGTCGGCAGCGACCACCGGAGCTCGGCCGCCTGGAACGCGCTCTGGCTGAGCACGAGGGCGGCGATCGCACAGACGAACATCGCGTACGGCGGGACGTGCCCGAGCGTCGGCAGGAGGCCGTGCTCGAGCAGATGGCTGGTTCGTTCGGCGACGGCCGCGGTCACGCCGAAGAGGATCCCGGCGCCGGTCGCCAGGAACAGCGGCTTGAGCTGGCGCGAACGCAGGCCGAGCAGGCAGACGCCGCCGACGCTGAGGACCGTCGCCACGGTCAGCGCGATCCAGCCGGCCGTGGTCGCGTTCGGGTGGCCCCGGCCGGGCTTTGCGATCACCAGGAAGGCGACGAGGCCGGCCGTCACGAGGGCCATCGACAGCCATTCCCGGCGAGCCAGCCGCCGGTGCTCGAGGATCGCGCCGCCGACGAGGGCGAAGACGAGCCCGCTGACGAAGAGCGGCTGGACGAGGGCGAGCGATCCGTGCCGGAGGGCGAGCAGCTGGAGGACGAAGCCGACCAGACCGGCGAGGTTTCCGAGCAGCCAGCGGGGCCGCTGGATCAGGTGCGTGAGGAGCCCGATCCGCATCGCCGTGCCCGGCGGGGCGGCGGCCGCCTCCCGTTGTTCGAGGATCGACGACAGGCCGTAGCAGATCGACCCGAGCAGGCACAGACCGACGACGACGAGCGGGACGTACGCCCGGTCGTAGAAAGCCTCGATCCGATCGGCGAACCGGGCGAGCAGGTGGTGTGACGGGGGCTGGGCGACCAGCTGTCGGCCGTGGAGGACGACGATCGCCCCGAGGGTCATCCTCCGGTTCCCTTCAGCCGCCGCACGCCGGCGAGTTTAATCCCCGCCCGGCGCGGCGACAGTTCGACCAGGATCAGGGCGGCGGCGACCGGCACGGTCGCGGGGAGCTCGGGCACCGCGAAGAACAGCAGGTCGAAGACGAGCGCGAGGCCGGCCGTCAGGACGGCCGCCCGCCGCTGGGCCGGCCAGCTGGACGCGAGCACGGCGCCGAGTGCGGCCGCGATGAAGATGTCGCCGTAACCCATCACGGCCTGGCCGAAGACGACTCGCTGGAGCTGGGGCAGGCCGGACCCGGGTGACGCGGCGTTGAGCACGGCGTTCGGCGCCTGGAGGAGATCCCCGGCGACGAGGATCGAGTCGATGACCGCCATCACGACGATCCCGACCTTGAGCACGGGAGCCGGGGCGACGGCGGCGAGCAGGGCTCCGAGGGTGACGCAGCTGAGGGCCGACAGCACGAGGCCCGACGCCTGTCCGGCGAGCGCTGCCGGATCCCGCCAGGCGAGGACGAAGAGGGGAGCGACGGCGAGTGCGAGGAGCGGCCTGCCCGACCGGCAGACGAAGGCGAGCGCGACGGCGGCGAGGACGGGGACGCCGACCAGCGCGAGATACGTCAGATCCTGGGCGGTCTGCGGCCGGGCGCCGACCGCCAGGACGAAGGCGACGATCGACCCGCCGGGGACGATCGCCCACCACGGGTTGCGCAGACCGGCCAGGGCCGGGAACGACCGGGGGCGCGGGAGGGCGACGATCGCGCCCTGGGCGAGCGAGAGGAAGCCGATCGACAGGCCGAACGACGGCACGTACGCGGCGGAGACGGCGGCTACGTCAGTGCTGCGTGGGCGGCGGCCGCCGTCGCCTCGGCGGCACCCGGCGTTTCGAATACGCGCGCCCGCCAGAGGGCGTCGTCGCCGATCGGGATGCGGGTCGCCTCGCCGGCGGCGGCGAGCTCGATCAGGGCCGTCTCGGCTGCTTTGCGGTCGGGTGCGTCGAGTCCGCCGGCCATGATCGCCGTGATCTCCTGCGTCGTCAGGCCGTGGGGAAAGCGCTCGAGGACCGGCAGCGGGTCAGCCGGCGCCGGCGTCCGCTCGAGCGTGACGTCGAGGTTGGCGATCGCCACGTCGTAGGCCTCGAGCGGCTGGAAGCCGCCGACCTCGAGCGTCCGGCCGTCGGCCGCCGTGAAGATCACCGACGGCGCCGTGTACCGGACGGGGCCGTCGGACTGGGCCGCCTTGCCCTGGAACTCGGTCGCCCCGCCGGCCGCCTGGCGGGCGAGCGCCCGGTCGGCCTGGTAGACCTCGGTCACCTCGGGCGAGTTGATCGCGTCGACGATCGCCGTCGCATCGAGACCATCGACCCGCTCTAGCGCGCGGACGAGATCGGCTTCCTCGTCGAAGACCACCGAATCGGTGAAGCAGCCGAACTGGAGCGCCCGGAAGGCGGCGTACTCGAGCTCGGGCTGACGCAACCGGGTCGCCACGATCGCCCGGCAGGCCGGCGCGGTCGCCGAGATCCGCGGACGCGGGCTGGTCGAGAACGGCATCCCGAAGCGATCGCGGAACATCATGTAGCCGAGCGACTGGCGGACCGGCTTGTACCCGCGGTCGATGTACTGCTGGGCGTCCTCGGTCAGGCCGATCGTGACGAGTCGCCAGTTCAGCTGTGACCCGTAGCGCCACTGCAGGGCAGCGAGGGCCGGGCTCGCCGAGTAGGCCCAGGGACAGCCGGGGTCCGAGAAATGTGTCGCGTCGATCGTCACGCTTTGAAGGGTAGCGCGCCGGGGTTCGGCGTTCGCCGGGTCGTGGCGGCGGCGGGGTTCGGGCGTCGCCGGCGCGCGGCAGCGGCGGGGTTCGGGCCTCGCCGGGACGCGTCTGGCTACCTTTCACCGATGGAGTCCGTCCGTGGCAAGCTGCTCGTCGCCTCGCCGGTGCTGGTCGATCCCAACTTCGCGAGGACCGTCGTCCTGGTCGCGGCCCACGATGCCGACGGGGCGCTCGGGCTGGTGCTGAACCGGCCGTCGACGTTGACCGTCTCGGAGGTCGTCGCCCAGCTGACGGGCGCGTGCCGGGCGTTCGAGCAGATCTACGTCGGTGGTCCGGTCCAACCCGGCGCGGTGATCGTGCTCGCCGAGTTCAGCGACCGTTCGCTCGGGTCGATGATGATCGACGGCGATCTCGGGATCCCCCACGTCGCGCTCGACCCGGCGGCGCTGGCCGGCGGCGTTCGCCGGGCGCGGGCGTTCGCCGGGCACGCGGGCTGGGGTGCCGGCCAGCTCGACGCCGAGCTCGCCGAGGAAGCGTGGATCGTGGCCGACCTCGAGCCCGAGGACTCGTGGACGAACCCGGGCGGCCGGCTCTGGAGCACGGTGCTCGAGCGCAAGGGCGGCGAGTACGCGCTGCTCGCGCGGATGCCGGTCGACCCGACGGTCAACTGAGCGCGTCGACGGTCTCCTTCGGAAGAGACGAGTACTGGACGGTCCAGTACTGCGCCAGTACTCATCAGTTCTCCGCCAGTACTGATCGGTTTTCCGCCAGTACTGGACGGTCCAGTACCGGCCGTCCGTCACCCAGACGACCAGACCACGTCAGGTGACACGCGATCGGCCTGCCGAGGGCGATCGATCCCGACGGGACCCCACCGCCGGGGCGACCCGAGCCGAGTCGAGCCGCCACTTCCGCCTCCGCCCCGCCACCCCGCCGGCCCGCCGGCCCGCCGCCGGCTCAGCCGATCAGCCGGTCCGGGGTGATCGGCAGGCGACGGACTCGCACGCCGGTCGCGTGATGCACGGCGTTGGCGACCGCGGCGGCCGTACCGACGATGCTGATCTCGCCGATCCCCTTCGTCCCCATCGGGTTGAGGCGGTCGTCGCGCTCGTCGACCCAGGCGGCGTCGATGTCAAGGACGTCGGCGCAGGTGGGGACGTGGTACTGGGCGAAGTCGTGGTTGAGGTAATCGCCGAACTCGCGGTCGAGCAGGCTCTGCTCGAAGAGAGCCATCGAGAGTCCCATCGTCATCCCGCCGATGAACTGGGAGCGGGCGGTCTTGGGGTTGATGATCCGGCCGACGGCGAACATGCCGAACAGACGGGGGACGCGGACCTCGCCGGTCATCGTGTTGACGCGGACCTCGGCGAACTGGGCGCCGAACGCGTGTCGGGCGAGCTTCGGCAGGGCGGCGACCTCGGCGGCCGTGTCGGCGGAGGCGTCGATGCCGGCGTCGGGGACGACCCCGCCGAGGTCGGCGAGCTTGGCGACAAGCGCCTCGCAGGCCCGGACGACCGCCGCGCCCCAGGACCCGGTGCCCATCGACCCGCCGGCGACGGGTCCGCGGGGCAGGTCGCTGTCGCCGAGCTCGACGTCGATCCGGTCGGGCGCGGCGTCGAGCGAGTCGGCGGCGATCTGGGTGAGCACGGTGCGGGCGCCGGTGCCGATGTCGGCGCCGCAGACGCTGACCGTGAAGCTCCCGTCGGGATCGGCGTGGACGGAGGCCTCTGAGCCGCTGCGGTAGGTCGGGTAGGTCGAGGAGGCGACGCCCGTCCCGACGAGCCAGTTCCCGTCTCTGCGGACGCCGGGCGTCGGATCGCGGTCGGCCCAGCCGAACCGGGCGGCCCCGTCGCGAAGGCAGGCGACGAGGTTGCGGGAGCTCCACTGCTTCCCGGTCTCGGGCTCGACGGCCGGCTCGTTGCGGATGCGCAGCTCGATCGGATCGATCCGGCAGGCGATCGCCAGCTCGTCGAGGGCGGACTCGAGCGCGTACATCCCGGGGCACTCGCCGGGCGCGCGCATCCACGAGGGCATCGGGACGTCGAGCGCGAGCAGCCGGTGGGTTGTCCGGCGGTTGACGGCGGCGTACATCATCCGCGTGGCGGTGGCCGTCTGTTCGGCGAACTCGGAGATCGTCGAGGTCTGCTCGAGGACGTCGTGGACGATCGCCCGCAGCTGGCCGTCGGAGTCGGCGCCGAGGCGCAGGCGCTGGAGGGTCGGAGTCCGGTAGCCGGTCAGCGAGAACATCTCGCGGCGGGTCAGGGCGAGCTTGACGGGCCGGCCGACGACACGGGCGGCGAGCGCGGCCACGACGATCTGCGGGCGGGCCTTGCCCTTCGAGCCGAAGCCGCCGCCGACGTGGGGCGAGACGATGCGGACGGCGCCGGGATCGAGCTCGAACAGCTCGGCCAGCGCATCGCGCGTGTCGGCGGCGCCCTGGGTCGATTCGTAGACCGTGAGGTCTCCGCCGGACCAGACGGCGAGGCTGGCGTGGGGCTCCATCGGGTTGTTGTGGACGGCCGGCGTCTCGTAGGTCTCGTCGACGACGATGTCGGCGATCGCCAGGGCGGCGTCGGCGTCGCCCTGCTCGGTGTCGGTCGGGTAGGCCGGGTTGACCTTGTCGGGCCGGTAGATCCCGGGGTGGTCGGGTCGGAGCAGGACGTCGTGCGGGCGGGCGTCGTATTCGACCGCGACGAGGCCGGCTGCGTGGCGGGCGATCTCGAGCGAGTCGGCGACGACGACGGCGACCAGCTGGCCGCGGTAGGCGACCGCGGGGGACTGGAAGACGGCCAGCTCGGCGTCGTCGACCGGGGCGAGGCGGGGCGCGTTCTGGTGGGAGATCACGGCGAGGACGCCGGACAGGCGCAGGGCGGCCGTCGCGTCGATGGCGATCACCGTGCCGGCGGCGATCTCGGCCTGGAGGAGCGCCGCGTGGGTCACGCCGGGAATCTGGTGCTCGGCGGCGTAGACGGCCTGCCCGGTCACCTTGAGGCGGCCGTCGACACGGCTCAGCGAGCTGCCGATCGCCGGGCTTCGGAGGGCGGTGGCCATCAGCGTTGCGCCAGGTCGACGAGGGTCTCTACGAGCAGGTTCGCGGCGAGCGTGACCTTGAAGGCGTTGTCGGGCAGCGGCCTGGCGAGGTCGAGCTCGGCGGCGGCGGCGCGGGCGAAGCTCTCGGGAGTGGCGGGAGCTCCGCGGAGGACCCGCTCGGCCCGGCGGGCCCGCCAGGGGATCGGGGCGATGCCGCCGAAGGCGATCCGGGATTCGCGGACGTGGCCGTCGGCGACGTCGAGCAGGGCGGCGACCGAGACGAGGGCGAAGGCGAACGAGGCACGGTCGCGGACCTTGCGGTAGTCGGAGTGGGCCGCGGTCAGAGGCGGGAGCTCGATCGCCGTGATCAGGTCGCCCGGGTCGAGCTGGGTCTCCCGGTCCGGCTGGTCGCCGGGCAGGCGGTAGAGCTCGGCGAGGGGGATCTCGCGGGGGCCGTCGGTGCCGAGCAGGCGGATCCGAGCGTCGAGCACTGTCATCGCGACGGCCATGTCGGACGGGTGGGTGGCCAGGCAGGAGGCGGAGTGGCCGAGGATCGCGAGCTCGCGATGGTGGCCGTCGCGGGCCGGGCAGCCGGACCCGGGGCGGCGCTTGTTGCATGGCTTCGAGATGTCCTGGAAGTAGGAGCAGCGGGTCCGCTGGAGGAGGTTGCCGGCGACGGTCGCCTGGTTGCGGAGCTGGCCGGAGGCACCGGAGAGGAGAGCGCGAGCGAGGACCGGATACCGGGCGCGGACGATCGGGTCGGCGGCGAGCTGGCTGTTGAGGACGCCCCCACCGATCAGGAGGCCGCCGTCGTGTGTCTCGTCGATCGTGGCGCGCGAGAGTCGGCTGACGTCGACGAGGTGGTCGGGCTGGTCGACGCCGAGCTTCATCAGGTCGACGAGGTTCGTCCCGCCGCCGAGGTAGCGGGCCGTCGATCCGCCGGCGGCCAGCGCGGCGACGGCGTCGGCGGCCGTGACCGGCCGTTCGTAGGCGAACGGCTTCATCTGGGTCTGCGACCGCGGGCCGGGTTCATCGGGCGACGTCGGCGATCGCGGCGACGATGTTGACGTAGGCGCCGCAGCGGCAGAGGTTGCCGCTCATCCGCTCGCGGATCTCGGCGGCGTCGAGCGGGCCGGGCGGGCCGGCGAGATCGGACGTTACGAAGCTTGGCCGGTCAGCCTCGTGAGCGAGCATTCCGGCGGCGGAGCAGAGTTGGCCGGGCGTGCAATATCCACATTGGAGCGCGTCCCGGTCGATGAAGGCGGCCTGCAGGGGATGGAGGTCGTCGTCGTCGGCCAGGCCCTCGACCGTGACGATGTCGGCGGCCTGGTGGGCGACGGCGAGCGCGAGGCAGCTGTTGATCCGGAGGCCGTCGACGAGAACGGTGCAGGCACCGCACTGGCCGTGGTCGCAGCCCTTCTTGGCGCCGGTCAGGCCGAGCTGCTCGCGGAGCAGGTCGAGCAGGGTGATCCGCGTGTCGACGAGGAGACTGCGGGGCTCGCCGTTGACCCGGACCTGAAGCTCGACGTTCGCCGGAGACCTCAGAAGTGGGAGAGGCAGTCGACGCAGTCCTCGCACGTGCGAGGCCAGCTCGGGGACCAGAGCGTTCCCATGTAGGAGAGCTTGTGGAAGCCGGCGTGTCCGCAGTAGTAGCAGCGGGTCAGGTGCTCGGGCAGGCCGGAGCCGGTCCGGCCGATCAGGAAGTCGTCGAGCGACTGGGGTATCTCGCGCTCGGCGATGTACCGGTAGTCGTAGTCGTCGAACTCGCGGCCGATCAGACCGGGCCCGGGGGACGGCTGCTCGAGGATCCACGGCGGGGGGTCTTCCTCGCGGGTGGTCAGGTCGACGAGTTGGCCGGTGATGTCGAGGCCGATGCTGGCGTGGACGATGCCCGGGTAGTCCTCGTCGGGCTCGTGGGCGACGGTCGAGACGCGCCAGCCGAGCGGTCCGCGCGGGTACTGCTTGGTGACGGTCCCGCTGCCGAAGACGCGGGCCTTCACCCTCACGGCGGGCTGGCCGATGTACGCGGCGCCGGGATTGCCGGCGGCGTTCATGCGGGGGATGAAGTGGGCGATCGCGGCACGGATCTGCTCGGTCAGGCGGGCGTAGCAGAGCTCCTCGTGGCCGAGCCGGTGGAGCCGCTCGGCCTCCTTGCAGCCGCTGGTGCAGATCGTCTGGCCGTCGGAGTACATGCTGTGGTACGAGCACAGGAAGGTCCCGCAGTCGTTGCAGCGGTTGAGGGCCTGGCTGCCGCAGTGGCAGGAGAAGAGGGCTACGTCGTAGATCGGGCGATCCTATCGCGCGCGAGGGCGAACGCCAAGTGGGATTTCGTCGGGCCGGGCGAACTCGGAGGACCGGCTGGTCACGGCGGCCCGCGCCGGCGGCGGCGGGCCCGGGATCTGGTCGCGGCGAGACGGTCGTGGCCGGCGAGACCGGCCTCGTGTGCGGCCATCAGGTCGGGCTCG
>DATAUX010000208.1:0-5115 GCA_036268015.1 Solirubrobacteraceae bacterium | reverse complement strand
ACTGCGAGCCGGCCCTCCCCAATAGCGCCGGCTCGCTTTGGTTAACCGGCCAGATCCAGGACCGGCGTCGGCGCGTCGATCGTCGTCTGCTCACCGTTGGAGACGATCGCCGTCCCGATCGAGAAGAACTCGATGATGTGGCTGCCCCACCCGTGGCTCTTCTCCTGCAGGTCGACGCCCACGATCCCCTCGGCCTGGAGCGCCTGCGCCTCGGTCTGCATCCGCTCCATCGCCAGCTCCCGCGCGTCGTAGAGCGCCTGCGTGAAGTTCGGCAGCTCGACGTTGCGCCCCGCCTGACCCAGCGACTGGAGCATCCCCCGGTGGGCCACGTGGTACACACAGCTGCCCATCACCATCCCGACCGGCCGGTGTCCGGTCCGCAGCAGCGTCCAGAAGTCCTGACCTGACAGGTCACTCGTGAACGGCCTGCCGTTCGGCGCCCGGTGGAGCTTCCCCTCACGGTGTTTGACAGCAGTTCCGATCGCGATGAACTCGGCCATGTTCTGGCCCCATTCGTAGCGGCCGATGTCCAGTCGCACGCCGACCACGCCGTCGGCCCCGAGCTGGTCGGCCTCCTCCTCCATGCGTGTCATCGCCAGGTTGCGGGCGTCGTACATCGCCGTCGACAGGACCTCCATCTCCTGGCTCTTCTTCCACGTCGCCACCTGGATCCCGATGTGGTAGATCGAGCTGCCGACGACGAGGCCGACCGGGTCGAACCCGGCCTGCTTGATCAGCAGGAACTCGTTGACCGACAGGTCTGACGTGAACAGCCCCTGTCTGTTCTGCAGGAGGCGGGTCTTCCCGGCTTCGGGGATCCCCTCGGTCGAAGTCGGGTCGTATGTGTCATCTGTCATGCGGGACTCCTAGGCTGATCACGGTTTCCGGCGGATATTGGGGGACGTCCTCGACTTCGCGGATCGCCGTGCCGACGGCGTGGAGGGTGATCGCCAGGCCGCTGCGCTCCTGATCTCCGCCCTGCTGCTGGCCACCCAGACCTCCCTGACGCTGGCCGCCGAAGCCGGCCTGCTGCTGGCCGCCGAACACGCCGGCGCCCTGCTGCTGGCCGTAGCCGACCACCTTGTAGCTCTCGTGCCGCGCCGACTGGTCGATCCGCACGCCGACGATCCCCGTCGCCTGCTGCGAGTCCGCCTGGCTCGAGATGTACCGCAGGGCGGTCTCCCGGGCCGCGTAGAAGCCCTGCGTGAAGTCCGTCAGCTCCTGGTTCTTCGCGGTCGTCGCGTACCGCGTCCACTGGGTCGCGCTCGACGGCGAGATGAAGTAGACGGCCGTCGCCGCGACCAGCCCGACCGGCGCGTATCCCGACTGGTGGAGCTTCCAGTAGTCGGCGACCGACAGGTCTGACAGGATCGGCCACCCGCCGCCGGTCGACCCGGGCAGACCGATCGCCGTGCCGGCCACGACGAAGTCGACGCTGCCGGCCGCCCAGTCGTGCTCGCCCCGGCGCAGGTGGACGCCGACGACCGCGTCGGCCCCGACCGCCCGGGCCTCCTCGGTCAGCCGGTCGAGCGCCCGCCGCCGGGCCTGGTCCCAGGCCCGCGCGACCATGTCCAGCTCGCATGAGAGTTCGGCCCCCCACTGGCTCGGCTGCGGCAGGAACTGCCAACCGATCTGGTGGACCGACGCCCCGAGGACCTGTGCCAGCGGCTGTGGTCCCATCCGGTCGAGCAGGGCGTACCCGCCGACCGACAGGCTGCTCGTGAAGGCCGATTTCCCGGTCGAGAGGACCTTCAGCCGCCGCTCCGCCGACACCGGTATCCCGCCGGCTTCGATCCGCCGCAGCGACTCGGCCTGCTCGCGCTCTGCCCGACCGTCCTCGGTTCCCGGCGTCGCGGGGTCGTCCGGGCTCACCGGGTCAGTCGAGCAGGCGTTCGAGCGACGCGCGGGCCTCGGCGCTGCGCTCGGCCTCGGCTTCGAGATCCCGCGTCAGGCCGGCCAGCCAGTCGTCGATCGACAGGGCTTCCCGCTTGATCGCGATCCCACCGACCTCGCGCAGGCGGGACGCGTTGGCCCCGCTCGATGTCGGGCACAGCGAGTACCGGCACTCGCCGATCCGGACGCTGATCTCCGACACGGGCCCCGGCTTGCCGAGCAGCTTGCGCTTGCGCTTGACGTCCGTGTGCCGACCCAGGGCGTCCTCGAGCTTCGCGGCGAGGACCTCCACCGCGCTCGCGAGGTCGGCCCCGTCGGCCCGCAGGCCGGCCGCGCTGAGGTCGAAGTCGTCGATGCCGCCCACGCCTTCAGGCTACCGCGGAGGTCCTCGGACTGCCGCGTTCGTGTTCGTGGCGGCTGCAGCCGTCGACGGATGCCGGGTGGGGCCGGCACGCCGAGATACCGCCAGGCGTGAAATGGACCGGGAGAAGGAGGACTAGATTGACGGGATGAGCGACCAGTCAGGGTTGCGTGTCTCCGACGCCGACCGAGACCAGGCGGCAACCGACCTGCGCGACCACTACGCGGCCGGGCGGATCACGTCGGACGAGCTGAGCGAGCGGCTCGACCGGGTCTACGCCGCCCAGACGACCGCCGAGCTCGACGATCTGCGGACCGATCTCCCCGACCTGCGTCCCGTCCGGCGGTCCGACCCGCGCCGCCTGCTGGCCCGCCGGCGTCTCTACCAGGACGCGGGTGGCATGGTGATGCTCGACGTCGGCTGCGTCGGCGTCTGGGCTGCCAGCGGCGCCCACGGCGGCTTCTGGCCGGTCTGGGTGATCCTCGTCTCGGCGCTTCGGATCGGCCGGGACGGCTGGCGGTTGTTCGGGCCGGCCGGCGAGCTCGAGACCCCTGCGACCGGCCCGGCCGGCGCGGCCGCCAACCCCGACGACCACCGCCGCCTCCGGCGGGAGCTCCACGACGCCCGCCACGCCGCCCGGGCGTCGGCGGCGCTGACCCGGCGCAGGCGCCGGTGACGGCCGCCGACGCCCGGGCGGGTGGGTCGGGTCGGCTGCGACAGGCGGGCGGGGCGCGTGCGCAAGGAGACGTGCAAGCCGTCCCAAGCGGTCCGTAGGGTCGGCGGGGATGGGACTCCTGATCGCATTCATCGCCGGCGGCGGGTGCACGGCCGTGGTCTTCGAGCTGGCCCGCAGGCGGGCGGGCCCGGCAGACGACGCGATGCTCGAGGCCTTCCGGGCGGAGCTGTTCCGGTTCGAGGGCGATCAGAAGGCGAGCGCGGCCGCGCTCGGCGAGCGGATGCAGTCGCTCGGCGACCATCAGGCGACCGTCCTGCGCCAGACCGGCCAGCTGGCCGAGGCCCTCCGCCGGCCCGGGGTCCGCGGCCAGTGGGGCGAGCTCACCCTGCGGAACGTCGTGGAGGCGGCCGGGCTGGCCGAGCACGTCGACTTCGACGTCCAGGTTCACGTGGCCGGTGGCATCGACCAGGCGGCGGCCCGGCCGGACCTGGTCCTCAGGCTGCCGGGCGGCGGACACGTGCCGGTCGACGCGAAGGTGACGCTCGACGCGTATCTGGATGCCTGCCAGGTCGATGACCCCCGGCGGCAGGCCCAGCACCTGATCGTCCATGCGAAGGCCGTCCGGGCGAGGGTCCGCGACCTGTCGGCGAAGGCCTACTGGGAGCGTTTCGAGCGGTCGCCGGAGATGGTGATCCTGTTCATGCCGAGCGAGGCCGCGTTCGCGGCCGCGCTCCAGCAGGACGGGGCTCTGCTCGAGGACGCGGCCCGGCTGCGAGTCGTGATCGCGACCCCGTCGACGATGCTCGCCCTGCTCCAGGTCGTCGCCCTCGGCTGGCGGGAGGCGTCGATGTCCGAGCACGCCGAGCGGATCCGCGGGCTCGCGTCGGAGCTCGTCACACGTCTGGGCGGCGTCGCCGGCCACCTGGCAAAGCAGGGGGCCGCGCTCGAGCAGGCCGTCGCGGCCCACAACCTGGCGGTCGGGTCGTTCGAGAGTCGTCTGCTGGTCAGCGCCCGCCGGATGGGCGAGCTCGGCGTCCACGAGGCGACGCGGATCGAGACGCCGGCCGGCGTGTCGACGGTCGTCCGCCTGCCGGCCGGGTCCGGCCGAGTCTTCGATCGCCAGTAGGCCGACCGAGTCCCGACCACCAGGGGGTCCGGGTCGGCTGGACCGGACGGGCGCCGGCTGACCGGTAGGTTCCCGGCGACCATGGAACGTCAGCCGAGTGGACCGCCGCCGGAAATCGCGACCGAGCTGCTCGCGGTCGCGGTCGCGGGGGCCGAGCTTGCCGGGGGATTGCTGCGCGAGCGGTTCGAAGCCGGCGGCGAGCTGACGCTGGCGACGAAGTCGACGCCGACGGACCTCGTCAGCGAGGCGGACCTGACTGCCCAGCGGGCGATCCGGGCGCTGCTCGACGAGCGGCGGCCGGGGGACGGGTTCCTGGGGGAGGAGGGCGGCGACGCGAGCGGGTCGACCGGCCTGCGGTGGATCGTCGACCCGCTGGACGGGACCGTGAACTTCCTCTTCGGGATTCCCCAGTGGTGCGTGAGCATCGCCGTCGAGGACGCCGACGGCGGCGTCGCGGCCGTCGTCCACGACCCGATGCGGGGGGAGACGTTCGCCGGCGTCCGGGGCGAGCTGCCCCGGTGCAACGGCGTCGTGATGGGCCCGCGGCAGGCGACCGACCTGGGGATGGCGATGGTCGCGACCGGCTTCGGCTACGACGCGAAGATCCGGGTCGAGCAGGGCAAGGTCGTCGCCCGGCTGATCGACCGGGTCCGGGACATTCGCCGGTTCGGGTCGGCCGCGCTCGACATGGCGTGGACGGCGGCCGGCCGGTACGACGCATACTACGAGCGGGGTGTCAAGCCGTGGGACATCGCCGCGGGTGAGCTCCTCTGCCGGAGCGTCGGCCTCGAGCTGCGGGACATGCCGGCCACGGAAACGCTGCCGTACGGGATCCTCGTCGCCCCGCCGGCCCTGGCCGGCGAGCTCCACGACCTCGTGATCTGAACGAAGCCGCCTGGTCTGGCCGGATCTCGTCAGGGCCGGGCATACGGCGGGTGGGATTCGAACCCACACGCCCTTTCGGGCAGAGCGTTTTGAGCGCTCCGAGTCTGCCGTTCCTCCACCGCCGCGGGGGGTCCGCACTATAGACGTAGAATCCCCGGCGGCTGCACGCGAGCG
>DATAUX010000207.1:0-5437 GCA_036268015.1 Solirubrobacteraceae bacterium | reverse complement strand
CCTTGACCTCGATCCCGGCGGCGGTCAGCTTGGCCAGCACGTCCTTGCTGGACATGCCGTGCTGCTTTGCAAGTTCGTGTACGCGTTTCTTTGCCATCAGCTATTCGATTCTAGGTGGTTGTGAGAGAAGGCACGATCCGTCGTCGCCGCCGCGAGGATCTCGTCGGCCGCGACCTTGACCGGTCGGCGAAACGCCCGGGCCAGACCACCGGGCCGGCCGGCCCGCTCGATGCAGGCCGCCTCCCGACAGACGTACGCCCCCCGGCCGGGCAGCCGCTGAGCCGGATCGGCGACCGCGCGACCCGCGTCGTGGACGACGCGCAGCAGGTCCCGCTTCGACGCCGACCGGCCGCAGCCGACGCACCGGCGCTTCGGGTCGGCGGGCGAACCCCCGACGGCACCTATGAGGCTTGCTCCGCGGTCGGCGCGCCGCTCGAGACCTGATCGGACCCGGTCCCGGCGAGCGCCTGATGGGCGTCGAGACCGCAGTAGCGCGACCCCGGCAGGGACGCGTTCGGGCAGCGGCGGCCGGTTGACATGACAGCCGCGCAGCGCCCCTGGACGTCCTCCTCTTCGTAGCCGTGCTCGGCCTCCTCGGCGGCGAACTCGCTCTCCGACTTGATGTCGATCCGCCAACCCGTCAGCCGGGCGGCCAGCCGGGCGTTCTGGCCCTCGCGGCCGATCGCCAGGGACAGCTGGTCGTCGGGGACGATCACCGTCGCCTGCTTCGCGTCGTCGTCGACCAGGACCTCGCGGACGCGGGCCGGCGACAGCGCCTTCGCGACGAACCGGGCGGGCTCGTCGTTGTACGGAATGATGTCGATCTTCTCGCCGCGCAGCTCGGACACGACCATCCGGACGCGGGACCCCCGCGGGCCGACGCACGCGCCGACCGGGTCGACGCCGTCGGCATGCGAGATCACGGCGATCTTCGACCGGTAGCCCGGCTCCCGGGCGACGTTCGCGATCTCGACGAGGCCGTCGGCGATCTCCGGCACCTCGAGCTCGAAGAGCTTCTTGATCAGCTCGGTGTCCCGCCGGGAGACGATGATGCTCGGCCCCTTCGTCGACGGGGAGACCTCCTTGATGACGGCCTTGATCCGCTGGGAGTGGTCGTAGCGCTCGCCGTCGACCTGCTCGGACTTCGGCAGCAGGGCCTCGACCCGCTCGCGCAGCTGGACCAGCGTGTACCGGGAGTCCGACTGCTGGACGATGCCGGTGATCAGCTCGCCGACACGGTCGCGGTACTCCTCGAACATCATGTCCCGCTCGGCCTCGCGAATCCGCTGGAGGATCACCTGCTTGGCGGTCTGGGCGGCGATCCGGCCGAAGTCGTCCGGCGTGACGTCGCGCTCCTCGATCTGGTCGCGGTACTCCTCGAACTTGGCCGGGTCGATCTCCGGATCCTCGGGCTCGCGCATCTCGCCGGTCTCCGGGTCGACGGTCGTCGCCTCGTCGATCGTCTCGACGATCAGATGGGCCTCGAGCCGTTCGGGGATGATCAGCTCGATGACGCGGAAGTCGGCCGTCTCGCGGTCGATCTCGACGCGGGCGTACTTCGCGGCGGTGGGTTGCTTCTTGTATGCCGAGAGCAACGCGTCCTCGAGCGCGACCATCAACTTCTCGGGCTCGATGCCCTTCTCACGGGCCAGCGCGTGCATGGCGTCCAAGATCTCGCGTGACATGGCTACTCCTCGACGAGGTGGGATCGTTGGATGGCGCTGTAGGGGATCGCGACGACGCCTTCCTCGGCGGCGATCGTCACGGTGTCAGCGGAGGCGGCGACCAGCTCGCCTGTGAGGTTGCGATTCGCCGGAACGTCGCAGCCCGCGGCCGTCCGGACGCGGGCCCGGCGGCCGACGAACCGGCGGAAGTGCTCGGGCTTGGTCAGCGGCCGGCGCGGACCCGGCGAGGAGACCTCGAGCGAGTACCGGTCGCGGAGGTCGCCGAGCTCGTGGGTGACCTGCTCGCACAGGCCGAGCGTGACCCCGTCCGGATGGTCGATGTAGACGCGCAGGACGTCGCCCGACTGCTCGACGAGCAGGACGTCGATCCCCGGCACCGGGCCGGAGAGGCGTCGCTCGATTTCGATCTGAAGGGTGTCGTTGAGCATCTGTGGAAGGGTCGGGGGGCCGTAGTTGACGTAAAAAAAGCGGGCGAGCGCCCACTTCCAGGTACTGCCGCCGACGCTGTTGCGCCGGCGCGAAAGCCGTCTTCCGAGCATACCACCGGTGACCCGAGGCGGTTACCCACCACGCAGGCGGTCGACCGCGTCCAGGACAGCCCGGGCGACGTCGAGCTTGGCTGCCCGGGCGACCTCCTGGTCGCCGCCCGAGGTCACGATCGTGACCTCGTTCTCCGTCGAGTCGAAGCCGATCCCAGGCGTCGAGACGTCGTTGAGGACGACGGCGTCCAGCCGCTTCCGGGACAGCTTCGCGCGCGCCCGCGCGAGTCCGCCGTCGCCGTGCTCGGCCGCGAAGCCGACAACCGTCTGGTCCGGCCGGCGGCGGGCGGCCAGGCCGGTCAGGATGTCGGGCGTCGGCTCGAGCGCGAGCGACAGGTGACCCCGCCCCTCCTTCGACAGCTTGCCCGCCTCCGGGCGGGCCGGCCTGAAATCGGCGACGGCCGCGGCCATCAGGAGGACGTCGGCCCGGTCGAACTCGGCCTCCAGGGCCAGCTCGAGCTCGGCGGCCGTCGAGACCGCCACGTACCGGACGGCCGGGTTGCGGGCGAGGCCGACGTTCGCCGCGACGACCGTGACCTGCGCACCCCGGCCGGCGGCCGCGTCGGCCAGGGCGAAGCCCATCCGCCCGGACGAGTTGTTGGCCAGGTAGCGGACCGCGTCGATCGGCTCGCGCGTCCCGCCGGCGCTGACGAGGACCTGCAGGCCGGTCCATGACGACCCGGCCCGGCCGCCGAGCACGGCCTCGCAACCCAAGAGCAGGCCGGCCGGCTCGACCAGCCGGCCGACCCCCCATTCGCCGGGCGACCCGAGCCGGCCGCTGCCCGGCTCGAGGATCGTCGCCCCGCGTCCGCGCAGCAGCTCGATGTTGGCCTGGGTCGCCGGGTGCTCGTACATCCGGTTGTTCATCGCCGGCGCGAGGACGACCGGGCAGCAGGCGGCCAGCGCCGCGCTGGTCAGGAGGTTGTCGGCCAGGCCGTGGGCCAGCTTGGCCAGCGTGTTGGCCGACGCCGGCGCGACGAGCAGGACGTCGGCGTTGGCGACCAGCTCGAGATGGCTGACCGGCGCATGCGACGGCGGCGGGTCTCCGGGGAAGGCGCCCCGCAGCGGGTCTTCGTCGTGCTCGTCGACGAGCACCCGGGCGCCGGTCAGGCCGGCGAACGATGCCCGGCCGACGAAGCGCTCGGACGCCGGCGTCTGGATCACCCGGACCGCGTGACCCGACCCGGTAGCCAGGCGGACGAACTCGAGCGCCTTGTACGCGGCGATGCCGCCGGTCACGCCAAGCAGGATGCGCGCCATCGTGCGCGGCGGGCCGGTCTAGCGGTAGTGGTACTTCAACTTGCCGGCGGCGACTTCCTCGAGCGCGATCGTCAGGTAGTTCTTCGACCCGGTGTCGACCATCGGCGGCGGAAACTCGTCGAAGCTGCCCTCGCCGAGGTTCTGGTAGTACGAGTTGATCTGACGGGCGCGCTTGGCCGCGACGATCACGCTGGCGTAGTTGGAGTCGACGTGGTCGAGCAGCTTGTCGATGCGAGGCGAGGTGACGGGCAAGGTAAGCCTTTCGGTAGATCTATAAGTCTACGCGAGCCGCGCCGAGATTCCTATGGGAGCCGGGCCTCGATCACGTCGAGCAGCTCGGTGACGGCCGCGTCGAGCCGGTCGTTGACGATCACATGATGGAACTCGCGCTCGGCGGCGATCTCCGCCTTGGCCAGCTCGAGCCGCTCGGTGACCTTCTCCGGATCGTCGGTCCCCCGGCCGACGAGGCGGACCCGGAGCTCGTCGAAGCTGGGCGGCTTGACGAAGACCTGGATCGCCTCGGGCATCCCGGCGCGGACCTGCCGGGCACCCTGCAGATCGATCTCGAGGACGACCGGCACGCCGTCGGCCGCCCGGCCGTCGAGCTCCCGGCGGAGCGTCCCGTACCGGTTGCCGGCGTACTCGGCGTACTCGACGAACTCGCCGGCTCCGACCAGCCGGTCGAACTCGGCAGGCTCGAGAAAGTGGTAGTCGACGCCGTCGACCTCGCCGACCCGCGGACGCCGCGTCGTCGCCGAGACGGCCAGCTCGACCTCCGGATGGCGGGCGATCAGCGACCGGATCAACGTACCCTTGCCGACGCCGGACGGCCCGGTGATGACGAAGACGCGGCGGGACACGGCGGTCACTCTGACAGCCCGAGAGGATCGATCGCCCGGCGCACGCCCGGCTGCCGTCGACGCTCGGGTCAGCGGGGAAGCAGGTCGCCGAGCTCTTTGCGCTGACGCTCTGACAGCCCGCCGATCGTCTTGCTCGGCGAGATCCGGCAGTGGACGAGGATCTTGTTGACCTTGACCCGCCCGTACTTCGGCACGGCCAGGAGCATGTCGCACACCTTGGCCGTCTCGACGTAGTCCGGCGGGTCGAGCAGGAGCGCGTTGATCGACTGCCGGCCGGCCTTCAGGTCCCGCTTGAGACGGGCTCGCTTCGACCGGATGTCGTTGGCCTTGCCGAGCGCGTCCATCCGTTGGTTGAGCGAACGCTCGGGCGCGGTCGACTGTTTGTGAAGTGTGTTCGGCCCCGACGGCATGGTGGGCGAGTCTACCGGCTCGCCGGCCCCGTTCAAGACCTCTTGCACGGATTCGGCTCTACCTCGATGTGAGGTTGATGGAAGTGTTCTGCACTCATCCCGAATGGCTGCCTACGCAGGCATTTTCAAAGACCGTGTACGCATCTTGTACCCACAACCTCCAGCTATCGTGCAATTTGCGAGAGAATCCCCGCGAGCTCGCCCGCAACCCGGCCGCCGGCCGCCGGATCCCGGAAATTCTCCGTCCCGACGGCCACCAGCGTAGCCCCTACAGCCAACAGGTCAGCCGCGTCCCGGCCGCGCGAGACACCTCCCATGCCGACGATCGGGACACCCACCCGCCGGGCGACGGCGGCGACCTGGGCGACCGCGACCGCGCGGATCGCCGGCCCCGACAGCCCACCGAAACGCTCACCGAGCCAGGCACCACCGGCCGGCCCGATCCCCATCGCCCGGAGCGTGTTGATCAGCGAGATCGCGTCAGCCCCAGCCTCCTCGGCGGCGACGGCGGCCGCGGCGACGTCGGCACAGTTCGGTGTCAGCTTGACGATCACCGGCTTGGCGGTGAGCGGGCGGATCCTCTGGACCAGTAGCTGGAGCTCGCGCGGATCGGCGCCGATGTCGAGACCGGTTTTGACATTCGGGCAGGAGACGTTCAGCTCGAACGCGGCGACCTCCGACCG
>DATAUX010000206.1:0-9329 GCA_036268015.1 Solirubrobacteraceae bacterium | reverse complement strand
CGGAATCGACTCGCTGGTGCTGACCGGGATCGCGACCAGCGGCGTCGTGCTCTCGACGCTGCGCCAGGCCGCCGACCTCGACTTCTCGCTGACCGTGCTCTCCGACGGCTGCCTCGACGCCGACGACGAGGTCCACCGCGTCCTCTGCGACCAGGTCTTCCCCCGCCAGGCGGAGGTCCTGACAGTCGCGGCCTGGGTCGACGCGCTCGGCTGACGCGTCGGGATCAGCCGCTGCGGCCACGCGAACCGACTAGCTGAACTCCATCGCCCCGTCCTCGACCCGCCCGTGGCGGAGGCTGAGGATGTCGCGGAAGTAGTTCTGGTAGAGGCGCCACGGCGCCTTCGACCCCTGCTTGGGGAACCGCCCGACCGCCCGGCGGACATAGCCGGACGAGAAGTCGATGAACGGCAGCTCGCCGACTGACGCGTCCGGCTCGCCCGGCATGCACTGGGCGTACCCGTGGCCGGTCATGTGGTTGAGCAGCCTGCAGACGTAGTCGCACGTGAGGTCGACCTTCAGCGTCCACGACGCGTTCGTGTACCCGAGCACGACCGCGAAGTTCGGCACGCCGGACAGCATCATCCCCTTGTAGCTCATCGTCTCCGACAGCTCGATCTCCCGGCCGTCGACGGCCAGCCGGATGCCGCCGATCGCGAGCAGGTCGAGACCGGTCGCCGTGACGACCAGATCGGCCGGGAGCTCGTCGCCCGACCGGAGCCTGACGCCCGTCTCGGTGAACGTGTCGATCCGCTCGGTGACGACCGACGCCCGGCCCGACCGGATCGCCTTGAACAGGTCGCCGTCGGGAACGACGCACAACCGCTGGTCCCACGGGTTGTAGATCGGCTTGAAGTGCGTGTCCATCGGATACCCGCGCGGCAGCTGGCGCTTGGCCCACCGGCGGAGGATCGCCTTCATGACCGCCGGCCGCCGCCGGCTGACCTCGAAGCTCGTCATCGTCACGAGGACGTTCTTCCACCGGACCAGCGTGTACGCCGCCTTCGCCGGCAGCACCCGGCCGAGGACCGCGGCGACCGGGTCCCTCGACGGGAGCGAGACGACATAGCTCGGCGAGCGCTGGAGCATCGTCACGTGCTCGGCCGTCCGCGCCATCGCCGGGACCAGCGTGACCGCGGTCGCCCCGCTCCCGATCACGACGACCCGCTTCCCGGCGTAGTCGACGTCGTCGGTCCACCGCTGGGGATGGACGATCCGGCCGGCGAACCGATCGGCGCCCTCGAAGCTGGGCGCATAGCCCTGGTCGTAGCGGTAGTAGCCGGTGCACGTCAGCAGGAAGCCGCAGGTCAGCTGGAGGACCGGGCCGCCGTCGCCCCGATCGACGTCGACCGTCCACCGGGCATCGGCCGTCGACCACTGCGCCCGCACGACCCGGTGGCCGAAGCGGACCCGACCGGCGATCCCGTGCTCGTCGGCCGTCTGGCGGACGTACGCGAGGATCGACGAAGCCGGCGCGATCGCGTGGCCGTCGTCCCACGGCTTGAACGCGTACCCGAGCGTGTACATGTCCGAATCCGACCGGACTCCCGGGTACCGGAAGAGGTCCCACGTACCGCCGATCCGGTCGCGTGACTCGAGGATCGCGTACGTCTTCGCCGGGCACTTGTCCTGAAGGTGGTAGCCGGCCCCGATCCCCGACAGGCCGGCGCCGACGATCAGGACATCGAGGTGCTCGAGCTGCATGTCCCGAGCCTATTCCACGCGCCCTTGACAAATCTGATTAGTCACTGCTAATCTCATTTCCAGTTAGTACTCACTAAGCGAGGTTGAGGAGGCCGGCGATGGCGGCAGAACCGCAGGAACGCAGAGGGCGCAACGGCTGGACGCTCGGGATCGTGTCGGTCGGCCTGTTCATGGTCGTGCTCGACAACCTCGTCGTCAGCGTCGCCCTGCCGAGCATCCACCGCGACCTCCACGCGTCGATCCAGACGCTCGAATGGACGGTCAACGCCTACGTCCTGACCTACGCCGCGTTCCTCCTCACCGGTGCCGCCCTCGGCGACCGGTTCGGCCGGCGGAGGATGTTCATGGTCGGTCTGACCGTCTTCACAGCCGCGTCGGCCGCCGCCGGGCTCGCGCCGACCAGCGCGACCCTGATCGGCGCCCGGGCGGTCCAGGGTCTCGGCGCGGCGATCGTCACGCCGCTCACGCTGACCCTCCTCGCCGCGGCCTTCCCGGCCGAGAAGCGGGGCATGGCGATCGGCGTCTGGTCGGGGATCAGCGGCAGCGCCGTCGCCCTCGGGCCGGTCGTCGGCGGCGCCGTCGTCCAGGGCATCTCCTGGCACTGGATCTTCTGGCTCAACGTCCCGATCGGCCTGATCCTCGTCCCGCTCGCCGGACGCCAGCTGGCCGAGAGCCGGGGACCGAACGCGAACCTCGACCTGCCGGGCCTCGGCCTCGCGTCGACCGGCGCGTTCGGCGTCGTCTTCGGCCTCGTCCGGGCCCAGTCGATCGGCTGGACGAGCGCGACCGTCCTGACCTGCCTGATCGGCGGACTGGTCCTCCTGACCGGGTTCGTCGCGGTCGAGCTGCGCAGCGCCGAGCCGATGCTGCCGATGCACTTCTTCAAGAAGCGGAGCTTCGCCGTCACGAACATCGTCTCCGTGTCGATGTACTTCGGCATGTTCGGATCGATCTTCTTCCTCAGCCAGTTCCTCCAGAACGTGCTCGGCAACACGCCCCTCCAGGCCGGCCTCAAGCTGCTCGTCTGGACCGGCGCGACGATGGTCGTCGCCCCGATCGCCGGCGTCCTCTCCGAGCGCTACGAGGCCCGCTGGTTCATGGTCGGCGGGCTCGGCCTCCAGGCCGGCGCGCTCGCCTGGCTGGCAAGCGTGATCAGCCTCGACACCCCGTACACGAGCATGCTCGTCCCGTTCATGATGGGCGGCGCCGGGATGGCGCTGGTCTTCGCGCCGTCGGCGAACGCCGTGCTCTCCTCGGTCCGCGTCGACCAGGCCGGACAGGCGTCGGGCGCGACGAACGCGATCCGCGAGGTCGGCGGCGTGCTCGGGATCGCCGTGCTGGCGACCGTCTTCACCGGATCCGGCGGCTACGGCTCGCCGCAGGCCTTCGTCGCCGGCCTGACCCCGGCCGTCTGGGTCGGCGCGGCCGTCCTCGCGGCCGGCGCCCTGATCGCCGCGGTGCTGCCGTTCTCGACCCGGTCGACCGCTCCGGCCGGCCCGGTCCCGGCGACCGCCGCGGGCGGCGCCGAGGCGGCCGCGGTGCTCGCGGCCATCCCGACCGAGTCCAATCCCGGCGGCGACCGGCACGCCGCGACGGTCGGCGCGCCGTGAGCGTTCAGAGGAATACGATCGGTGATGCCATCCCCGTCGAAGCCGACACCACAACCCGCCGCGTCCCGGCGGCCGAGCGACGGGACGCGCTGATCTCGGCCGCCGTCCATGAGTTCGCCCAGACCGGCCTCCACGGGACGCCGGTCGACCGGATCGCCCGGCGGGTCGGCGTCGCCCAGCCGTACGTGTTCAGCCTGTTCGCCAACAAGCGCGAGCTCTTCCTTGCGGCCGTCGAGCGGGGCTTCGAACGCGTCGTCGGCGTCTTCGAGGACGCGGCCGCCGCCTACGGGGCCGGGCAGTCACCGGTCGATTGCGAGGACGTCCTGATGGCGATGGGCCTCGCCTACGTCGACCTGCTCCACTCGGATCGGGACTACCTGCTGCTCCAGCACCAGTCGTATGCGGCGTGCGCCGACGAGGTCGTCCGCGACCGGGTCCGCCACCGGTACGCCGAGCTCGCGTCGCGCGTCCAGGAGCTGTCGCGGGCCACGCCCGACCGGATCGACGAGTTCTTCCGCAAGGGCATGGCCCTCAACGTGGCGGCCGCGCTCGGCGTCGAGGACCTGTCGGTCAACTGCAGCTGGGTCCGGGCCGAGCTCGACGTGCCGGCGTCCGGCGCCGTCTGAGCCCCGGCCGCCGGGCTCGCCTCAGCAGGACGTGTTGCTGCGGGTTCCCGGGGTGACGATGCTGATCGTCGCCGAGCTGACGCTCTTCGACGTGTACGTGTTGTCGGTGCCGCCGCTGTGGAGGACGATCAGGACGCCGTCGTGCTCGGGATCGAACAGCTTGGCGAGGGCCGCGCTCTTGTACTCGACGATCGCGCACTGGCCGGGAACGGTCTTCTCGAACAGCTTCTTCGCGTCGTAGGGCATCTCCCCGTGCGTCTCCTCGCGGGCCTCGCCGGCCATGATCTGCGGGCTGGCGTGGTACTCCTCGGTGAAGCTCGACAGGAGGCCGTTCGTCGCGTGGAGGTCGAGATAGTTGGTCGCCCCCGGGATCACGACGGTGCTGCCGACGTACGGATGCGCGTTCTCGAACGCCTCCTCGGTCCCGCCGATGCCCGCGAGCGGGCAGCTGGCCGGATTCTGGTTGGGGATCCCCGCGCACTTCGGGTTGATCTGCTTGCCGATCGGCCCGAGGCCGGGCCCGGCGACGCCGAACAGTCCGCAGCCGGAGAGCAGCGTCGCGCTCGCACAGAGCATGGTGATCCGGAGGGCTGGGATCCGCTGGAGGCGCATGATCGGGAAAGATACTGCTTGCGTACGCCTCCCATCCGCATATGGGGCCTAGGCACCCGAAATGGCTGACGATCCCCTGACCCCCGGAGAACTCGACCTCGCGGCGCTCGGAGCGTACGCCGTGCAGGACGGATTCCTGCTGGATCTGATCATGCTGGCCGACGAGGGGATCAGCACTTCGGTGGGTCTCCTGATCAACGGGATGATCGTCCTCGGGGCGATCTCGTCGCCGAGCCTGGCGGCCGGCGAGGTCGACGCCGAGCGCCGGCGGATCGCCGGGATGAGCCGCCGGCCGGAGGGCATGTCAGACGACGAGTGGGCCGAAGCGCAGGAGGAGTTCGCGACGGCGAACACGACCGCCTTCCAGCGAACCGAGGCCGAGCGGGCGAGGCTGGAGCGGGAGGTCGCGATCGAGGCGGAGCTCGCCGACCAGCCGATCAACCCGGCCGGCGTCCGGCCGCAGCTGGCCCGGGACATGATCGCCTACCGGGCCCGGCCGTTCCTCACGCTGCGCGAGGTCCAGATCGTCGCGCCGGGAAACCGGGGGATCGCGAACCTCGCCGTGGTCCGGGTCACCGTCGCCCAGATCAGCGCGTGGTGGGTGATCCGGCATGATGAGGCCGGCCGGGCGAGTTTCCCTCTTTTCGAAGGGGAGCCCGGTCGGCCGCAGGCGGGCCCCGGCCCGATCGGATGAGGGTTTGGGGTCGGCCGGCGTCGGCGTGATCGTCCCCGTCCATGGGTGGGCGCCGTACCTGGCAGAGACTCTGGACGGGGTGCTCGGCGAGAGCCCGGCCGATGTCGTCGTCGTCGACGACGGGTCGCCGACCCCGGTCCGCCTGGACCCGGATCACGTGGGGCGCTGCCGGCTCGTCCGCCACGAGCCGCGGCGGGGTCTGGCCGGCGCGCGGGCGGCCGGCCTGGCCGAGCTCGACACCGACCTGGTCGCCCTGTGCGACGCGGACGACGTCTGGGAGCCGGGGTCCCTCGGCCTGCGGGTCGCCCGGCTCGGGGACGCGGCGGCCTGCTTCGGGCGGGCGTTGATCGTCGGGCCGGACGGCCGGCCGACCGGCGAGACGTGGACCGTCCCCGACCGGCTGGAGCTGCCCGCCCTGTTCGAGGCGAACCCGCTCTGCGTGTCGAGCGTCGTCCTGCGCCGCGATGCCGTCGTCCGGGCTGGCGGCCTGGACTCCGACCTGCCGCGGGCCGAGGACTGGGAGCTGTGGCTGCGCCTGCTCGGCCGGGGCGAGCGGCTCGTCCACGAGCCGCGGGCGGTCGTCCGCTACCGCCGGCGGGCGGGCGCCCTGAGCGGGGATATCGCCAGCCTGGCGCGGGCCCAGCTGGAGCTCCACGCCCGCCATGCCGGCCTGGTGTCCGACGCCTGCGTCGACCGGGTCCGGCTGGCCGATCTGCGGGCCCTGGCGGCCGGCCTGGTCCGCCAGCGGCGCTACGACGAGGCGGCCGACGCCCTGCGCGCGGCCGGGGCCAGCCCGCTGCGGGCGACGATCCCGGGTGTGCGGGCGCTCCGCGGGAGACGCGACCCCTACCGCCGGCGATAGTCCCCGGCCGGCGGACCCGGCCGGCGTGGCGGGCGACGCGACCAACGGCTTGCCATACTGGTGCGTCCCCAATCGGGGGGCGTAGCTCAGTTGGTTAGAGCGCCGGCCTGTCACGCCGGAGGTCGCGGGTTCGAGTCCCGTCGCTCCCGTTCCGCAGCAGTCCGCAAATGTCCGCAGGAGCAGCAGCTTTAAAGGCTCGATCGGCGGCACGTTCAGCTTCCGCGCAGTCGCTCCGTCGACATCGAAGTTCGACCGGGTCGTCTCGCGTGTCGAGCGAGCCCGAGTCCGCTAGTGCCCGGGTCCGGCGGCGACCGTAACCGTCGCGGGGCAGCCACGTGACGACGCTGTTGCTGACGATCATCGGGCCCGAGCACAGCGTGGACGTCGCTGTGCCGGGAGATCTACCGCTGTCCAAACTGATCACGCCGTTGCTCGAGACCGAGTTTGTCGACCTTGTCGGGAGCCCACCGCGAGCATGGGTGCTGGCCCTCCCGGACGGCGAGCCGCTCGAGCCTGAGCGGTCGCTGATCGAGTGCGGCGTCGCGGACGGCCACGTCCTCCGGCTTCGCCCAGCATCCGATCGGGCCAGTGAAGCGCTTGCGGGGACACGCAGCGAACATCGACACGCTCTCCGCGGCCGATGCGGGCGGAGTCCCCAGCGCGAGTGCGCTGCGCCACGCCGCGGTGTTCGGCATGACCGATGTCGTCGATGCCCTCGCCGCGGCCGGCGCCCGCGTCCGATCGCTCCCGAGGCCGCCGCCATCGGTGAGATCAGCGCGTGGCCGACCACCGACACGCCGGCGGACGAGCGTGTCCGCGCGCTGATCATGGCCGCCGACCACCAGCGACTCGATGTCGTCGATCAGCTCCTGAGCACCGGCATCTCCGTGGACGCCGTCGATCCGCAGTGGGGTCGCCAGGCGCTGCGCGTCGCGGCCGAGCACGGACGTCCGAGGAGCGTGCGCCATCTGCTCGCCCGCAGTGCCGATCCCGCGCTCAAGGACGAGCACAGACGCACCGCGCTGGACTTCACCGGCCCTGACCTGGCCTACATGCGAAGCCCGGCCCACGACGAGGTCGCCGCGATCCTTGCGCCGCTCACGCGCGGCGCCTGATCGAGCGCTCGTTCGATCTGGGACACGTGGTCCCGGGGACTCCCCTTCCGCCATCGTCAGGTCGCGCTACATGATCCCGGCGTACGCCCGGTACTGGACGGTCCAGTACCGGGCCGTGGCAGACGCAACGCCGACCCCCCGACACCCCGCGAGGCCACCCGCAACCGGACCTGCACCGCCCGCGCCGAGAACCGCGGCGACTACTAGGGTTGGTCGGTGATCGTCGAGCCGGCGCGCGTCGTGGGGGTGGTCGTGCCGCCCGGCGACCGCCCGGGCTCCGCGACGGCGGGCCGCCCGACGGCGGTCGCGGCCCTCGTCGTGGCCGTCTCGATCTGGGGCGGGTCGTTCGTCGTCGTGAAGTCCGGCGTCCGGTCCGAACCCCTGTTCCACTACCTCGCGCTCCGATTCTTCCTCTCCGCGCTCGTCCTCGCCCCGCTTGCGCTCAGGTCCGGCGAGCTGCGCGCCGCGCTCGCGCACCCCGGGCCCTGGGCCCTCGGCGGCCTGCTGTTTGCCGCGCTCGTGCTCCAGACGGCCGGTCTGCGAACGACATCGCCCGCCCACTCCGCGTTCGTGACGAGCCTGTCCGTGCTCGTCGTCCCCTTCCTCGTCTGGGCGTCCGCCCGCAGGCCCCCACCACGCCGCAGCTGGCTGGCCGCGCTCGGCGCAACCGCGGGCCTCGCGCTGATCTTCTCCGGCTCGGCGGGCCACTGGCAGGCCGGCGACGTCCCGTCGCTCGGCTGCGCATTCGCGTTCGCGCTCTACATCGTCCTCGCCGGACGGGTCACCCCCGGCGTTCCCGTCGTCGGCGCGATGGCCGTCCAAAGCGTCGCCTGCCTCGGCCTCTCACTTCCCTGGCTGGCGCTCGAGACGAGGACGCCGCTGGTCCCGTCCCCGCACTCGGGCGTGTTCTGGTCTGCGGTGTACGCCGGAGTCCTCGCCACGGCGCTCTGCTACGGCCTCCAGCTCTACGCCCAACGCCGGCTCGACTCGATCCAGACCGCGATCCTGCTCAGTCTGGAGCCGGCGATCGCGACCGCGACATCGCTCCTGCTCGGCGACGACACGCTCACGCTCACGCTCGTGCTCGGCGGCGCTCTGCTGCTGGCCGCCGCGATCTCGGTTGACACGCTCGCACCCCCGCGGGCACGCCGGCCTCAGAACGACTGCCTGTAGATCTGGCTCAGGAGGAGCTCCGCGGCGAGTCCGACCACCAGCGCCACAACCAGCCAGCGGAGCTCGCGCCGGCCGCGGAGCATCACCACGGCGAGCGCCGCGCCGATCCCGATCCAGAGGGCCGCCGTCGCGTAGTAGTGAAGCTCGTGCACGTAGACCCACAGCCCCTCCGCGACGAACGCCGCCGGCAGCACGGCCGCGCCCAGCGCCCGCAGCCGCCCTGCGCCGCGCGAGAGCCGGCCGCCGACGCCGAAGACCGGCCCGCCGACGACGGCGCACGCCGCCCAGAAGGCGACGATCGCACCCCCGGCCGAGAAGCCGCGCAGGTGGGCGGTCGCGTAGTAGCCGACCAGCTGCAGCGAGCAGACCGACATCCCCGCGACCGCAGCACCCCGGCGGGTCGTCATCCACATGCCGATCACGAACGGCGCGACCAGCCACGCGCTCGCCGAGTTGACGAACGCGTCGAGCGCCCCGTCGAGGTGTCCCTGGCCGAACGACGTCAGGCTGCCGACCGCGAGGCCGACGACGACGACCACGACCACGCGGACGCGGACGTCTCGTGCCGGCGCGGCGCTCAAGGCTTCGCGGCCCGGCCGACGATCGTCTCCAGTGAGCTGACCTGATCGGCCAGGGGAGCGGACGCGGACGCCGGCGCCACGGTGGTCCTCGCGGCCTTCGCGGCGGGCGACCCGCCACCCCCGCCGGCGTTCGCGATCACGAGGACGACGACGAGCACGAGGACGACGGCGACGGCCGCGACGACCGCTCGCGGCCGCCCGGCGACGGCCACCGCCGACCGGCGGCCCCGATCGGGACTCCCGGCCGCCGGGCGCTCGACCCGGCGGGTGCGCGTCGTGCCCGATCCCGGCCTCCCCGACCCCCGTCCCAGCCTCCCCGCCCCCCGCCCCGGCCTCTCCGCCCGGGGCCCCGGC
>DATAUX010000205.1:0-20632 GCA_036268015.1 Solirubrobacteraceae bacterium | reverse complement strand
CGCTCTAGCCAACTGAGCTACAGCCGCACTGGGCCGGAGTCTACAAGCAGGCGACCAGCGGAGGGAGCCGAGCTTGCGAGACCAACCGGCGTCCGCCAAGATCCCGGCCATGGGGCCGAGACCGAGGGTTCTCGTCGCCCGCGCCATCCCGTCGGCCGGGCTCGATCTGCTGTCCGAGCGCTTCGACGTCGACGCCGGCGGCGTATCGGCCGACCGCGACTGGCTGCTCGACCGGGCACCCGGTGCCAGCGGGATCGTCGCCGACCCGTCGGTCCCCGTCGACGGCGAGCTGCTCGACCGGGCCGGCGCGTCGCTCCGCGTGGTCGCGAACTTCGCGGTCGGCTACGACAACATCGACACGGATGCCGTCCGCGACCGGGGCGTCCGGGCGACGAACACGCCGGACGTCCTGACGAACGCGACGGCCGAGCTCGCGATCGCCCTGATGCAGGCGGTCGGCCGGCGGATCGTCGAGACCGACCGGATCGTCCGCGCCGGCGAGTGGACCGGGTGGGAGCCGGAGCAGTTCCTCGGACGGGAGCTGTCCCGAGCGACCGTCGGCCTGGTCGGGTTCGGCCGGATCGGCCAGCGGGTCGCCGAGCTCCTCCGCGGCTTCGAGTCGCGCGTCGTGTTCGCCGCCCGACGCCCGATGGACGAGGCCGCCGGCCGGCTCGGGGCCGAACGCGTCGAGCTCGACGAGCTCCTGCGGATCTCCGACTACGTCAGCCTCCACGTCAACCTCACGCCGGAGACCCGTCACCTACTCGACGCGGACCGTCTCGCCCACGTCAAGCCGGGCGCGATCGTCGTCAACACGTGCCGGGGCGGCGTCCTCGACACGACCGCCCTGATCGACGCCCTGCGGGCCGGCCGCCTGGGCGGGGCCGGACTCGACGTCTACGAGAACGAGCCGGCCGTGCCGGCCGAGCTCGTCGGCCTCCCGAACACGGTGCTCGTCCCCCACATCGGGTCGGCCACCCGGTCGACCCGGGACGCGATGGCCCGGCTGTGCGCCGAGAACGTGATCGCCGTGCTCGAAGGTCGAGAGCCGCCGACGCCGATCGTCTGAGCAACCCGCGCGGCCAGCAGGCTGGGAGTGGCTGCCGGTGCCGACGCTATACCGGTGTGACCGACGAGCAACTGACCGCAAGGGTCCGCGAGCTCGGCGAGCCGGGACCTATGGACGCGCGACAGGTCGGCGAGGTTTATCGTCGCCAGCACTACCGCAAACGCAGGCCGGATGGACAACGTCCGAGAGTAGCCGCCGATCAGGCGGAGCCATGTGACTACAATGTCGCACATGGCCCAGACGATCGGTGTCCGGGAGCTGCGTCGCGATCTAAGCGGCTACCTGAGACGTGTCGAGAAAGGCGAGAGCTTCGCCGTAACGTCACGCGGACGAGCCATTGCCGTGCTCGGCCCATCCGGCGAGCAGCACGATCCGGTGGACCGGCTGATCATCGGTCGTCACGCGATCCCCGCTCGCCTGGACCTACTCGAAGTCGACGCGCTCGAACTACCAGGAGGGCCGGTCCTGAGCGCACTGCTCGACGAGTTGCGAGCCGACCGCCTGTAGTGGACGGTCGGCCGTGACGGGCGGCTTCGTCTATCTCGACGCGTCAGCCATTGTCAAGCTCGTCGTCGAAGAGCCCGAGACCCCGGCACTACGAAGCGTCCTCCGTGACCGACCGCACCGCGTATCCAGCGCGATCGTGCTCGTGGAGGTCCACCTCGCCGCGGCTCGCCGCTCTCCACCCCCGCCACCTGCGCGGAGCGACATGATCCTCGCCGGTCTGACGCTGATACCTGTCGACCAAACAACGCTCGAGCGAGCCGCCGGTCTCGGCTGGTACGGGCTCCGCACGCTCGACGCCATCCACCTCGCCACCGCCTTATCCGTCGGCAAGGACCTCGACTCGTTCATCGCCTACGACCTGCGGCTTCTCGCAGCCGCCCAAGCCAGTGGCGTGCACACCGAGCAACCCCATTGACGAGCGACTCACAAGAACAAGAAACACGAACATGGGATCCCACGCGATGGCGACGTCGCCGCGGTGTCGCCGACGGCCACCTCGGCTCCGCGCGATCAGATCTACCTCAAACGGAGAGGCCGCGCTGGCGACCTGGGACGGCAACTGCCACTGGTCTACGCCACTCCAGCAGACCTGGCTTCTACGGGGAGGCCGCTGACGGCGACCTGGGACCGGACCTCGCCGTGGCGGCATTCGAGGACGTAGGCGTGGCTTCTACGGAGAGGCCGCCGATGCCTGGAACTGCTCGTCCACTCGGGCGTGTGCTCGGTCCAGCACAGGCGCAAGTGGTCCACTTCTAGACCGCGACTATGCGTCCCCGTCGCTCGAGATCCGCGAGATACGCGTCGGCATCGCGGAGCAACGCCCGAACACCAGGCTCCCTCTTAGCCGCCTCCAGCTCGGCGGCGTCCACCACCGCGACCACGTTCTGGTCAGGGTCCTGCGGTTGACTCGTCGTCCGGCCCTGAAGCGTGGCCATCATCTGCTCCTATCGACAACAAAGCAAGGCCGATTGCCTCTACTTCTCATCTGATCCACTCACGATAGCGCCGTCACGGGTCCACTTGGCGATTACGTGCCCGGTTGACGTCTTACGCCCCCGGCGCCGACCTCCGTCCACCAGCCATGCGAACATCTGTTCGTATGATCGTTTGCGTCCTCCTCCCCCGCTTCGAGCTTGCCGTCGCAGCCGGCGGCCTCCAGTCCCTTGTCGGTCGGCCGGTTGCCCTCGCCCCTGATCGGAGCGCTCCCGCCGGGCGGGCGGGGATCGGCGAAGTCTCCGGAGCCGCACAGGCGCTCGGCCTGCGTCCTGGCATGCCGCTCGGCGAGGCACTCGCCCGATGCCCGCAGATCGAGCTGGTCGCCGGCGACCCGATCGCCGTGATCGCCGCCTGGGAGCGGGTACTCCAGGCCCTCGAGGGGATCGGTGCGGCCGTCGAGTCCCAGCGTCCCGGGCTCGCCTGCTTCGATGCCGCCGGCCTCCGCGGCCTCTACGGCGGGTCCGAGGATCTCGTGATCGGAGCCGCCCGCCGGGCGCTCGGCACGCCGGCCCGGCTCGGCGGCGCACCGACCCGGTTCTGCGCGCTCGCCGCCGCCCTCGCGACCCGGCCCCGCCGGACGACGATCGTCCGCGAAGGCGCCCGCGAACATCTCCGCAACCTCCCGGTCTCGATGCTCCGCTCCCGCTCACGGACCGCCCCCCTCGTCCAGATGCTCGAGCGGCTGGGAATCGCAACGCTCGGCGAGCTCGCCGCGATGACCCGGGCCGCCCTGACCGACCGGTTCGGCCCGGCCGGCGCCGAGGCCCACAGGCTGGCCTGCGGCGAAGACGACCCGCCCACCCCCCGCCGGCCGGTCGAGCTCCTCGCCGAGTCGTTCGAGCTCCACGAGTCCGCGTCCGGACCAGCCCTCGACCACGCCCTCGGAGTCCTGATCGACCGCCTGCTCGCCCGCCCCGAGCGCCGCGGCCGGACGCTGCGCGGGGCGACGCTCACCGCACGCCTCGTCGATGCCCACGGCACCGGCACCGGCGGCAGCTGGCGGGTACCGGTCACCTTCCGCGAGTCGACCGCCGACCCCCACCGGATGCGCCTGGCCCTGATCCCCCGCCTGACCCTCCTCCCGGCGCCGGCGCTCGCCCTCGGCCTCGCGGCCGACCGCCTCGGCCCACCCACAGGCGACCAGCGGGCCCTCCTCGCGGAGGACATCGAGCTCCGCCGGCGCCGCCTCCACGAAGCCGTCCGCCAGGCCCGCGTCGCCGCCGGACCGGACGCCGCCCTCCGCGTCGTCCCCGTCGATGCCGCGTCCCGGATACCCGAGCGGCGAATGATGCTCGCGCCGTTCGAATCATGAAACCCGTTCGCGTCATCAAGCCGGCAGTCGGGACGCGGCGGCTCGACGATCCCCGAACCGCTCGGGTCCTGGTCGACGGCGACGGCACACCAACCGATGTCGACGGCCAGCCGGTCGCCCATGTCCGCGAGTCCTGGCTGATCGAGGATCGCTGGTGGACCGACCAGCCACTCCACCGCCGCTACTGGGAGCTCGTCAGCCAGTCCGGCCGGGACATCGTCGTCTTCCGGGATCTGCTCGGCGGCAGCTGGTTTCGCCACCGATGACCGGCAAGCACGGACAACCGCCGATGACTCGCGCGGTCACCGGATACGTCGAGCTCCACTGCCACTCGGCCTACTCCTTCCTCGACGGCGCGTCGATGCCCGACGAGCTGGTCGGCGCGGCCGCCGAGCTCGGCCACGAGACGCTCGCCCTGACTGACCACGACGGCGTCTGGGGATCGATGGAGTTCGCCCACGCCGCCCGCGGCCTCGGCCTCCGACCGATCCACGGGGCCGAGCTGACGCTCGACGACGACCGCCACGTCACCCTGCTCGTCGCGTCGGCCGCCGGCTGGACCAACCTCTGCCGGCTGCTCACGATCGCCCACGCCCACACCCGGGATTCGCCGGCCACGCTCGCACCGCCCAAGGCCGGCGTCCAAGCCCTCCGCGACCACGCCGAAGGTCTCGTCTGCCTGACCGGCTGCGCCGAGCGCGGCGTCCACGACGAGCCCAGCGTCCGCCGCCTGCTCGACGCGTTCGGCCCCGACCGCCTCCGGGTCGAGCTCCAGCGGCCGTTCCTCGCCTCCGACCGTGCCCGAAACCGGAGCCTCGAATCCCTTGCCGGGCACCTGGGCCTGCGGTGCGTGGCCACAGGAAACATCCACGCCCACGCCCGCTCCCGAGCCCACCTCCAGGACGCGTTCGTCGCCCTGCGCCACAACCTCACGCTCGAATCCAGCGAGCCCCTCCGGCGACCCAACGGAGCACATGTCCTGTCCTCCCCGGCCGCGATGGCCGCCCGCTTCCGCGAGCACCCGGCCGCAGTCGCCGAGACGGCCGCCGTCGCAGCCCAGCTCGACTTCGACCTGACCTCGGATCTCGGCTACCGGTACCCCGGCGTCGAGGACGAGACCGCCGACCGGCGACTCGGCGAGCTCTGCCGGGCCCGCCTGCACGATCGCTACGAAGCAGGCGGCCTGGCCGCGGCCGGCGCGCGTCTCGACGAAGAGCTGCGGGTGATCCGGGCGCTCGGGCTCCCGGGATTCTTCCTCCTGCACCACGACATGCTCGAGCTCGCCCGGGAGGTCGCGCTCGACGTCCGCGGCCCCGACACCGCCCGGGCCCTGCTGCCGCCCGGACGCGGACGCGGGTCGTCGGTCTCGTCGATCGTCTGCTACCTGACCGGCCTCTCCCACATCGACCCGATCTCCAGCGGCCTGTCGATGGGCCGGTTCCTCAATCCCGAGCTCAGCTCGGTCCCCGACATCGACCTCGACTTCCCCCGCGACATCCGCGAAGTCCTGATCCGCCGGGTCCACGAGCGCTACGGCCACGACCGGGCCGCCCTCGTCGCGACCTTCCCGAGCTTCCGGTCCCGCGCGGCGATCCGCGAGCTCGGCAAGGTCCTCGGCCTCCCGCCGGCCGAGATCGAGCGAGTCGCCCGCGGCGCCAACGGCTTCTCCCGGCGGATCGACCGGGACGTCGAGACCGCGCTCGGGCCCAACCACGGCCGCAGCGGACGGTGGGCCTGGCTCGAATCTCTCTCCCGCGAGGCCTACGGTCTCCCCCGCCACGTCTCCCAGCACCCCGGCGGGATGGTGATCGCCACCCGCCCCCTGATCGACTGCGTCCCGATCGTCCCCGCCGCGATGGAAGGCCGCCAGCTCGTCCAGTGGGACAAGGACTCGTGCGCCGACGCCGGCTTCCTCAAGATCGACCTGCTCGGCCTGGGCATGCTCTCGGCCGTCGAGCGATGCGTCGAGACGATCGCCCAGACCCGGGGTGAGCGCGTCGACCTCTCGAGAATCCCGTTCGACGACAAGGCGACCTACACGGCGATCCAGAACGCCGAGACGACCGGCGTCTTCCAGATCGAGAGCCGCGCCCAGATGCAGTCGCTCCGCCGGACCCGGCCGGCCAACCTCGACGAGCTGACCGTCCAGGTCGCGATCATCCGGCCCGGGCCGATCCAGGGCGGCGCGGTCAACCCGTACATCGAGCGGCGCCGCCGCCTCCGCGACGACCCCGACTACAAGCCGCCGTGCCTGCACCCGTCGCTCGAATCCGTCCTCCGCGAAACGCTCGGGACGATCATCTTCCAGGACCAGGTGATGGAGGTCGCCCAGGCGTTCTGCGGCTTCTCACCCGGTGAAGCCGACGGCCTCCGCCGGGCGATGAGCCGCAAGCGCTCCGACGCGGCGATCGCCCGCTACCGCGACCGGTTCATCGCCGGCGCCGCCGACCACGTCGGCGCTCCGCAGGCGCTTGCCCAGACCGTCTGGGAGATGGTCGCCGGGTTCGCCGGGTTCGGCTTCCCCAAGGCCCACAGCGCCGCCTTCGGCCTGCTCGCCTACCAGTCGACCTGGCTGCGCGTCCACTACGGCCCCGAGTTCCTCTGCGCCCTGCTCAACGAGCAGCCGATGGGCTTCTACCCACCCGACAGCCTCGTCCACGAAGCCCAGCGGAGGGGGATCGACCTGCTCGCGGTGGACATCAACGCCTCGGCCGCCGAATGCTCGGTCGACGCGACCGGCGGCGTCCGGATCGGGCTCGGCTACGTCAGCGGCGTCCGCTCCGAGGAGATCGCCGCCCTGATCGAAGCCCGCGACCAGACCGGCGCCTTCAAGAACCTCGCCGAGCTCGCCGGTTGCGCGAGCGCCTGCCAGCCGTCGCTCGAGCAGCTCGCCTGGTCCGGCGCGTGCGACGCCCTCGCCGGCGATCGCCGGCGAGCCCTCTGGGAGCTCGGCATCGCCGCCCCCGGCCGACGCGTCCCCGGCGGCGTCCAGCTCGCCCTCGGACTCGAGACCGGCGACGCGCCCGCCCTGCGCGAGCTCGGCCGGTGGGAGGTCCTGCTCGCCGACTACGCGACGACCGGCGTCAGCGTCGGCGACCACGCGATGGCGATCCTCCGGCCCCACCTCCACGGCATCACGACCAGCCTCGAGCTCGACCGGCTCCCCCACGGGTCGACCGTCGCCGTCGCCGGGATCGTCGTCGCCCGCCAGCGCCCGGAGACCGCGAGCGGCGTCGTCTTCATGCTGATCGAAGACGAGCTCGGCACCGTCAACCTGATCGTCCCCCCACCCGTCTACGACCGCCACCGCCACATCGTCCGGGCCGAACCCCTCGTCCTCGTCCACGGTCGCCTCGAGCGGCCGGCCCACGGTGGCGGGACGGTCAACGTGCTCGTCAGCACGCTCCGCTCGCTCGAGCCCGAACACCTCGAACGATTCGGCAGCGCGGGCGCCCGACTCCCGGACAACAGGCAGGCCGAGACCCACGCAGGCGAGCACCACCCGGAGCCTGAGCGGATCGCCGCGGCCGGCGGCCTGCGGGCGGTCGCCCCACCCGTCCAGAGCTTTGGTTCCGGCCGGCGCAGATAGGCGGCCTGCGCCGAACCCGAGTCCAGTCGCGAGCATCCAGTGCCGATACCAACCCGGTGGGAAGCACGATCCAAGAACGCGGCGCCCTACGCCGTGAGATCTGATCGCGGTCATCCACGCCGCAGCCCCCAGATCGCCGTTCGTCCGCTGGAGTCCGAGTCGCCAGCGACAGCCGGGAACCTTCACGGTCGCTCGATCGTGGGCGTGGGCCGCATGCGTTGTGATCGCGGTCGTCGCCGGCCTGGTCTGTTCGTCAGCGGCGTCCGCAGCGACGTTCACGGTCGTCGCCGGGGACAACGGGGACTCTGGCGGTTCGTGCGACGGCGGCGCATGCTCCTCGCTCCGGGCGGCGATCGCGGCGGCGAACGCCGCAGCAGACGGCTCGACCGTCACGATTGCTGCCGGCCTCTACGTCCTGCTCCAGGGTGAGTTGAAGATCACGGCGTCGATGACGATCGTCGGCGCCCGGTCGACCGGAGATCCGGCGACCGTGATCGAGCAGCGGGATCCCGACGGTGGGCGAGTGCTCGAGGTCGCTCCGACGTCCGGTGCGACCGTGACGATCGACGGCGTCGCCCTCGATGGCGGCCAGGTCAGCGGCAGCGGAGCCGATCGCGTCGCCGGCGGCGGGCTGCTCGTCGACGCGGGTGCGACGGCGACCGCGATCGAGATGACCGGCGACATGGTCGACGGGAACACGGTCACCGGGGACGCGGGGTCCGGCGGTGGCAGGCCCGGCACGGAGGCGGCCGGCGGCGGGATCGCGGTCGAGGGAGCCGACGTCTCGCTGGACCTGGCCGATTCGACGATCGAACAGAACACGGTGATCGGCGGCGCCGGCGCGAGCGGCCTCGGAGGCATCGGCGGCGCCGCCGGGAATGCCACCGGGGGCGGGATCGCGTTCGGGTCGACTGGTGACGCAGGCGGGTCGCTGACGATCACCGACAGCACGATCAGCGGCAACACCGTGACTGACGGCGGCGGGGGCTCCGGCGACTACGGCGCGGGGAACGGGGGAGTGGATCTGGGTGGCGGAGTCGGCGCCGGCTCGCAGAACCCGGGCTCGGTGATGACGATCCGCGACAGCACGCTGTCGGACAACACGGTGCGATCTGGGGACGGCGGGGATTCGACCGTTGGGACGAGCGGCTCAGGCGGCGACGGTCTTGGCGGCGGGGTGGCGTTCGCGTCGGCCGGCCTGCTGGACGGCGACGAGATCAGCGGGAACGCGATCTTCGCCCCGGCCGCCGGGCCGGCCGCCGGGACGGCGTCGGTGGGGCAGGGCGGCGCCGCCGAGGGCGGCGGAGTTGCGTTTCTCGGAGGAGAGATCGACGGCGGAGGAGTGGTCGACGCGAGCACGATCGCCGACAACTCTGTGATCGCCGGCCAGACCGGCGAGTCAGGCGGTGGCGGAGTGGCCCAACTGACCGGATCATCGACCACTCCGGGCTACCCGGTCAGCGTGGTCAACTCGACGATCTTCCACAATGCGGCAGTGCCCCCGTCCAACGGTCCGCCGCGCGCGAGCTCCGCCGGTGGACTGCTCGCGACCGGGCCGCTCACCCTGGCGAGCGACACGCTCGACGGCAACTCGGCCGGTCCGGCGGGCGACGGCGGGAACCTCGGGGCCGAGTACGGCACGCTGACCGTCGCGAACACGATCATCGCCGGCGGAATCGGCGCGAACGGCACCTCCAACTGTGATCTCCAGTACACACCCGTGGGTGCCGGCAACCTCGAGGACGACGGGGCCGCGCAGTGCGGGTTCACGACGACCAACGGTGATCTCGTCGGGGTCGATCCTCAGCTCGCCTCGATGCCGGCGGCCAACGGCGGGGCGCTCGACGGCGGACCGGCACTGACACTCGCGCTTGCCGCCTCGAGTCCCGCACACGACGCAGGCGGCGCAGGCGGCACAGGCGGCGCTTGCACGAACCCGCTGACCGGCGGCCCGCTGACCGTCGACGAACGAGGCCAGCCGCGCACCGGGACGTGTGACATCGGCGCCTACCAGATCGAAGCTCCGAGCGAGGGCACCCCGCCCGCGACGACGGGCGCTGCCGGGCCCGGCGAGACACCGACCGCTGCGCCGCCGAACGACTCCGGTCAACCCGAGGACACCGGGTCGGCGAGCCCCGGCCCGGTCGCCCCACCCGTCCTCTCGCGCGTCCGCCTCGCGCCGGGCACGTTCCCGGCCAGGCGGGGCACCAAGCTCGAACTGACGCTGTCGCGCGCCGCAACCGTCAAGGTCGTCGTCGACCAGGCCGTCGGGAGTCACGGGCGTGACAAGCCACGCGCAACGCTCTCCTTCCGGGCACCTGCCGGCCCGATCCGACGCACGTTCCTGATCCCGAGGCTCGAGCACGGCACCTACGCCGCGACGATCACCGCGACCGCCGGCGCCACGACGTCGACGGCGGTCCGGCGGTCGTTCAAGATCAGCAGGCCACGCGGTCAGCCGCCGCGCCGGCGAAGCCGGTAGATCAGGTAGACGACGACGGCCAGGTTGACGAGGAGCGCGCCGATCTTCAGGGCGGTCGGCGTCTTTGCGATCTCGATGATCTCCGGAATGAAGAGCAGGGATGTCGCGGCGACCGTCAGGTACTCGGCCCACGCCCGCCGATGCCAGAGGCCGTAGCCCTCGACACCCTCGAGGATGCCGTAGGCGATCGCGATCAGGCCGAAGATCGTGTACTTGTCCGGACTGATCGCCCTGACCTTCGCGATCAGTCGCTGGATGCCGTTGTTGCTCGGATCGAAGCCGAGGTCCTGCGTGAACCTCGTGATCGTCCGGCCCCAGTCGGTATGCGGGTGGGTGATCAGGACCAGTCCGATCGCGACCAGCAGCACCGCCCGGACGCTCCGCTCGGCCGCGATCCACGGCAGCAGACGATCGTTGGCCGGCCCGTCGGCCGGCGGGTCCTGCGCGGTGGTGGGAGCCGTTGCCTGGGTCATCTCGAGTCCTCTGGTGACCGACCCGGGCTCCACCCGTGGCCGCCAGCCAATCCTATCCTCCACTCCGGTTAGTGCCGATCGCAACTTTCGCGGGGAAGCCGCGTTCCAGACAGCATGAAGACACTCGGACTGATCATCGCCGCCCTCGCCATCGCCCCGCTCACCGCAACGGCCGCCGCCGCGCCGTGGTCGCCGCCGGCCGCGATTCCGGGTGCTCCCGACGCGACGCCGATCCTCGCGCAGAGCCCGGCCGGCCCGGTCGCCGTCTACTGGGACGAGCTCTCGCTGACGATGCCGATCTCCGGCGCGAACCTCACGAGCTACGTCAGTCCGCTTGGCCCCGGGCTCGAGCCCCAGCCGGCGCAGCTGCTCAGTCAATCCCTCAACATCGGGTCGGCGGCTGCCTACGGAAACGGGCAGGTCGCGCTCGACGAGGAGCAGATCGGCATCGCCACCGGGCCCGTGCGCGGTCCGTTCGCGGTCCACCACCTTCCCATGCTGGTCAGGGCGATCGCCGCCGACCCGGCCGGCGACATCGCCGGAGTGGTCGAGCAGTGCGACCCGAGCGGGTGCGATCCGGCCGCACCGCAGGTCGTCATCGCCCGCCACGGCCACGCCTTCGGGCACCTGATCACGGTCGATCGGAAGGGCAGCGACGACGGGACGTCGCTGGCGATCGACCCCCACGGGCGGGTCCTCGTCGCGTGGGACCGCAACGCCAGCGCGTACGCCCGCTTCATCTCGCTCGCCGGCAGGCTGTCACCGGTCCAGCGGCTCGGCAGGGTGACCGCCCGACCGAGCTTCGACGTCGTCCTCTCCGCCGACGGACGCGCGGCCGTCGGCTGGACGTCCCAGTCGGTCGACGAGGGCGAGGCGGACTCACCATTCACGGCGACGCTCGCCCTCGACGGGTCCAGCGGCCATTTCGGCCGGGCCCGCGTGCTCGGCAGGGTCCCGGTGACCGGCGAGGGCAGCTACGTCCCGTACGCCGGACTCGCGATCGCGCTGCCGGCCGGTCACTCCGGCCTGGCCGCGTGGACCGGCTACCAGGGCTCGCGCTTCGTCGTCCGGGCGGCCTCGATCAGGAGTGGCCGGGCCGGCACGCCGCAGACCGTCTCGGACCCGACGATCGACACGGTCCTGGCCGACGCAGCCGAGGGGCCGCACGGAGCGGCGGTGATCCTCCTGCTCCCCGGACGCGCCGGCGAGAATGGGTCGGCGCCGGGCCCCGACGCCCTGACCGCGGCGACCCATCCGTCGGGGACCCAGACCTTCGGGACACCAGAGCCGATCCTGCCGGTCCCGGCGGCCGTCGACGGGGCGTATGTCGGGATCGACGGCGCCACCGGCGCGGTCTTCGCGGTCTGGCGGAATGTCGGCGGCCCGCTCGGCTGGTCGGTGCGCACGCCGCTCGGGTAGGTCAAGGACGGTATTTCGGGCCACGCTCGGAGGGCCGGGCGCCGCGGGGCTCAGGGAGGCCTTCGGGTTCGGGCGCCTGGCTCTGGCTGCTCCGGCTAGGGCTGGCCGTCGGGGACGGCCAGCTCGGCGAGCGTCCGCATGTCCGGCACGACCAGGTCGGGTACGGCGTCGGCCGGTGGCGTCGCGCCGAAGCCGTCCCGGCCGCGGCGGCGGTCGACCCAGACGGTCGTCATCCCGAGTGCCTTGGCCGGCACGTGGTCGTGGAACAGGCTCTGGGCGACGTGGAGGATCCGGTCGCGGGGGACGTTGATCGTCTTGAACGCCAGCTCGAAGTTCGCCGTGCTCGGCTTGTAGCTGCCGGCCTGCTCGGCCGTCACGACCCAGTCGAAGTCGACACCGAGACGGGCGTTCGACAGGGCGAACAGGTCGTCGTCGCAGTTCGTGATCACACCCAGCCGGAAACGGGTCTTCAGTGCCCTCAGGGCATCCGGCGAGTCGACGAACGCCGGCCAGTCGCCGACCGACGCGGAGAACGCTGCGACCTCGGCGTCCGCCGGCGAGAAGTCGAGCTCGTCGCAGACGGCGGTGAACGCAAGGCCGAGGACGTCCGCGTACGACCGATACGGCCCGGACTCGACCGCGGCCTCGTGCCGTGCGTAGAGCTCGAGCAGCTCCTCGCCCGCCGGCGTCTTCCCGCGGGCTTCGAGCGCCGGGGCGAACGCCGCGAGGATCCCGGCCTCCCAGTCGATCAGCGTGCCATACGTGTCGAACGTGATCGCGTCGAACCCGGCGAAGTCGACCCCAGTCACGCCGGACATCATCCCCCAACCGCCGGCTGTCTCTGATCGCGCGTGCCCCGGCCGGCGCCTGGACCCCCGGTACGATTCGATCTCCCACGTCAAACCGATTGGAGGTGTCGGCGATGCTGCTCTACGACTCCCGGGTCTCGGGCAACTGCTACAAGGTCCGGCTCCTCCTCGCCCAGCTCGGGATCCAGACCGACCGGCATGAGGTCGACGTCGTCCACCGCAAGGGGCGGGCCGAGCTGCTCGGCGCTCTCAACCCCGGCCTGCGAGTTCCGACGCTCGTGCTCGACGACGGCCGGCCGCTCGCCGAGTCGAACGCGATCCTCTGGTACTTCGCCGACCGGACCCCCTACCTCCCGGCGGACGCCTACGACCGGGCGAAGGTGCTCCAGTGGATGTGCTTCGAGCAGTACAACCACGAGCCCAACATCGCGGTCGTCAGGTTCTGGGTCCTGTTCGCTCCCGTCCCACCATCCCAGGCCGACCTCGACGCCAGGCGAACGGCCGGGTACGCCGCGCTCGACGCGATGGAGGGGCACCTAGCGACGGCCGAGTTCCTCGTCGGCGACCGGTACACGATCGCCGACATCGCCCTCTACGCGTATTCCCACGTCGCACACGAGGCCGGCTTCGACCTGTCCACGTACCCGGGGATCACCGCCTGGCTGGAACGTGTCAGCCGGCAGCCCGGTCACATTCCGATCACCGCCTAAGCTGTTTGCTCGATGTCCACCGACTGGCCAGAGCAGGTCCAGGGCCTCCGCCGGGCCGGACGTCTCGTCGCGGCGACGTTGGACGCGCTGACCGGCGCGGTCGAGCCCGGCGTCACGACGGCCGAGCTCGACCGGATCGCCGCCAAGCTATTCGCCGCGTCCGGAGCCCGGTCCGGACCGATCCTTACCTACGGCTACCCGGGCTCGATCTGCGTCAGCGTCGACGACGAGGTCGTCCACGGCGTGCCCGGCCGGCGCGTCCTGCGCAAGGGCCAGCTCGTCACGCTCGACGTCGCCGCCGAGCTCGACGGATATCACGCGGACGCGGCGATCACCGTGCCGGTCGGATCGGTCGACCAGCGGGCCCGCGACCTGATCGCAGCCGCCGGGGCCGCCCTGGCCGCGGGCATCCGGGCCGCCGAGCCGGGCAACACGCTCCGGGACATCGGCGCGGCCGTCGAGACGACGACCCGCGCCCACGGGTTTCGCGTCTTCCGCGAGCTCACCGGCCACGGGATCGGCCGGCGGATGCACGAGGACCCGACCGTCGTCAACTGGCCGGACCCGGCCGCGACGACCCGCCTGGCCGCCGGCATGGTGTTCACGATCGAGCCGATGATCGGCGCCGGCGACACGCGAATCCGCCTGGCTCGGGACGGCTGGACGATCCGCACCGTCGACCGCAGCCGGACGGCCCACGCCGAGCACACGATCATGGTGACCGACGACGGGCCGATCATCCTCACGACCAGCTCCGGCTGACACCCGCCCGGAACGAGTGGGCGTGTCGATCGGGGACACGCGGGCCGTGCCCCAGCTTCACCGGCCCGGTCAGCCGGGTCGTCGAGCCCGGTCGGAGATCACGAGGAGCAGGCCGAGCAGGACGAAGTTCATCACGACGGACGACCCACCGTAGGCGACGAACGGGAGCGTGACCCCGGTCAGCGGGATCACGCGGGTGACGCCGCCGACGATCACGAAGACCTGGATCGCGACGACGAACGACAGGCCGGTCGCGAGCAGCTTGGAGAACGAGTCGCGGGCGAGGGTCGCGACCTTCAGGCCGCGCCAGACGAACAGGAGGTAGGTCATCAGCAGGCCGGTCGCCCCGACCAGGCCGGTCTCGTTGGTGATCACCGCGTAGATGAAGTCGCTCTGCGGAACCGGCAGGATCGGCGTGCCGCCGGCCTGCGTCAGCAGCGACTGGTCGAAGCCGGTTCCCAGGAGTCCGCCGTCGGCCTGGGCGAACAGGCCCTGGACGAGCTGGTAGCTGCCGCCGAAGCTCTTCGCGTAGAGCGTGCTGTCGAACGGGTGCTCCCAGGCGAGCACACGGTCGTGGACGTGGGAGACGTGGGTCGCGACGAACCAGGCGCCGAGGCCGAACAGGACGAGGCCGGCGAGCGGAAACGACAGGCGTCCGGTCGCGACGTAGAGGAGGGCGAGGATCACGCCGAAGAACATCAGCGATGTGCCGAGCTCGCCGGTGATCAGGAGCATCGCCATCGCCGCGCCCCAGATCACCAGGAGCGGGCCGAACTGCTTCATCGGCGGGATCGTCAGGCCGAGGACCCGCTGGCCGCCGGTCACGAGAACCTGCCGGTTGTCGCGGAGGTACGAAGCCAGGAAGATGACGATCGCGATCTTCGCGAGCTCGGACGGCTGGAAGGCGACCGGGCCGAGCTTGATGTTCAGATACGCGCCGTTGACCTGCTCGCCGATTCCCGGCAGCCGGGGGATCACGAGCCCGACGATCCCGAACAGGGCGATCGTGTACCGGTAGCGCTCGAGCACGGCGTACCGGCCACCCCGGAAGAGGATGATCGTCGCGACGAAGAGGATCAGGCCGAGCACGAACCACTGGGCCTGCTCGCGGGCGAGCGTCGGGTTGATCCGGTAGAGCATCACCAGGCCGAAGCTCGCGAGTGCGGCCGCCAGCGGCAGGAGGTACGGGTCGGCCTGGGGCAGGAAGACGCGGACGGCGACGTGGGCGCCGACGCACAGGGCGAGGAAGAACAGGCCGTAGGTCAGCGAGACGTTCGACAGCCGGTTCTGGCTCTGGATGAAGATCGCCGCGAAGCCGCCTGTGATCAGGAGCGCCGCCGGACCGAGTCCGAGGAGCTCCCTGTTGCGAGCGCTGAGCAAGCGTTGATCCTAGCTCTATGATGTCGCCCGGTGCTCGGTCTGGTCGACCCGGCCCCGAAGCTTCGATGCAAGGCCCGCAGGATCGTGTCGCTTCTGGACCGTCGATCGCGTCGCACCCGTGCCCGAGAACCCCTCCACCTGACCGATGCCTGTCGAGCCCTTCCAGAAGAAGGCCGGTTTCACGCGCAAGCACTACCTGATCGGCGCCCTGGCGATCGTCCTGCTGATCGCCGGTGCCGCGAGTGCGATCGTCCTGCTCGAGGTCCACCACATCAAGACGTACTTCCCGAAGTCGACGCTCCCGCACGCCGCGCTCAAGGAGATCACACCTGCCCAGGCCGGCGCGGCCGAGACGATCCTCGTGATCGGGTCCGACAAGCGCGCCCTGTCGAGCGTCACCGCCGACCGTACGTCGCCGCCGCGGTCGGACACGCTGATGCTGATCCGGATGGACCCGGACGAGCACCAGACGTCCGTCCTGTCGATCCCCCGCGACCTCAAGGTCACGCTGGACTCGTCGACGGGTGTGCCGTCGGCCCAGAAGATCAACGCCGCGTACGCGCTCGGCGGGTCGGCCCTGACCGCCGCGACGATCAAGACGACGATGCCGGGGATCGTGATCAACCACATCATCGACGTCGACTACGCCGGCTTCCGGAAGGTGATCGACGCGATCGGCTGTGTCTACGTCTACGTCGACCGCCACTACCTCAACCAGAACACCGGGTCGATCTCCGACGACTACGCGAGCATCGACATCCAGGCCGGCTACCAGAAGCTGTGCGGCGAGACGGCGCTCGACTACGTCCGCTACCGCCACGACGACACCGATGTCGTCCGCGTCGCCCGCCAGCAGGACTTCATCCGCCAGGCCAAGCAGCAGGTCGGCGTCAAGAACCTGTTCGAGCACCAGGACGAGCTGCTCGGCGGACTCCGGTCGGCCGTCGAGACCGACATCCACGGGAGCGACGTCCTCCATCTGATCGACCTCGCCCTCTTCTCGCTCGGCCGCCCCGTCCGGCAGGTCGACTTCCAGCAGACGCTCGGCCCGTCGTACGTCACGGCCACGCCCGAGCAGATCAGCTCGACCGAGAACGACTTCCTCTACGCGAACCCGGCGTCCACCGTCAAGGTCCACAGCGTCCACACCCACAGCACGACGGCGGTCGGCGCGCTCGGCCTGGTCGCGACCCCCGAGGCCGACGTCAGCCTCGAGACCCAGGGGTCGGTCGGCCTGCCGTTCCCGCTGGCCGCGCCCGGCCTGCGGATGGCCCAGGCGACGATGCCCGACCTCGTGCGGGCGTACACGCTCAAGGACGAGAGCAACACGCCGCATCACGCGTACGTGATCTCGATCGCCCGCGGCCTGCTCGGCCAGTACTACGGGATCGAGGGGACCGACTGGCTGACGCCGCCGATCCTGGCCGGCGCGCATGCGACGAAGAAGGTCGCCGGCCGGACGTACTCGCTCTACGTCGACGGCAGTCATCTCCGGGTCGTCTCGTGGCAGACGAGCCAGGCCGTCTACTGGGTCAACAACACGCTGCTCGACTCGCTGACCAACCAGCAGATGCTGGCGATCGCCGAGAGCACCCAACCGGTCACCTGAGCGGCCGCCGGCTCCGGGGGTGGGGTGAGGCGTTCTTCGCGGTTCCGTACGAAGGTCGACAAACTGTCGCGTTCTGTACGAGACCGGCGGAAACACCGCCTGGACGTCTCGTCGCCTGTTCCGGCATTTTTGTACGACTTTCGACAAACTGTCGCATTTCGTACGAATTCCTCAAAACACAGGACGACACGCCCCCGCCGTCGAGCCGACCTCCGCCGGACGACCGACCCCGGCTGAGGGCCAGCCAGCGCTAGCCGGCCCGGTCGAGCGCGGCGTTGACGAGCGCGTCGGCATGGGCGTTCTGCGCGCGTGGGACCGACCGGATCGACCAACCGGCGAACCCGCGGAGGGCGGCCCGGGCCTCGGCGTGGAGCGGCTTCATGTCGGCATGCTTGACCTTGTACAGGCCGTTGACCTGCTTGGCGATCAGCTCCGAGTCGTTGATCACCTCGACCTCGGTCGCCCCGAGCTCGCGGGCTCGTTCGAGCCCGAGCAGGAGTCCCTGGTACTCGGCGACGTTGTTGGTCGCCCGCCCGATCGTCCGGCTCGCCTCGGCGACGATCTCGCCCGCGGGCGTCGCGAGCACTGCTCCGGCGGCCGCGGGTCCGGGGTTGCCGCGTGAACCGCCGTCGACGTGGACGATCAGCTTCACGAGCGCCGGCCGGCAAGCGGCGGCGTGCGGCTAGTCGGCATCGACGAGCGGCGGCAAGTCCCCGGTCACGCGGCGGCGGCGGCGATCGCGGACGGTCCGCCGCTGATCGTCGGGAGCCTTCGCCCCACGATCCCGGCGCTCACTCTTGCGCTGGTCGACGATCACGGTGACGTTGGGGTCCTCCGAGTAATGCGCGGTCAGCTTGTCGAACAGCTCGTCGGCCAGCTCGGGAGGAACTACGCAATAGATCATCGCGGCGCCAGCATAGTCGTTCGGCGGAGACGATCCGGGCCGACGGGAGGGTCGGCCACGCCTAGGCCGCGCTGAGCACGAGGGCGCCGCGTCCGTCGGCGACGGCGTTCGCCGGACCGGCGCCTTCGCCGAGCTCGCTCAGCTCGTAGCCCTGCCCGAGCAGGCGTACGGCGTGCGGCTCGTCGGCCAGATCGACCTCGTACCGGTACCAGCAGAGCTCCCAGGCGACGACGATCTCGACGAGGGCGCCGTCGTCGCTGCGGGCGCCGACCGACACGTCGGGAGCCCCGAGCGAGCGGGCGACGCCGGAGACGGTCTTGGGGTGTTCGCTGTTGTTGAAGAGCTCGAGCGCACGGGAGACCTTGAGCTCGGCGTTGGTCGGTACGGCGTGGATCTCGCGCTGCGGGACCACCGGCTCGTGGTGGGCGGCAGGCGCCGGCCGGCGACCGGCTGGCCTGGCGGCACGCCGGGGAACGACGTCGGGCTCCTCGGCGAGTGCGTCGTCGGGTTGGTGGGCGGGGGTCTCGAGGCGCGACCGGACGCGGCCCATCAGCGAGCGGGCGCGTTCGCCGCCACGCGGACGCGGCGCGGGTGCGGCGTCAGCCCCGTCGCGGATCCAGCCCTCGTGGGCTGCGCGCGTCGTACAGAGCTCGCAGACGTCGCGGCGGGCGCCGCCGGCGATGAAGACGTTGGCGTGCTCGCCCCGGAGGAGGGAGCGAGCGCATACGGCGCAGACGATCGGCGCCTGACTTGTGTCGAGTTGGCGGTTGCGCACCAGGGCAGGGTACCGGGCGAGTGGATCAGGCGTGCAGCTCCGCATGGTCGGTTGCAGCGAGCGCGAGCTTCGACGCCAGGTGAGCGGGGAGTTCCTCGTAGCGGAGGAACTCCATCGTGTACTCGCCCTGACCACCCGTGATCGACCGGAGATCGGGCGCGTAGGTCAGCATCTCGGCCATCGGGACGTCGGCCTTGATCTCGGTCATCCCGCCGACCGGCTCCATCCCCTGGGGCCGGCCGCGGCGGCCGTTGAGATCGCCGATCACGTCGCCGACGCTGGCGTCGGGGACCGACAGGGTGACCAGCATGATCGGCTCGAGCAGGACGGCGTCGGCCTGCTCGAGGGCCTTCTTCATCGCGATCTGGCCGGCGAGCTTGAATGCGACCTCTGACGAGTCGACGGTGTGGTAGGAGCCGTCGACCAGGCTGACGCGGACGTCCTTGACCGGGTATCCGCCGAGGATGCCGTGGGCCATCGCGTCGAGGACGCCCTTCTCGACGGCCGGGATGAACGAGTTGGGGATCACACCGCCCTTGATCCGGTCGACGAACTCGAACCCGCCACCCGGGTCGAGCGGCTCGATCTCGATGTGGCAGTCGCCGAACTGGCCGCGGCCGCCCGACTGCTTCTTGTGGCGGCCGTGGGCGACCGCCGGCCGGCGAATCGTCTCCTGGTAGGGCACGCGCGGCGGCTTCAGGGTGACGTCGGCGCCGAAGCGGGAGTGGAGCCGGTCGACGACGACCTCGACGTGGATCTGCGACAGGCCGGCGACGATCTGCTCGCCGGTCTGCGGATCCCGGTGGAGGTCGATCGTCGGGTCCTCCTCCTGGAGGCGACGCAAGGACGTGAAGACCTTGTCCTCGTCGCCCTTGGACTTCGCCTCGATCGCGAAGGCCATGACCGGGGCGGGCAGCTTGATCTCGGGCATCCGGATCGGTTCGTCACGTCCGGCGAGCCAGTCGCCGGCCCGCGTCTCCTTGAGCTTGCCGACGGCGCCGATGTCCCCGGGCCCGAACTCGTCAGCCGGGGATGTGCCCTTCCCGGTGAAGACGGTCAGCTGACCGATCCGCTCCTTGGTGTGCGTGCGGGTGTTGAGGAGTTGGGTGTCCCGGCGGATGACACCCTGGTAGACGCGGAACATGTTGATCCGGCCGGCGAACGAGTCGGCCCGGGTCTTGAAGACGTAGGCGAACAGCTCGCGATCGTCGACCGGTTCGAGGGTGATCTCCGGCAGCTCGAGTGGTCCGTGCTTGACCGGGGACGGGAGGTCTTCGACGATCGCGTCGAGCAGGCGGTTGGTCCCGAGGTTGCGCGTCGCGACGCCGCAGACGACGGGGATGATCGACCCGTGGTTGGTGCCCTCCTTGAGCGCGTCGACGATCTCGTCGTGGGAGATCTCGACGCCTTCGAGATAGCGCTCCATCAGGGCGTCGGAGACCTCGGCGACCTCGTCCATCAGCTTCTCGCGGTAGTCGCGGGCCCGGTCGACGAGGTCGTCCGGGATCGGCGCCTCGACGGCGTTGGCCCGGCCGGGGCCGGGATACAGGTAGCACTTCATGTCGACGAGGTCGATCACACCGGCGATCTCGTGCTCGGACCCGACGGGGATCTCGGTCGCGACGACGTGCTGGCCGAAGGCGGCCTTCAGGGAGTCGAGTGTCCGGTAGAAGTCGGCTCGCTCGCGGTCGAGCATGTTGACGTAGATCATCCGGGCGAGGTCGAGCTCGGCTGCCCGGCGCCAGAGCCGTTGTGTGCTGACCTCGACGCCCATCACGGCGTTGACCACGAACACGGCGGCCTCGCACACGCGCAGCGCGCCGAGGGCGTCGGCGA
>DATAUX010000204.1:0-7604 GCA_036268015.1 Solirubrobacteraceae bacterium | reverse complement strand
GGGGCGGGCCGGGCCCCCCGCGCTGCGGGCCGGGGGCCGGGGCCCCACGGCCGGCCGCGGGGCCCCGCGGCCGGCCGGGGCCGGGGCCGGGGGCGTCTGGGCGGTTGACCGCGGCCGGCGAGCCAGGGAGGTCGTGTTGTCTGTTTCGCGGAATCTGTACGAAGATCGACACCTGTCGCTTTCCGTACGTCCTGCGACAAACGACCCGACCTGCTGCCCGGCCCGCGCCGCGGCTGGCCCGGCCGGCCGACCGGCCGACTGAGCGACGTCAGGTCACGGACCGCTTAAACGACGACGGGCGCCGCGGCTGCTCTCGCAGCGCGCAACGCCCGTCTGTCAGCCCTTCGGCGGAGAGATCAGCCGCCGGCCGGTGCTGCGTTGTCGGGAATCGCGTATGGCGACGGAACCGACGAGACCACCGGGTTGGAGATCGCTCCGAGTCGTGAGATCAGCTCGATCCACTGCTTCGGCTGGAGGGCCGCGTTGACTTCGTGGCCGAGCTTCGAGTTCGCGTTGTACTGCGGGAGGAAGCCGACCTGGATGCTGCTTGTGTGGGTCGGAATCGCTACCGCGTTGGCGCTGCCCGAGTAGCTCATCGTGCTGACGATCTCGTGGGGCTGGAAGGTCCCCTGGAGGGTCAGCAGCTGCCGGATCACGAGGTCCGTGATCGATCCCGGGCCCTGATGGCCGAGGATTGGGATCCCGTTGATCGCGCTGATGGTCACCGCGTCACCAGAGGCCTGCTCCGAGACCAGGCCTCCGCTGCTCGACGCGCTCGCCCCGCACTGGAGCTGCGAGACCGTCGGCTTGAAGCCCTGGACCGAGAGGAACTCGAGGACGGCCAGCACGCGCTGGTCGACCTGGCCCGACTCGATGTCCCGGCGTCCGCACGAGTAGATGCTGACGGCCGGATCCGACAGGACCCGCTCCTGGAGCTGGGTCTTGCTCTCCAGCAGGATCTGCCCGAGCGTCGGGTTCGCGCCGGTCAGGCTGACCAGCGGGTTCTTGTCGGCCGAACGGTAGATCGCTGTCGTCTGGAGCAGCTCCCACCCGTCGAGGATCGGCTTCGGGTCGATCAGCGGTGATCCGGAACCCGCCGGGCGGATCATGAACGTCATGTGCGGCGCCATCACCGACGACGTCGTCCCGATCCGTCCGAGGATCGTCCCGGCGATCACGTGGGCGCCCTTGGCGAGCGGCTTCAGCTCGAGGTCCGCCGCCTTCAGGCCGTACGGCTGGGTCAGGTAGCTCGACACCTTGACCGGGCTGCCGGTCGCCACCTGCGTCGCTCCGCCGGCCGCGAAGTCCGCCGGCCGGTTCGGATGGGCGAACAGCCGGTTCGTACTTGCCGTGTCGGTCACCTGGGCCGACGCGGCCGGCTTGACGCTCGTCACCGAGCTCGCCGCCTTGGTCGCGACGGCCGTCTGATGCCCGGCCGACGCCGCGCCGGTCGGCTTCGGGTCGTTCTGCAGCGACAGGTCGCGGCTGACGGCTGCCGGCGTCTCGGTCTCCGGCTTGGGCACCGGGTAGAGCGTCGACACCTTCTTGAGGTCGGTGTAGTAGTACGTGTTGCCGTACGCGTCGGCCAGCTTGACGTAGTTGCCAAGGCTCGCCGAGTGACCCATTCCGACGACCGTGCCGTCGTTCACGGCGACGACCGGCGAGCCGGCCTTCGCGTAGATGTTGGTCGCCGTCTGGGCCGCGCTCGCCGTCACCGGCGGGGCCGCGTTCTGCTCGTTGGCAGCCCGCTTGGCGATTGCCGTCTCGGCCACATCGTCCGCGTACTTCGACGTTGCGGCGACCGGGAACAGACCCTGGGTCAGGCCGGTGATCGAGTTGACCAGGCTGGACGGCATGCCGCCGATCAGCTTGGCCCGCAGGAGCACCGAGTCGACGTACCAGTTCGCGTGGTTGTAGCTGAAGATCGCTCCCCGGAGGTTCGTCGACGCCCCGGCCGCGTGCAGGTACCGGGCCGCCGCGAAGATCGCGTCAGCCGGGTTGTCCGGGTCCTTGACGCCACTGCCGGTCGCGTCCACCCCGTACTCGGCCCACGTCGACGGAAGGAATTGCATCCAGCCCTCGGCGTTTGCGCTCGACACGCTGAGGTTGCGCCCGTAGTTGGTCTCGATCTCGTTGATCGACGCCAGAATCTGCCACGGCACGTCGTATTCCGTGCCGGCCGCCTGGTAGATCGGCAGCAGGAACGGCGGGATCTCGAAGTTGTCGATGAAGAAGTTCGGCACGTCCGTGCCGACCGGATCGAACGGGGCGACCTCGAGGGTCGGATTGGCCGCCGTCGGCAGGCCGTCCGACGCGCGGAACGGAGTTGCCTGTGGCTTGACCGGGGCAGCCGTCGCCGACGCTGGCGCGCCGAATACCGCTCCCGCGATCGCCTTCCCGCCCAGCTCACTGCCCGTCGACGACTGCGCCTTCCCCCCGGCGACGAGCGGAACGCTCGAGGTCGCTGGGATCGTCGGCGCCGCGACGACTCCGGTGCCCGGCAGGGCCGCCGGCACCGCCGGCGCCGCCGTGACGGTCGAGCCGGGCGCGCCGCTGACGGCGATCCCGACGATCGGCGAGAGCTCGGTCGGCAGCTTGAGATCGGCCAGCGGGGTACCCGCGGGGACGTTCATCAAGAGCGGAACCCTGATCCCGTTCAACAGCGTTAAAACTACGTTCTCGGTCTGTGCCGAAGCCGGCACCGCGGTTCCCGCCAGTCCGACACCGAGTGCGCCCGCGAGCGCAGTTACAGTAATCAGCTTACGCCTACCTGAAATCAACCTGACTCCTCCCATGCATCGCGGGCCGCTCTTGGCGGCCCGTCTGGCATCGCTCTCCCGGGGACACGCAGCCGCAAACCTACCGTCCCCACCCGAGGATTGCAACGCCGGGGTGCTCTGGCCTGACCAGGACGCGAGTTCTCGCGCGACCGGCGACACCCGGTAGGCTTGACCGCGAGGACCAATGAGCGACGATTCGACAAACGACGGCGTCCGCGACCGCTTCGCCGCAAAGGGCGAAGAGGCGCTCGGCAAGCTGGCCCAGGATCTGCTCGAGAACCCGATCGTCAACGGGGCTCTCACGCGGGCGCTGGGCGCGCGTGAAATGGCCGCGCAGGCCCAGGAGGTCGCGATGGGCGCCCTCAACATCCCGTCGGCCAGCGACATCGAGCGGCTGACCAGGCGCCTGCGGTCGGTCTCCCAACGGCTCGAGGGGATCGAGGACGGACTCGATCGGATCGAGCGGTTCGCCGGTCGCGGGCCGGCCGAGTCGGCCGATCTCGGCCGTCGGATGACGGCGATCGAGGAGCGCCTGACCCAGTTGACCACCCAGGTCGCCGACCTCTCCGACACGCCCGACCCGGTTCCTCACGCGCAGGAGCGACTCCGCGTCGACGAGCACCCGGCCGCGCCGGCCGCTCCGAAGACGCCGCGCAAGCGCACGGCCGGCGCGACAAGCCGGGCCCGCGAGACGACCTGAGCCCGTGACCCGGCCTCACGCCCAGGTCTCCTCCGTCAGCTGATTCACCCGGGCCCCGAGCCCGGCGGCCCCGAGCCGTCCGGCCTGCTCGCACCCGGCGGCCAGGCCGTCATCGTCGAGTCGCACCCGCCTCCCGTCGACCCGGCGCTCCCAGACGACGACGACGCAGCCGACCGCGACCTGCCGGCGTGCTCCGAGCGCGAACACGGCAGCCGTCTCCAGGTCGACTGCCACCGCCCCGGCCGCCCGGCCGGCCCCCGCGAGCGCCGGATCGTCGTCGACGCCGTAGAGGAGGTCGGCGGAGACGACCCTGCCCCGGCGTGTCCTCCCGCTGGCGGTCGTCATCGCCCGGGTCAGCCCGTCGTCGGCCCGTGCCAACTCGCCCCCGCCGAGGGCTCGGCTCGTCCCGTCGGCCGGGACGGCCGCGTCGACGATCACGAGGTCGCCGAGCGCCGGGCTCGGACTCGAACCCGGCGGCTTGGCATCCGGCGTCCCATCGGTCGTGTCCAGCCCGACGGCCGTCCCGACCCGGATCGCCTGCCGCAGGCCGATCGAGATCAGCTCGTCGAGCACGATCGCCGCCGACGGCCCGCCGATCCCCGTGCTCTGGATCGTCAGCGGCCGACCGTCGACGGCCAGGCCGGTGTAGCCCCACAGCCCGTGGCTGTGGTTGAACATCCGCGGGCCTTCGAGCACGGCCTGGGCCAGCGCGAGCGCGACGCCCGGATCTGCCGGCAGGAGCGCCCGCTCGGCGAGCGGTGCGGTCGGCCTGATGTGGATCGACACGGGACCGCGAATGATCGCACGGGTGCCGGCGCCGGCCGTCCGTCCCGCGCCCCGGTCTCCGCCTGTCTGAGCCGGCATCCCGGCCGCCCCGCACTAAGCTCACCGGAGGCAGGCGACCGACGCGCCCAAGCAAGGCGACATGAGGAGAACGATGGAGACGGCCTTCGAATCGTCCAAGGAGTTCCGCGAGGTGATGGACCGCATCTTCACGATGATGAGCGAGGACCCCGAGATGGGTCCGCGGCTGCGCGACGCGAACTGCCCCCAGCGCTTCGAGTTCGACGACTTCGACGCCGTCGTCAACATTCGTGCCGGACGCCCCGACGAGGGGGTCAATCTCCACTGGGAATGGACCGACGACGTCGACTGGAGCGCGAAGGTCCAGATGACGATGTCCTCGGAGATCGCCAACCGGTACTTCCAGGGCAAGGAGAACATCGCGATCGCGATCGCCAGGCGCCGGATCAAGACAGGCGGGGACATCAAGGCCGCGCTCGCCCTGATCCCGATCACCAAGCCGATCTACGCCCGCTACCGGCGTGTCGTCGAGAACGAGTACCCGCATCTGAAGGTCTGAGGCGGACGGCCGCGAGATGCCGACCCCGGTCGAGCGAGTCCTGGCTGCCGCCGGTGACCCGCCCCTCCTGCGGCACGGCGACGCCCTCGTCGTGCTGGTCTCCGGCGGACGCGACTCGGTCTGCCTGCTCGATGTCGCCGTCACCGTCTGCCGGCCCGGCCGGCTGCTCGTCCTCCACGTCAACTACGGCCTCCGGGGAGCCGAATCCGACGCCGACGAGGCCCATGTCCGCCGGCTCTGCCGGGACTTGGACGTCGAGCTCGAGATCGTTCGCGCGCCGGACGCCCCGGTCCGCGGCAACCTCCAGGCCTGGGCTCGCGACCTCCGCTACGGCGAGGCCGTTTCTCGCGCGCGCGAGCGCCGCGCGCGGATCGCCGCCGGTCATACGGCAACCGACCAGGTCGAGACCGTCCTCTACCGGCTGGCCGCCTCGCCCGGACGCCGGGCGCTGCTCGGGATGGCTCCGGTCGACGGCCTCCTGATCCGCCCGCTGCTCGGCGTGACCCGCGACCTGACGGCCGCCTACTGCCGCGAGCGGGGCCTCGACTGGCGCGACGACTCGACCAACGCCGGCGAGAAGTACGCCCGCAACCGCTGCCGCCACGGCCTGGCCGTCGCGCTCGGCGAGCTGCATCCCGCGGCCGCCGAGAACGTCGTCCGCACGGCCCGTCTCCTGCGCGACGAGGCGGCCGTTCTCGACGAGGTCGTCGCGACCGCGCTCGCCGGCCGCGACCGCATCTCGCTCGCCCGACTCGCCGAGCTCCCGGCGGCCCTCGCCCGCCTCGTCGTCGTCCGGTTGGCCGAGGACGTCGCCGGCCGCCTCGTCCCGGCGATCGGCGGCCGCGTGCCCGACCTGCTCGGACTCGCCCCCCGCGGCGGTAGCGCGCAACTCGACGTCGGCGGTGGAGTCCGCGCCGTCGTCGAGTACGGCATCCTGCGGTTCGAGTCCAACGAGCCCGGGCTCGTCCCGCCACAGGTCTCGCTCTCGATCCCCGGGACCGTCCGCTTCGGCGTCTGGCAGCTCGACTGCGACCTCGAGCTCGCCGGGACCGGCGACCCGCCGGTCCGTCCGATCGGAGCCGGCCGATCCGGCGAGACGGCCGACGCCTCGCCGGGACCTCGCCGACCCGCCGGGGACGGGCAGCCCGGGCCGGCCGGTGTCGGCCTGCTCGACGCCGACGTCCTCGCGCCCGGCGGGCTCACCGTGCGATCCTGGCGCCCCGGCGATCGGATCGCGCCGGCCGGGCTCGGCGGGACGAAGAGCCTGGCCGACCTCTTCACCGACCACCGGGTCCCCCGCGCCGCGCGCCGCACGCTGCCGGTCGTCGCCTGCGGACGCGAACTGGCCTGGGTTCCCGGGCTTGCGATCGGCGAGCGCTTCCGGGTCAGCGACCGGACGACTCGCACGGCAGTGCTCCGCGCGTACACCGCCCCGGGTGCTCGCGACCCCGGCCAATAGACTCCCCGGCGGACATGCATCCCCACGAGATCGGCGAGATCCTCGTCCCCGCTGACGATCTCGAACGCCGCGTGTGCGAGCTGGGCGCCGAGATCAGCCGCGACTACGCCGACCGCGACCTCCTGCTGATCGGCGTGCTCAAGGGAGCCGTCTTCTTCCTCAGCGATCTGATGCGCCAGATCCAGGTCCCCTGCCAGCTCGACTTCATGGCCGTCGCGTCCTACGGGTCGGCGACCGACTCGTCCGGCGTCGTACGGATCCTCAAGGACCTCGACGGCCCGATCGAGGGCCGGGATGTGCTGATCGTCGAGGACATCGTCGACTCCGGGCTGACCCTCCAGTACCTGCTCCGCAGCCTCGGCGCCCGCGGTCCGGCGACGCTCGAGGTCTGCGCCCTGCTGACGAAGCCCGACCGGCGCAAGGTCGAGCTGCCGACCCGGTACGTCGGCTTCGAGATCGCCGACCGGTTTGCGATCGGCTACGGGCTCGACCACGACGAGCGCCACCGCAACCTCCCGTACGTCGCCGCGCTCGACGGTTCCTAGCACCCGTCCGCCCGGCCGTCGACGTCCGAGCCGGGCCCTCCGGCAGTGCCTCAGGGCAGCGCAGGTGCAGGCGTTTGATGCTGGCCCGTCGGTCTGCATCGACGCGCCCGGCTGGCTGAACGCCGGGAAACGCCGTGGTAGGCTAGGAGGCCCTTGCACGCACTCTCCCAAGCCGGCGCTGCGCGCGCCAGGAGCACGCTGTGAACCGGTTCGTCAAGAGCGCGGCATTTCCGATCCTGATCGTCGTCGTCCTCGCCTTCTTCGCCGAGAAGCTGATCGCCCCGAGCCCGAGCGTCGGGCCCGTCCACAGCTACCAGACCCTCGTCACCAGGGACATCCCCGGCGGTCAGGTCCAGTCGGCCGAGATCAAGACGAAGGACAACACGGTCGACGTCACGCTGCGGAACGGGCAGAAGTACGAGGTCGGCTACGTCGACGGCAATGCCGCGGCAACCCTGATCACCCAACTCGAGAAGGCGCCCGGACACCCGCAGTTCAACATCGAGGGCACCAACACCAGCGGCTGGCTGTCTCTGCTGACCTACGTCCTCCCGTTCCTGATCTTCATCGGCTTCTGGGTCTTCCTGATGAATCAGGTCCAGGGCGGCGGGTCGAAGGTGATGTCGTTCGGCAAGTCGAAGGCCAAGCGGATGACGGCCGATTCGCCGAAGATCACGTTCCGTGATGTCGCGGGGGTCGACGAGGCGGTCGAGGAGTTGCACGAGATCAAGGAGTTCCTCGAGAATCCGAAGAAGTT
>DATAUX010000203.1:0-4465 GCA_036268015.1 Solirubrobacteraceae bacterium | reverse complement strand
CGACTCGAGCCCGGTCAGCGGGTCGTCGGGGTCGATGCGGGCGGCGTAGACGGCGAACACGGAAGGCACACGGTAGCGGGGGCGGGGCCGGTAGGATCGCGGGCGGTGAGCTGCCTGTGACGTTCGTTCTCGCGTGGGTGGCCTTCCCGGTCGTGCTCGCGGCCGTCGGCCTCGGGTGGGGCGTGCTGATCGAAGAGCTGTCGGGCGCGCGCCTGGCGAGCGGCGCCCTGCTGGTCCCGGTCGGCCTGGCCGGGGCGCTCGTGGTGGCGGGGCTGCTGACGACGAACGGGGTGACCGCCGGCCTGGCGGTCCCGGTCGCCGGGGTGGTCGCCGTCGGCGGGCTGGTCAGGGCGCGGTTGACGAAGTCGGAATGGCCGATCCCGGACTGGTCGGTGATCGCGGCGATCGGCGTGCTCCTGGCCTACGGGGCTCCGGTCCTGGCGACGGGGACGGCGACGTTCACGGGGTGGATCAAGCTCGACGACACGTCGACGTGGCTTGGGATCACGGCGCACATGTTCAGCGACGGCCGTTCGACCGGAGGCCTGGCGCCGTCGACCTACAAGCTGCTGATGGACACGAACCTGGGGAGCGGGGCGTACCCGATCGGCGGGTTCATGCTGCTGGGGATCGGCCGGGGTCTGGTCGGAATCGACGCGGCGTGGGTCTACCAGCCGTACCTGGCGTGCGCGGGCGCGGCACTCGCGATGTGCCTGTACGGGCTGACCGAGCCGGTGATCGGATCGCCGCGCGTGCGCGGAATCGTCGCGTTCGTCGCGGCCCAGCCGGCCCTGCTCTACGGGTACAGCCTGTGGGGCGGGATCAAGGAGATGACGGCGGCCTTCCTCGTCGCGCTGATCGCCGCGCTGGCGGCTCCCCTGTTTCGAGACCGGCCGGCCGGTCCGCGGGCGACGCTGCCGCTGGGGATCGCGACCGCCGCGCTGATCGTGACGTTCGGGCCGGGCACGGCGGTCTGGGTGGTGCCGGGGCTCGGCGTGGTCGTCGCCGTGTGGTTGGTGGGGCTGATTCGTCGGAGCGGTGACGGCGGGCTGGGCGGGCTGGCGGGGTCGGTGGGTGGGTTGGCCGCGGCCAGCGTGGTGCTGGCGCTGCCGGTCTGGCTGGTGCTGTCGAAGGCGCTGAGCACGGACGAGGTGTTCGCGAACGGCGTCGGGTCGGGATCGACGGCGCTGCGGTTGGGCAACCTGACCGGCCCGCTGAGCGGCTGGCAGCTGGCGGGGATCTGGCCGGTCGGCGACTTCCGCAACCCGCTGCCGGGGGGCGTCCCGCCGGTCGGCCTGATCGTCGTCGTGCTCGGGGCGGCCGTCTTCGCCGGGTACTCGTGCGTGCGGGCCGGGTCGTTCGGGCTGGTGTTCTACGTCGGCGTCGCCCTGGTCGGCTGCCTCTTGATCGACGCGGTCGGCGGGGTCCCGTGGGTCGTCGGCAAGGCGCTCGCGATCGCGTCGCCGGCGCTCCTCCTGGCCGGGCTGGTCGGTGGGGCGGCTGTCTGGGCGTGGAATCGTCCGGCCGGGTTCGTCGTGATCGGCGTGATCGCGGGCGGCGTGCTGTGGTCGAACGCGCTCGGCTACCACGATGCGACGATCGCGCCGGTCGGCCCGCTCGACGATCTCCAGCACATCGGGACGCTGGTCGGCGGGGCGGGGCCGACCTTCGTCAACGACTTCGAGGTCTACGCCGACCGGTACTTCCTGCGGGCGGGGGCGCCGATCGAGCCGGCCGAGTTCAGGTCGGCCTTCCTGCCGCTGAGCGACGGGACGGTGCTGACGAAGTCGGCGGCGGCCGACCTCGACTCGTTCAGCCTGGGGACGCTGACGCCGTACCGGTCGATCGTGACGACGACGTCGCCGACCGAGAGCCGGCCGTCGTCGCTGTACCACCTGGTCTGGGCCGGGCGGTACTACGAGCTGTGGCAGCGGCCGGCGGTCGCGACCGAGCGGGTTCTCGATCACACGGGGTTCGGCGACTCGGGGAAGATCCCGTACTGCGGGAGCGCGCAGAGCACGGCCGGCGGGTCGGTTCCGGCGCCGCAGCCGATCTGCTCGATCCAGCCGGTCGGGCCGGCGACGTGCAAGCAGGTCCGGGCGCTGGCGGAGTACGCGAACAGCCATGGGGCCGAGCTGGTCGCGTCCGAGCGGCCGGCGAACGTGTTCGCCCGGGGCGACCAGATCAAGCGGCCGGCGGATTGGGGGGTGACGCCGAGTGGGCAGTCGATCACGGCGCTGAAGCCGGGGGTCGCGAGCTTCGAGATCAAGGTGGGCACGCCCGAGCACTACGCCCTCTGGCTGGGCGGTAGCTTCGGGCGGGGGTTCGTCGTCGGACTCGACGGGCGGGAGGTCGGCCGGGTCGAGAACGACCAGTCGATGATCGACGGGTACGCGCCGATCGCGGACTTCGACCTGACCGACGGGGTCCACAAGATCACGCTGACCTACCCGAGGGCCGGCCTGGGGCCGGGCAGCGGGGACGAGCTGCTGACGAGGCTCGACTCGGTCGTCCTCGCGCCGGTCACGCAGGGGCTGGGCCAGCTGACGACGGTCAGCCCGCAGCAGGCGACGAGCCTGTGCGGGAAGTCGGTCGACTGGATCGAGGTCGTCGTGCCGAAGGCGTCGTAGGCCGGCGGAGAACGCCGGGGAGGGCGTCGAGGTCCGGGATCTCGACGAGGTCGGGCCGGTCGTCGGGACGGGGTGCGGCGGACCGGTTGAGCCAGATTGCGTCCAGGCCGGCGGCGATCGCGCCGTCGACGTCGCGCTCGAGGTTGTCGCCGACCATCGTCGTCCGCCGTGGGTCGGCGTCGAGCAGTCCGAGGGCCCGGCGAAAGACGCGGGCGTCGGGTTTGCAGGTGCCGAGGTCGCCGGAGACGACGATCGCGTCGAAGTGGCCGGCGAGACCGGAGGCGGCGAGCTTCTCGCGCTGGAGGCAGGACGCGCCGTTCGTGATCAGGCCGAGTCGATTGGACCGGCGCAGGGCGGTCAGGGCACGGACGGCGTCGGGGAACGTCTGGTGGAGGCGGCGGCGTTGGACGCCGAAGGCGTCGCCGAGCCGGTCGGCGAGGGCGTCGTCGTCGACGCCGAAGTCGGCGAGGGCGCGCGTCCAGGCCTCCCGCCGGTAGACGGGCGCCCAGGCGCGGAGGGCGGCGAGCGCGGGGTCGTCTCCCTCGAAGCGACACCAGAGGCCCTCCCACGAGCTGATCCCGACCCGCAGACAGTAGGGATGGGTCGGCGCGGCCCACCAGAGCTCGCGGGCCCGGAGCCGGGCGGTCCGACCGAGCTCGGCGGCGTCGATCGGGTGGTCGGCGGTCGCGAGGCCGGCGGCCGCCCGGAAGGCGGCGGCGGCGGCGGGTTCCTCGACGATCAGGGTGTCGTCGAGGTCGAAGAGAATGGTCGGCGTCACACGCCGGAAGTCTGGCATCCCGGGCGGGCGGGATCGGGGCGGAAGACCCACCGGCGCATCAGGACGAACCGGACGGCCGTCGCGAGGACGCCGGCGGCGAGGGCGGCCGCGGTGTTCTCGAGCCCGCGGGGGTGGTCGAGCAGGTCGAGCAGGCCGGCGAGGGCGACGGTGGATGCGGCGAGGCCGACGGCGTAGGCGGCGAGGTAACCGGCGACCTGGTGGACGCGGGACCGGTGACCGGCGCGGAACGTGAAGCGGCGGTTGGCCTCGAAGTTGGCGGCCATCGTCAGGAGGAGGGCGAGCGCGTTGGCCGCGAGGTCGGACAGGTCGAGGCGAAGCAGCGTGTAGAGGAGGGCGTAGGCCGTCGTGCAGGCGAGGCCGACCGCGATGAACCCGCCGAGCTCGGCCGCCCGGCGGTCGTCGTCGGGCAGTCTGGCTCGGACCCGGGCTCGGACCCGCGAGGCTTCGCCGACCCCGGCCATCTCACCCGCCGGTCACGGCGGCGAGGGCGGCCGCGCGACCCTTGCAGTCGTACAGCGTGCCGGCCTGGCCGGCCGTCGTCGTCGTCGTCGGGAGCGTGACCTTCGCGCAGACCTTGGCGGCCGCGGCGATCGCGACGGCCGACCCGGTCCTGTCGTCGCCGCCGACGCCGCCGCGTCCGACGGCGGCCGGGTCGGAGAGCACCCAGCGGATCGCGCCGGAGCGGACGCGCTGGGCCAGCCAGGAGACGCTGACGTCGCTCTCGACGCCGGAGAACCCGCCGATCCCGGCGACGTCGGCGTCCTGGTCGATGATCGCGGTGGCGGCCGTCGACTGGCTGGCGACGGCAACCGTCCCGCCACCGTGGGCGTCGACGTAGGCGATCACGCCGGTCAGGGAGATGTTTCCGCCGAACTGGCCGCCACCGCCGGCACCGGGGCCGGCGCCGCGACCACCGCCGAAGCCGCCGCGTCCCCCGAACCCGCCGGTCCCACCGGCGCTGCCGGCGGCGCCGGGGCCGCCGGGTCGTGCGGCCGCGCCGTCCGGGACCGCTGTGCCGCCCGGCGCCGCCCCGCCG
>DATAUX010000202.1:0-16613 GCA_036268015.1 Solirubrobacteraceae bacterium | reverse complement strand
CCTGGATCTGGCCGGTTAACCAAAGCGAGCCGGCGCTATTGGGGAGGGCCGGCTCGCAGTGGGGGAGGGAGGGAGTGCACGACTCTTATCGGCAGGCTTGGGCCGGGCTTTAGCCCTTATTTCGAATTTCTTTTTCGGAGCGCGCCGCGGCGGGTGAGGCGGGAGGCAACGCCGCGGTCGGGCCTATACTCGGCCGTCTTGCCCGACGCGGTCAGCATCATCGGCGGCTCCGGCGCCCTGGGATTCGGGCTCGCGGTTCGCCTGGCGTCGGCGGGCGTCGAGGTGACGATCGGGTCGCGGGACACGCTCCGGGCCGACCAGGCGGTCGCCCGGGCGCAGGCGGCGGTCCCCGGCGGGAGGTTCGTCGCGGCGACCAACGAGCTCGCCGGCGAGGCGAGCGACCTGGTCATCCTGACGGTTCCGTTTCGCAACCAGTCGGAGACGCTGACCAACCTCAAGGGGGCGCTCCGGCCGGGCCAGATCCTGCTCGACGCGACCGTCCCCCTGGCGGCGGCCGTGTCCGGACGGGCGACGCGGATGCTCGGCGTCTGGCAGGGGTCGGCAGCCCAGCAGGCGCAGGAGATGGTGCCGGACGGCGTCCGCGTCGTCTCGGGCCTGCACACCGTGAGCGCCTGCCTGCTGACCGATCTCGGTCACTCGCTTGGCGAGGATGTCCTGATCTGCGGGGACCGGCGTGAGGACAAGCAGGCGGTCGCCGCGCTGGTCGAACGGATTCCCGGCCTGCGGTGCGTCGACTGCGGGCGTCTCGAGATGGCCCGGATCACCGAATCCCTGACGGCGCTGCTGATCTCCGTCAACGTCCGCCACAGGACCCACGCCGGGATCCAGATCACCGGCCTGCCGTGAGCGCCGTCCGGAGTGCGCGCCGGTGAGCGTCGTCCGAAGTGTGCGCCGGTGAGGGTCGTCCTCCTGTCGGGCGGGTCGGGCGGTGCGAAGCTCGCGAGTGGCCTGTACGACGTGGTCGGCGACGAGCTGACGGTGATCGCGAACACGGGCGACGACATCGAGATCTACGGGACCCACGTATCACCCGACCCGGACCTGATCACCTACTGGCTGGCCGGCCGGATCGACGACCGGGGTTGGGGAATCGCGGGTGACACGTTCGCCGTGATGGACGGCCTGCGCGACCAGGGGGTCGACGTCTGGTTCAACCTCGGCGACCGGGATCTGGCGGTCTGCGTGCAGCGGCGACGGCTGCTCGACGACGGCGTGCCGCTGACCGAGACGCTGGCCCGGCTGGGCCGGTCGGTCGGCGTGAGCGCGCGGGTCCTGCCGATGTCAGACCAGCCGGTCAGGACGCGGGTCATGATCGATCGTCAGTGGACGCCGCTCCAGGAGTGGCTGATCCGCGGGCGGGGGGCCGGCCGGGTCGACGACGTCGAGTTCGTCGGGGCGGCGCAGGCGCTCGCGACACCGGCCGTGCTCGAGGCGATCGCCGGGGCCGGTCTGATCGTGATCGGCCCGTCGAATCCGGTCATCTCGATCGGCCCGATCCTGGCCGTCGCGGGGATCCGGGAGGCGGTCGTCGAAACCGGGGCGCCGGTCGTCGCCGTCAGCCCGATCGTCGGCGGTCGAGTCCTCAAGGGGCCGACCGCCGCCTGCCTGGAGTGGGCCGGGCGGAGCGTCGACGCGGCCGGCGTGGCGGCCTCCTACGACGGCCTGGTCGACGGCCTGGTCGCCGACGAGCGGGTGGCCGGACTGCCGACGCTCGAGACGGACACGCTGATGGCCGACCGGGACGGCCGGATTCGCCTCGCGGAGGCGACCTTGGGCTTTGGCCGAGCGCTCGGCGAGTAGCCTCCAACCGCCGATGAGAACACTCGCCGTCCTACCCGTCAAGCGGTTCCAGCTGGCCAAGCAGCGGCTCAGCGCCGAGCTGTCGCCGGCCTTTCGCCACGCGCTGGCCGAGGCGATGATCGCCGACGTCCTGACCGCGCTGGCCGCGTGCACGGCGATCGAGGCGACCCTCGTGATCACGAACGAACCCGCCGTGATCGCCCTGGCCGAGGCCCACGGGGCCGAGGCGATCGCCGATCCGCACGAGTCGGGTCAGAGCGCGGCGGCCGCCGTCGGCCTGGCCCGGGCCTTCGCCGACGGGTACGACCGTGCGATCCTCGTGCCGGGCGACTGCCCGGCGATCGACCCCGACGAGCTGACCGGCCTGCTCGGCGAGGGCCGGCCGGGTCCGACGGTCGTGATCGTGCCCGACCGCCACGGGCTCGGGACCAACGCGTTGCTGCTCTGCCCCCCGAACGCCCTCGCCCCGACCTTCGGCCCGGGCAGCTGCCGCCGCCACCAGGAGCGGGCGGCCGCGGCCGGCGCGGTCTGCCGGGTCGCCCAGGTCCCGTCCCTCCTGCTCGACGTCGACACGCCGCGGGACCTCGAGGTCCTCCGCGAGGCGCTGGAGATCCGCTCGGGCAACGCCGTGCGGACCCGGGCGGTCCTCGCCCACGGCGGGCCCGACGCCGTCGCGGGCGGCGACCCGCCGGCCTGATGGGATCGATCGGCGCGCGGCCGGTCGACGGGCTCGGCGAGATCGGCGCGGGCGACGATCTCGCGGCCGCGATCCTCGCGACCGGCTACAGCCCGGCAGCCGGGGAGATCGTCGTCGTCGCCCACAAGGCGATCTCCAAGGCCGAGGGTCGCGTCCGCCGGCTCGACTCGGTCGAGGTGACGCCGCTCGCCCGCGGGCTCGTCGCCGGCAGCCAGCGGGACCCGCGCCACGTCCAGGCGATCCTCGACGAGACGGCCGAGGTCGTCCGGGCCCAGAACGGCGTCCTGATCTGCCGGACGCGGCACGGCTTCGTCTGCGCGAACGCCGGCGTCGACGCGTCGAACGCGGCCGCCCAGGACACGGTCATCCTGCTGCCGGTGGATCCCGACGGATCGGCCCGGGCCCTGCGGGCCCGCCTCCTCGAGTTGACCGGCGTCGCGCCCGCGGTCCTCGTCACCGACAGCTTCGGCCGGGCCTGGCGCCACGGCCAGTGCGACGTCGCGATCGGCGCGGCCGGCCTGGACCCGCTCGCCGACTGGCGCGGCCGCCACGACCGGGCCGGACGGGAGCTCGCCGCGACGTGGATCGCCCTCGCCGACCAGATCGCCGGCGCGGCCGACCTGACCCGGCGCAAGGACTCCGGCCAGCCGGTCGTGATCGTCTCCGGCCTCGATGCGTACGTGACCCCGGCCGACGGACCCGGCGCGGCCGCGATGATCCGACCGGAGGCCGAGGACATGTTCCGCTGAGCGGCCCGAGCGTCGATCGGCTGCGGCGAGCGCCGGGAGTCGACCCGCCCGAGGACCAGTCGCGCGCTTACAGACGCGGTGCTGCGCCGGCCGGGACCGGCTCGAAAATCGACCTGATCTCATACAGCGTGGTCCGCTCCGCCGCCGTCCGCCCCGCGCGGTGGGCCGCGGCGATCAGCTCCGGCGGGTCGAGCCGGACACCGTGATAGGAGCCGGCCATCCGTGAGATCGACTCCTCCATCAGCGTGCCGCCGAGGTCGTTGACCCCCCACCGCAGCGACTCGGTCGCCACGTCGACGCCGAGCTTGACCCACGAGGCCTGCATGTTGCGGATGCTCCGGCCGAGGGCAAGGCGGAAGACCGCGGTGTGCTTGAGGCTCTCGTCCGCCGTGATCTCCTCGATCCCGTGCGTCCGGCCGAGCATCGTGTGGAACGGGATGAACGACAGCGGGACGAACTCGGTGAACCCACCCGTCCGCTCCTGGACCTCACGCACGACGCGCATGTGCTCGGCCAGCTCCCACGGCTCCTCGATGTGGCCGAACATCACCGTCACCGTCGACGGGACACCCTCGGCGTGGGCCGCCTCGATCATCTCGACCCACCTGGCGACCGGCAGCTTGTTCGGTGAGATCCGCTCCCTGACCCCGTCGTCGAGGACCTCGGCCGCCGTGCCCGGCGTCGAGTCCAGGCCGGCCGCCCGCAGCCGGCGGAGCACGGCCCGGGCGCCCAGTCCGGACACGTCGCACATGTGGGCGAGCTCCATCGGCGAGTACGCATGGAGATGGATCTGCGGGGCCGTCTCCTTGATCAGCGCGAGCCAGCCCTCGTAGTCCTCGAGCCCCCAGTCCGGGTGGATCCCGGACTGCATGCAGATCTCGGTGGCCCCGTAGTCGACCGCCTCGTGCACCCGGCGGACCATCTCTTCGCGGTCGTGCTCGTAGGCGTCGGGCGAGCGCCGGCCCTGGCCGAAGCCGCAGAACGAGCAGCCGACGACACAGATGTTCGAGACGTTGATGTTCCGGTTGACGACGAACGTCACGGTCTCGCCGGCCAGGTCCCGCCGCAGGTCGTCGGCCGCCTGGCGGATGTCCTCGATCGCCTCGGGACGCGTCTCCGCGAAGAGCGCGGTCAGCTCGTCCGGCGTCAGTCTCAGGTCACGCGTCGCCCGGTCGATCGCCCCGGCCACGAGATCCCGGCGGATCGGCCGCTGCTCGCGCCGGCCCGACCCCTTGCGCGGGATGAACGACCAGTACCGCTGGCGGATCACGTCGAGCACACTCGGATCGACCCAGTCCGGGTCGATGTACTCCGGGTAGACGCACAGCCGCTCGGTCAGCGCCAGGCCATCGGCCGCGAGGCGCTTGCGGACCTGGTGGGGTGACGGGAACGGATGCTCGGGCGAGATGTGGTCGCCGTTGGCCGACAGGCCGCCGAGGTCGGTCGCCCCCGCCTCGATCAGGCCCGGCCACCAGTCCGAGAGGTTCGGCGGGACCTGGATCCCGACGTCCGGCATCAGCCGGCGGCACTCGCGCACGAGGTCGGTGAGGTCGTCGACCGTGATCGGACACGCCCACGACGGCAGGTCGAGCGTCGGACCGTGGGCGATCCCCGTCCGCCAGTAGTCGGCCGCCGCCGCATCGGCGATCTCGGCCGGCTCCTGGCCGTAGTAGCGCTGGTGGGGGACGTAGTTCTGGAGGATCACCTCCTGGATGTGACCGTGCCGCGCGTGGACCGCGGCGATCGCCTCGAGCGAGGCGATCCGGTCGTCGGGGGTCTCGCCGATCCCGACGAGGATCCCCGTCGTGAACGGGATCTTCAGCCGGCCGGCCGCCTCGATCGTCTCCAGGCGGACATCCGGGTGCTTGCTCGGCGACCCCTGGTGGGCGACGAGGTCCGGATTGATCGACTCGAGCATCAGCCCCTGGGACGCCGTCACCTCCCGCAGGCGGGCGAGATCCCGGGCGTCGATCGCGCCGATGTTCGTGTGCGGGAGGAGGCCCCGGTCGAGGGCCTGCTGGCAGGCCCAGACGACATACGCCGTGAAGTCGGCGTGCCCGTAGGACTCGAGTCGGCCGGCAACCTCCCGGTTGACCTCAGGCTGCTCGCCGGTCAGCACGAGGAGCTCCTTGACCCGGCGGCGGACCGCCCCGTCGAGGATCTCCTCGACCTCCTCGGGCGCGTACAGGTGGGCCTTGTGGGTCGCGAACGAGCAGTACTTGCAGTGGCAGCGACACGTCCGCGACAGGGACAGCGTCAGGTTGCGCGAGAAGGTGATCCGGCGGCGCATCCTCACGGAGTCTATTGGCGGGGTTTCCCGGCTCCGGCGAGCCCGGCCGGTCTGGCCGGCTCGCGCCTATAGTCCGTGCCGATGTCGCCGACTCGCACGGTCTACGCCGCCGCCGTCTGCGCGATCGCCGTCGCCGCCGTCCTCGCCGGCTGCGGGGGGTCGCGGGCCGGTCCGCCGCAGGCGACGGTCGTGCTCGACTTCACGCCGAACGCCGTCCACGCCGGGATCTACTCGGCCCACGCCCGCGGCTTCGATCGGGCTGCCGGCGTCGACCTGAAGATCGTCACGCCGTCGTCGTCGACCGACTCGGTCAAGCTGCTGCTCTCCGATCGGGCCGATTTCGCGATCCTCGACATCCACGACCTCGCGATCGCCCGGGCCGCCGGCGAGGACATCGTCGGCGTCCTGCCGCTCGTCCAGCGGCCGCTCGCCGCCGTGCTCGCCCAGCCCCAGATCCGGACGCCCCGCGACCTCGAGGGACGCTCGGCCGGGGTCACGGGGGCCCCGAGCGACGTCGCCGTCCTCGACTCGACCGTCGCCGGCGCCGGCGGCGACCCGAAGCGCGTCAAGCAGGTCACGATCGGCTTCAACGCGGTGCCGGCCCTTTTGGGCGGGCATGTCTCGGCGGTCACGGCGTTCTGGGACGTCGAGGGCGTCGCCCTCCACCGGGCCCGTCCGGCGATCCGCGAGTTTCGCGTCGACGACTACGGCGCGCCGGCCTACCCCGAGCTGGTCCTGTGCGTCGACGGCCAGCTGCTCAAGCGCCGACCCGCGCTCGTCAGCGATACGGTCGATGCGATCAAGCGCGGGTACGACCTGACGGTCTCGGATCCGACGGCCAGCGCCAAGGACGAGCTGGCGGCCGTGCCCGACCTCGACCGCTCGCTCTTGATGGCCGAGCTGGCCGCCCTTCGCGGCGCGTTCACCGGCGGGCCCGGCCAGCCGTTCGGCGTGTTCGACCGGGCGCGGCTGGCGGCCTGGGCCAAGTGGGAGGCGGCGTTCGGGATCGTCAAGCGGGTCCCGGACATCGCGACGATGTTCCACACCACGAGGTGAGGCCGGCCGGCCGGCCGGGTCGCCTCGTCGCGTACGCTTGCCTGGTGAACGACCTTCCGACCGCCCCGGTCGCCGCCTGCGGCCTGATCGCCGGCTTCGGCGTCGCCGTCGCAACCGGGTCCCGCCCGCTCGGCGGCCTCGTCCTCGCGATCTTCGGGATCTGGTGCCTGGTCGCCTGGGACCGGCGCGACGGCCGGCGGATCGCCGTCCAGCTCGGCGGGTGCGGCCTGGGCGCGTTCATCGCGTCGCACATCCTCGGCCTCGTGATCGGCGCCTGGCCAGCCGTCTTCGTGGCCGCCGCGTTCACCGCGACGATGTCCTGGCGGCTGTCGGATGCCCGGCGCCGGACGCCCGGCGGCCGGCTCGCGCGCGGGGCCTAGGGCCTGCCTGCCGCGGGACTCGGCTGGGCGTCAGCCGGCCGAACCCGGTGACTGGCGACGGCTGAGGCGGCGGTCGACCGCCGGCGCCGTGGCGAACCCGAGCCCGAGCCCGAGCCCGAGCCCGGCGGTGGGACCCGGGGACCCGCGCCCAGCGGATCAGGCGGCCTGCGTGTTGTCGTGTCTCTGAGAAGAATCGTACGAATCGCGACAAACTGTCGTCTTTTGTACCGAAACCCAAAAATTGCCACAAGATCCCGTCTTTATCTAAGGCTTCGGGCGTCGCGGCCGATAACCCAGTCAGACCGCAGCGGGCGCCCAGGCTGGAAGGGCCGCTCCGACGGGGTGAGCCTCGGCGCCTCACCGCCCGCCACAGTCTCAGACCGGCTGCCGGACAACCCCCGCCGGCAGCCGGGCCCCCCGCCGACCGCCGGCCGCCGGGCGTCCCGCGCCGGCCGCTCCCGGACCGGGCGTTCAGCCGACCAGGTCGTCGAGCGTCCGGCCGCTGAGCACCGACCTGGGAAACTCGGCGACGACGTCAGACCCCGGCCGGGCGCGCTCGTCGCGGCGCTTGATCAGCAGCCACTGAGCCTTCTCGCCCGTTCGCGTCCGCTGGAGGGCGAAGCCACCGGCCAGCTTCTCGCCGTGCAGGACGAAGACCGCGTGACCCCGGGTCAGCGCCTCCGGCCAGGCGACCCGACCGCCCTGCTCGTAGGTCCCCCGGTCCCAGACGACCACGCCGCCGGCGTCGAGCCTGCCCTCGAACGCGTTGTGCCCGATCGCGTGATCCTCGACCTCGACGGCCAGCCGCTTGACGGCCGGGTCCATCGACGGGCCCTTCGGCACCGCCCATGACCGCATCACGCCGCCGACCTCCAGTCGGAGGTCGAAGTGCCGAGCCGTGGCCGCGTGCTCCTGGACGACGAAGACGCCGGCGCTGATGCCCCGGACCGCGAACTGCTCGTGCCCCTCGACCCGTACCCGGTCGACCGCGAGATCGTCGACCCGCGCGACCGGCGGGCCCGTCCGCAGGAAGGCCACGAGCTCGTCGACCGCGCCGGCCGGCCCCTCCGCGTGAACGAGCACCGTCCCGTCATCCGCGTTGCGCACCCAGCCGCTCACGCCCAGCTCACCCGCCCGCCGGACCGTCGCCTCGCGGAAGCCGACCCCCTGCACGTCGCCGCTGACGACCAGGCGGATCGCCGTCGCGGAGGTCACGCTCGGTGCTCGCGTCTCACGTTCTCGACTCACTGTTCGAATCTGCCCACTCGGCGGGGGCGGTGCCCGACCTCGGTCGCCGGGCGCCGTCTGCCGGCCGGCACGCCGAGTCTAGCCGGACCCGACCGACAGCACGGGCTCCGGGTCTCCGACGAGGATCCCCTCCCCTCGCCGATCGGCGCGTGCGCTCGATCCCGGCCAGGACACGGCGACGCCGACAACCAGCCGGTGGTGGTGGTTGCTGACACGAACACCACCACAACTGCCATCATCGGCGATCTGCTGCTAGCACAACACCGACGGTGTGAGTATGCTCGTCGCGTCGCCAGGACGTCCAGTCACGGGAGGACACCATGTCAGGTGCCGCAGTCGGGGGTCGGAGGGCCGGAGCGTCCCGCCGGATCGCGACCGCCGTGGTCATCGCGTCGGCAATCCTGATCTGCGCCGGGTCGGCATCCTCGACCGCCGCCGCCAGACCGGCGGCGGCGCGCTACGTCGCCCTCGGCGACTCGTATTCCTCCGGCGAGGGCAACCCTCCGTTCATCCGCGGGACGAAGGGCGAGTGCGATCGGTCGAACGTCGCCTACGGGCCCCTGGTCAAGCGGTTCCTGAAGATCGAGCAGCCGTCGGACTTCTCCTTTCACGCGTGCAGCGGCGCGATGATGGCGGACTTCGTCGCCGACCTCGGCGGGCACGCGACCGGTCAGTACGCCGAGGGCGCCCAACTCGACCAGATCGCACCGGCCGGCAAGCCCAGCCTGACGACCCGCCTCGTGACGCTCAGCGTCGGCGGCAACGACGCCGGTTTCGCGTTCGCCGTCTCCGGCTGCGTCCAGGTCGACGGGATCTACGTCTCGCGTGGGACGACGTGTGCCGGGGCGACCGACACGTACGCAGACCTCGGTACCCGGCTGCTCACCCGGGGCGGAAGAATTCTCGTGACGACGAAGGACAACTCCTGGCAGTTCTGTGACGCGGCCTGCGCCCGGGCGCACGCGTCCCAGAAGACGAGGGCCACCGTCGTCGTCACGGTCCCGAGCCTCGCCGGCCTCTACGAGGACATCCAGCGCCGCGCGCCGAACGCCCGGATCCGCGTCCTCCTCTACCCGCACCTGTTCCCGTCGATGCCGACGACCGGCTGCCTGGTCGGCACGCTCTACCTCGTCAACCCGGTCGGCTTCGCCCCGGCTGACATGGTCCTGCTCAACGCGGCCGCCGACAGGCTCGACGCCGTGATCGGGGCGCAGGTCGCCAAGGCCAGGTCGGCCGGCGTCGAGATCGCCGCCGTGGACTCGCGACCCGACTTCGCGGCCGCCCCGGGCCACGGTCTGTGCGACGGCGCTCCGTGGATCAACCCGGTCACCTTCACCGACGCCTGGTGGCCGACACCCGAGCGCGGCAGCTTCCACCCGACGGCCGCCGGCCAGAGCGCGTTCGCCTCCGAGCTCGAGGCCAGCCTCGGCCAGAACCCCTGACCCTCGGCGGCGATCGCCCTACTGGGCGTGCAGCCGGCGGAGCTCTTCCCGTACGGAGTACGGCCGGCCCCACAGCTGGGTGACCTCGGTCCGGCCCTCGCGGACCTCGCGGACGGCGAGCTCGCCGACGAGACCCGCATCGTCGAGCAGCCCGAGCGTCCCGTGGACCGTCGGAGCCGAAGCCCCATGGCCGAACCGGTGGGCGACCAGGATCCGCCAGTGCCAGTCGTGACGGGAGTACGGCTGGGCGTTGCACGTCACCATGTACATGGCCGCCTCGACGTAGCGCGACTCGTCCGCGATCCGCAGGTCCAGCTCGAGGTCGGTCCAGTCATCCGGCAGGGATCCGGTGATCTGGCTGAACGTGTCCGCGAGCGCCATGCCGCCGTCAGCCTACCGGTCTATGCTCGGATCCATGACCACGACAACCGTCACCGCGCATCCCGACCCGGTCGAGTACCGGGCGCTGGTCGACGACGTCGGCCTGTTCGACCGCTCCGACCGCGGCAAGCTCGCCGTGACCGGCGACGAGGCGGCCGCCTTCCTCGATTCGATGCTCTCCAACGACATCGGCGCAATCCCGGTCGGCGGCGGCGCCTACGCCACCCTGCTCACCCACAAGGGCCGGATTCTCGCCGACCCGCGCGTGATCCGGACCGACGAGGGATTCCTCCTGGACACCGAGCGCGTCGGCCTCCAGGCACTCTTCGACGCGATCACCCAGCTGCGGATCGGCTACCGGGCCGAGCTCCACAAGCGGACGCTGCAGCGCAGTCTGGTCTCGCTCATCGGCCCGCGCTCCGACGAACTCGTGACCACCCCGCCGGGACCAGACGAGCATGCCAACGTCCAGACGACGCTCGCCGGAGCACCGGTGCTCGCCGTCCGCACTCCCCACGGACTCGACCTGATCTTCGCGTCCGAAGCGCTTGCGGTCGTCCGGGCCGAACTCGAACGACTCGGCGCCCTCACGGTCGGCCAGGCCGCGGTCGACTGCCTGCGCGTCGAACACGGCCAGCCGCGGCTCGGCGTCGAGATGGACGAGACGACGATGCCCCAGGAGGCCGGGATCCACGGCCGGGCGGTCAGCTTCACCAAGGGCTGCTACGTCGGCCAGGAGACGGTCGCCCGCCTCTACTGGAAGGGCAAGCCCAACCGCCACCTCCGCGGACTCCGGCTCTCCGGCCCGGCCGGCGTCGGCGATCAGCTGCGGCTCGGCGACACCGTCGTCGGCGCTCTGTCGAGCGTCGCGATCTCGCCGGTCCACGGCCCGATCGGCCTCGCCCTCGTCCGCCGCGCGGCCGGACCCGGGGACAGGCTGACCGTGGCCGACGGACCCGTGCTCGCCACCGTCTCCGACCTTCCGTTCGCCGACGGAGGGGATGCTCCCGTCACGGATCGATGACCCGACGACCCGGCCGTCGTGCCGTGCCGATCCTGCCGCCGGCCGCGGCCGTTCTGGTCGCGCTCGCGCTCGCCGGCTGTGGCACCGACCGGACCGGACCCGGCCGTTCCGGACGACCGGCGCCGGCGATCGTCGCGACGGCGATCACGCCCGACGGGGTCAGCCTCTCCCCCGATCATCTCGGCGCCGGCCCGGTCAAGCTCGTGATCACGAACATGACCGACGCGTCACAGCAGGTCGCCGTCGAGTCGACCCGCACCGGCTCCTTCCACCAGGAGACCGCCCCGATCAACCCCCAGGACATGGCCCAGCTGCGGGCCGAGCTCGGCCCCGGCAGCTACACCGTAAGCGTCCGATCCGCCGGCCTCAAGAGCGCCAGCCTCGCCGTCGGGCCCAAGCCGACCAGCTAGGCGCGGCAGGGCTCCTCGGACGTGAACCCGGCGGCCGGCGATCCCGCTTCCGGCGGCCGGCGATCCCGCTTTCGGCGGCCGGCGACCCCGCTTTCGGCGGCGGGCGACCCGTCCGACCGGGGCCGCGATCGTTGCTGCGACATCGATCCGCGATCTCGGCTATCTTCGCATTCACATAACAAGCCGAATCGCCGATCTTCACCGACCGGCGAGCGGGGGAACCAAAGGCGGCAGTTGCCGCAGGGGCGAATCGCCGGATGCACGGCGTAGCGCAAGTTCGGTGCGCGAGCCCGTCAGCTCACCTCGCAGGCTTTAACCCGACCGCCAGGAGACGCAGGAACATGGATGACGGCCCGCGCGATCTGATGCGACCCGACCTCTGGGCCGGATCACTTGAACGTTCTCTTGAGCGCCGCCGCCGGTCACGGCGCGGTTCGATCGAGCTCGGCCGCCTGAGAGGCCCGCGTGAGCTCAGCAATCCCGACGTCCTGCTCGACTCGCTCGAGCACTCGATCGCCCGCCGTGAGGCCGCCGACCGCGCGACCGGTCTGCCCTCACCGGCCGCCCGCGGACTTTCGATCGTCGGCCTGATCGCCGCCGTCGCCGCACCCGCGACCGGCGTCATGGCGACCGTCGCCGCGGCCGCCACGCCGACGACCGGTCAGGGCGACACGCCCGGCCCGACCGGGCAGACGCCCGCCACGACCGCGAACACGGCGGTCGAGGCGCTCCAGAAGGCACTCGGCCTGGCCGCCGACGGCAACTTCGGCCCGCAGACGACTCGCGCGGTCAAGGCCTTCCAGAAGGCCCACCACCTGACCGCCGACGGCGTCGCCGGACCGGCTACGCGCGCCGCGCTCGGCCTCCCGGCCGGACCCACCCTGACCAGATCGGGCGCCGCCGCGACGAGCACGGCCCGGACCGCGCACACGTCGACCGCGACCGCCGCCGTCAACAGCCCGGCCGGCGGCGTCGCCGCCGGAGCGACCCCATCCGCGGCCGCGACGCCCGCGCCGACGACCACCGCGGCGAAGGCTCCGGGGGCGAAGGCGCCGGCAGCGCCGGCGGCGAAGGCACCCAAGACGACCGCCGCCGCCAAGCCGTCCGCGACGTCGACGACGACCTCGACGGCAAAGAGCGTCGCCGCGGCCGTCCGCAGCCTTCAGCGGCGGCTCGGCGTGACCGCCGACGGCCAGTTCGGCGCGCACACGAGGAGCGCGCTCAAGCGCTTCCAGAAGGCCCACAAGCTGACCGTCGACGGGATCGTCGGCCCGGCCACCCTGGCCGCCCTCGGCCTGCGCAGCGCGACGGGCACGACGCTCGGAGCCCTGCTCGCCAAGGTCACGGCCGGAACCGCGGCGGCTGCCGCCCCGGTCGCCGCCGTCGCCCCGGCAGCGGCCACACTCACCGCCGCGGTCGTCAGCCCGCCGGCCCCGACGGCGACCGCGACGGTCGCGACCGCCGCGACCGGCGGCGCCGCCCCGACGGCTCCCCCGGTCGCACCGACCGCCGGTCCCCAGGCGCCGGCGCAGATCGCCGCGATGGAGGCGGCCGGCGATCGGATCGCCACGCTCCCGTACATCTGGGGCGGCGGCCACGCGTCGTTCGCCTCGAGCGGCTACGACTGCTCAGGGTCGGTCTCCTACGTCCTGCACGCGGCCGGTCTGCTGAGCTCGCCCGAGGACTCGACCCAGCTCGAGAGCTACGGCGCGGCCGGGCCGGGTGCCGACGTGACGATCTACGCGAACGCGAGCCACGCCTTCATGGTCATCGACGGCCGCCGGTTCGACACGGTCGCGCTGTCGGAGACCGGAACCCGCTGGAGCTCGACGATCGGGTCGACCGCCGGCTACGTCGTGCGCCACCCGGTCGGTCTCTGAGCCGGAGCCGGTCCGGCGGGCGCCGGCCGCCCGGCCGGCGCGACTAGAGGTAGTAGCCGCGGGCGACCGCGGCTTCGAGCACCCGCTCGATGCCGATCGCGTAGGCCGCGATCCGCATCCCCACGCCGTCGGTCTCGGCCCGCGAAGCGACGCCCTGGTAGGCGGCCGCAAGGATCCTGGCCAGCCGGTCGTTGACCTCGGGCTCCTCCCAGCCGACATGCTGGAGGTTCTGGGCCCACTCGAAGTACGAGACGATCACGCCGCCGGCGTTGGCGAGGATGTCGGGAACGACGAGGACGCCCTTCTCGCGGAGGATCTCGTCGCCCGCGGGCGTCGTCGGTCCGTTCGCCCCTTCGATCACCAGTCGCGCGCGGATCCCGTCGGCATTCGCCGCGTGGATCGTCCCGCCGAGCGCGGCCGGCACGAATACCTCGCAGTCGAGGCCGGTCAGCTCGTCCCCGGCGATCTCCTCGACTCCGGGCCCATCGTACTCCGGGAGCGACCCGCCGTCGCCCATGTGCGCGAGCAGCGCGTTCGGGTCGATCCCCGCCTCTGAGTGGATCGCCCCGTCGACGTCGGCGACGCCGACCAGCACGCACCCGAGCTCACAGATCAGACGGGCGACCCACGACCCGACGTTTCCGAAGCCCTGGAGGACCACGCGGGTGCCCTCGGGTCGGAGACCGATCGCCCGGGCAGCCTCGATGTAGCAGCAGACGACGCCCCGGCCGGTCGCCGAGTCCCGGCCGAGCGACCCGCCGAGCGCGATCGGCTTGCCGGTCACGATCGCCGGCGTGTGGCCGTGGAGCTTGCTGTACTCGTCCATCATCCAGGCCATCACCTGGGCGTTCGTGTTGACGTCCGGCGCCAGGATGTCGCGGGTCGGGCCGATCACGGTCGCGATCTTGTCGATGAACGATCGCGTGATCCGCTCCAGCTCGTCCTCGCCGAGTCGCCCGGCCGGGCAGTTGACGCCGCCCTTCGCGCCGCCGAACGGGACGCCGACGACCGCAGTCTTCCAGCTCATCAGCGCCGCCAGCGCGCGCACCTCGTCGAGGTTGACCTCCTCGTGGTAGCGCATCCCGCCCTTGTACGGGCCGCGCGCCCCGTTGTGCTGGACGCGATACCCCGAGAAGACGTGCAGCTCGCCGCTTGCCAGGCGCACGGGGATCTGGACCTGGACCTCCCGACGGGCGGACTTCAGGACGGCCCGGATACCCGGCTCGAGCCCGAGATGGTCGGCCGCGAGCTCGAAGTAGCGCATCGCGCTCTCGAACACCGACATCTCGGCCGGACCCGTCCGCGGCGCCTTGTTGGCCACGCGAGGCGACCGGTCGCGCAGGCGCCCGTTGACGCGCGCCGGCGGGATCCCGCCGGCGACTTCCGCGTCCTTGCCTGCCGCTCGGCGCGCCACGGCCGACATGATGACGCCGACCGGCTCGCGACGGCGGGCCGGTATACGATCTACCGTCAACCGTCCCCCGACGAGAGGTCCCACCGAAGTGGCCGTCGACCTCAAGCCAACCGCGAACCTCGACCTCACGCCCGGCACGCTCCCGGCGTCGATGGCCGCCTGGGTGATTCGCGAGGACCGTCAGGGCGAGCCGATCGACGCGTTCCAGATCGAGGAGATCGACGTCCCGGAGCCCGGGCCGTTCGAGGTCGTCGTCCGGGTGATGGCGGCCGGCGTCAACTACAACAACGTCTGGGCCGCCCTCGGCAAGCCGATCTCGGTGTTCAAGTCGGGCGACCACCCCCAGTACGGTCACCACATCGGTGGGTCGGACGGGTCCGGGATCGTCTGGAAGGTCGGGCCCGGCGTGACCCGATGGAAGCCGGGCGACGAGGTCGTGATGCACTGCAACCAGGCCTCATACGAGGACCCCGAGGTCCATGGCCTCGATCCGCTGGCCGCGCCGTCCCAGCGGATCTGGGGATACGAGACGACCTGGGGATCGTTCGCCGAGTTCACGAAGGTCCAGGCCCAGCAGCTCCTGCCCAAGCCGGCGGCGCTCAGCTGGGAGGAGGCCGGGTCCTACGGTCTCGTCTACTTCACGGCCTACCGGATGCTGATCGGGCGCTGCGGGCTGAAGGCCGGCGACCGGGTCCTGATCTGGGGGGCGGCCGGAGGTCTCGGCGTCTTCGCGACCCAGCTCTGCGCGGCCGCCGGAGCCCAGTGCGTCGGCGTCGTCTCCTCTGAGGAGAAGGGTCGTCTCGTGATGGAGCTCGGGGCGACCGGGTACATCAACCGCAACGACTTCGCCGGGATGATGCGCAAGGGCGGCGAGACTCCTGACGAGGAGAAGGCCCGCTTCGGTGAGACCCGGCGTTTCGCGAAGGCGGTCAAGGAGATCCTCGGCGCGGCGCCGGACATCGTCTTCGAACATGTCGGCAAGGCGACCTTCCCGACTTCGGTCTTCACGGTCCGGCCGTTCGGCAAGGTCGTGATCTGCGCGGGGACGACCGGATTCGACGTCGACTTCGACGTCCGGTATCTCTGGATGCGCCAGAAGGAGATCGTCGGCTCGCACTTCGCGAACGCCTACGACTGCCTGAAGGCCAACGAGCTGATCGATCAGGGTAGGATTCGACCCGTGCTCTGGCGGACATTCGGTTTCGAGGGCGTCGGCGAGGCCCACCAGCTGATGCGCGAGAACAAGCACCTCGGCAAGATCGCGATCCTCGTCGGCGCGGCCGCCGAAGGCCGCGGCCGGACCGCTGACGGGCCGGGCGCGATCCAGGCCCAGGTCGGCGCCTGATGGCCGGCGTCGTACACCTTCCGTGGTACGCGACCGGCTTCCGGTCGGACGAGCTCGCCGCCGAGCTAGACCGGGTCTCGACGATCTCGCTGCGCTACGGCGCGACCTCGCACATCGTCTACCGATCCCGCGACGACCGGTACAAGTTCCTCCAGGTGATCGACTTCGACAGCAAGCTCGACTGGGAGCGCTACTGGCTCGGGCCCGAGATGATCGACTTCCGGACGAACTGCCAGAGCTGGTACCAGGTGCCGATCGTCTACGTCTGGCATGACGTCGTCGTCGCCGGCACCGGGCCGAGCCCGGCGGCCGACGCTGGCCCGGCCGGCGCACCGGTCGCTGCCAAGAGCTCGGCGTAGCGGCCCTGGCGTAGCCGGATCCTGCGACTGCCGCGGCCGGCGGTCGGCGGTCGGGGCCGAGTGCCGGGGGTCAGGGGCCGGGGCCGGGGGCGGACGGACACCGGCGAGCGCGGCATT